>JAILBG010000021.1:0-4811 GCA_024681215.1 Clostridiales bacterium
GCCGGACGCCAGGGCGAAGGTGCCGCGGTTCATGTTCAGGCCGCCGAAGTAGGAGGTGGAGGTGGTGTCGGACACGTAGGCATACTTGTCGAAGTTGCCGTCTTCCTTGGCCAGGGCCAGGGTGCCGGAGGCTTCGGTCAGGCCCATGCCAGCGTACACGCCGTCAACCACGTCTTTGTAGGTCTGGGTGGGATTCTCGCCCGCGTCGAAGATCCAGGTGATCTTGTTCATGTTGATCTTGTCGGCGTCGTAGTAGTTGGGGTTCTTTTCGCACACGATTTCAGAATCGGTGACCAGCTTCTTGAGCAGGAACGGGCCGCAGTAGACCTGGGAGGCCACGTCCGTGTTCATGCCGTAGGTGTAGGCGTTGGTGTCGGCGGAAGCAGCGGCATATTCTTCAACGCCGAAGACGCCGCCGCGGCTCAGATACCAATCCTCGCAGATGGGCAGGAAGCAGGAGTAGGTCAGCATGGTCATGAAGTAGGAAGTGGGAGCTTCCAGGGTGATGACCAGGGTGTAGTCATCCGCCGCTTCGTAGCCCACGTCTTCCCAGGCGCCGCCATTGGCGTAATATTCGCCGGCACCGGCCACAACGCCGTCCACCAGCCATTCCAGACCGGCCTTGGCATCCAGCATGTGACGGAAGCCAGCCACGAAGTCGTTGGCGGTCACAGGAGCGTATTCAGCGCCTTCAGAGGTGTACCACTTCGCATCCTGACGGATGTGGAAGGTGTAGGTCAGGCCGTCTTCGCTGATTTCCCAGCTCTCGGCCAGCTTGGGCTCCATTACGCCCAGGTTGTTGTACTGCACCAGGCCGTCCACGGTCTGCACGGTGATCTCGGTGTCGCTCTGGGAGGAGGTGTTCAGCCAGTCCAGGGTGACGGGAGCGGTGGAGAAGGTGGTCTTGTATTCGTTGGCCAGGGTGTAGCCCAGGTCGGTCAGGATCTTGGCGGGGTCGTAGGCTTCTTCGCCGGCAACGGCCTTTTTCCAGGCTTCCTTCATGACCTCGCGGTCTTCCTTCTTGATCAGTTCGTTGGCGGCCACCATGGTGCCCCAGCGGTCATCGTCGTTGCCCCAGTTGGCATAGGGGATGGTGCGATACGCAATGCGGGTCATGGTGTAGGCACCGCCCTGGGTGGTGGTGGGGATCATCACGGCGCTGTCCAGAAGATAGGCTTCAGCCTGCGCTTCCAGAACAAAACGCTCGTCGATGGTCTCGGCGGCTTCCGCAGCGGCCATCAGGCCTTCGAAGTCGCCCAGCACTTCTTCGTAGATGTCTTCGTCGTCGCCGCGTTCATAGGTCACGGCTTCAGCGCTGGCACCCACGACGCCCAGGACCATGATCATGGCCAGGAGCATAGACAGGAACTTTTTCATGGGTCATTCCTCCATTTTTAATATTTTCGTTCACCAAATAAAATTGATGAATGAAATCATTTTTTGTTCGGCCGGCGTATTCGCCGCCACCGATGCGTACGATTATACCGGATATCCGCCAAAAAATCAATCATAAATGTAATTTTTTCTTTATCGGCCTAAATTATATACAATAAAAATACAATTTTGGTCTTCCGCGTCCCCGTCGACGGGCCCCGCTGTTGCGCGAAAAAGAAAAATATGATAATATGAAAAAGCAATTTCTGAACGGCCGGAGAGGCGGAAGGAGGGGCCATGGAACAGCGGGATCGGGGCGCCGCGGTCTGCCTGGGCTTTTTCGACGGCGTGCATCTGGGCCACCGGGCGCTGCTGACCGCCGCCCGGGAAATCGCCCGGCGGGAGGGCCTTTCCGTCTGCGCCCACACCTTCGATGTTCCTCCCGGCGGGAAAGGCGCGCCCCTCACCACCCTGGAGGAGCGGATCGCCCTGCTCCGGGAAGCCGGGGCGGATACCGTGGCCGTCAGCCCCTTTGACGACGGTATGCGCCGCATGCCCGGGGACGAATTTTTCCGCCGGATCGTGCTGGGCGAGCTGGGCGCCCGCCACGTGATCTGCGGCGACGACCACCGCTTCGGCTACCGGGGCGCCTGGGGGGCGGAGGAGCTGCGCGCCCTGTGCGGCGAAGCGGGGATCGGCCTGACGGTGGTGCCCCCCGTCACCCTGCCCGACGGCAGCCGCATCTCCACCACCGCCCTGCGCGCCGCCCTGCAGGCGGGGGATTTTGCCCGGGCGGAGGAAATGCTGGGCCGCGCCCCCTCCCCCGCCATGCGGGCCATGGCAATGGAGAAATAATGCTAACAGGCGGATAATATATAAAGGAAAACAAAAGGAGGCCCATTCCATGAAAAAGCTGTTCACCCTGCTGCTGTGCGCATTCCTGCTGTGCGCCGGGATGACCGTTGCCCTGGCGGAAGAAGAAGAAACGATTTATCAATGCGGGGATTTTGAATACGCCCTGCTGGACAACGGCAGTGCCGAGCTGATCGCCTATAAGGGCGGTTTCGGCGGCCACGTGGTCATCCCCAATGATCTGGACGGACATCCCATTATGGCGGTAAGACAGAATCCTTTCATTTCCGGTTATAACCTGTCCACCGTGGCGGTGGCCGCGGATCACCCGTACCTGACCACCGTGGGCGGCGTGCTGTTCGGCAAAAGCGACAGAAGGCTGATCGCTTATCCCGCCGTGCTGGAAGATGCGGAATATACCCTCCCCTTAGGCCTTGAAATCATCGGGGACGGCGCGTTCTATTTCTGCACTAACCTCACCTCCGTTACCATTCCCAACACCGTTACCAGCATTGGAGAATCGGCGTTCTGGAACTGCCAAAGTCTTTCTTCCCTGTCCATTCCCGACAGCGTCGTCAGCATCGGGGCCTCCGCGTTTTACAACTGCTCCGCCCTCACTTCCGTTTCCATCCCCGACGGCATCACCAGCATTCAGCCGTCCACCTTCTCCGGCTGCTCCGGCCTCGTCTCCATTTCCATCCCCGACAGCGTTACCGACATCGAAAAATTCGCCTTCTTCAAATGCTCCGGTCTCGCCTCCGTTTCCATCCCCGACAGCGTCGTTAGCCTTGGGGAAGCCGCGTTTTCCGAATGCTCCGGCCTCACTTCCGTTTCCATTCCCAACGGCATCACCACGATCGAGACCCACCTGCTCTCCGGCTGCGCTTCCCTCACTTCCGTTACCATCCCCGACAGCGTCACCAGCATCAGCGAAGCCGCGTTCCGATACTGCACCTCCCTCACTTCCGTTACCATCCCCGGCAGCGTCGGCAGCATCGGATACGGCGTTTTTATCGAATGCTCTCCCGATCTGATCATCACCGTCGATCCCGGCAGCAGCGCTGAGCAGTACTGCAAAACGAACAAGCTGCAATACGTTTACCCCACCGTCAGCTTTACCGACGCCCCCACCGAATGGGTGACCCGCTGAACCAAAAAAGGGTTGCCAGACGCCCCAAAAAAGAGTAAAATAGGAAAAAACAGATACGATCGGAGGAATGAACATGTATCGCGCCGTGATTGATACCGCAAAAAGCAAAATGGAAAAGACCCGGGATTATTATCAGAAAGATATGCTGTCCCTGCGGGCGGGCCGCGCCAATCCCCAGATCCTGGACAAGATCATGGTGGATTATTACGGCACCCAGACGCCGCTGCGCCAGATGGGCAACATCAACAGCCCCGAACCCCGGCTGCTGACCATCGCGCTGTGGGATCCCAAGGCCATCCCCCTGGTGGAAAAGGCCATCCAGAAGAGCGACCTGGGCATGAACCCCTCCAACGACGGCAAGCTCATCCGCCTGGTGGTGCCCGAGCTCAACGAGGAGCGCCGCCGGGAGCTGACCAAGGTGGTGCGCAAGAGCGCGGAGGAAGCCAAGGTGGCCATGCGCAACACCCGCCGGGACGCCATGGAGCAGATAAAGAAACTCAAGAAGGATTCCCAGATCACCGAGGACGATCAGCGCAAGGCCGAGGAAGAATTGCAGAAGCTGACCGACAACCAGATCAAGGAAGTGGACAAGATCGCCGCCGAAAAGGAAAAGGAGATCATGGAGGTTTGATGCCTGAGTTATTGGGGCTTCCCCTCAAGGAAGCCCTCTCCCTTTTGCCCCCCGGCGCCCCGGCGCCCCGTGTGACCTTCACCGCCGCGCCCAAGAAAAACGGCGAAACCCGGCAGGACGGCACGGTGCGCCTCGTCTGCGTCCGGGGGGACGAATGGATTGCGGCGCAGTTTATGGACAGGCAGCCGCAAGGAAAAGAGGAAGCATGACAGAAGCCCTCCCCCGTCACGTGGCCATCATCATGGACGGCAACGGCCGCTGGGCCAAGGCCCACAAGATCAAAGTGGCCCTGGGGCACCGCAAGGGCGTGGAGGCCCTGCGGTCCATCATCCGGGAAAGCAGCGATCTGGGCATCGAGGCCCTTTCTTTGTACGCCTTCTCCACCGAAAACTGGCGGCGCAGCCCCCAGGAGGTGGAGGCGCTGATGGGCTTGCTGCTGGAATACTTCACCAGCGAAATCGACGAGCTGGACGAAAAAAACGTCCGCATCCGCATCTTAGGCGACAAGGACGGCATGCCGGAAAAGCAGCGCGCCGCCCTGTTCAACGCCGAAGCCCGCACGGCGGACAACACGGGCCTAAAGCTCAACATCGCCATCAATTACGGCAGCCGGGCGGAATTGGTCCGGGCGGCCCGGCGTCTGGCTGAAAAAGCAGTGAAGGGCGAAATCGCCCCCGAAAGCATCGACGACGCCATGTTCGCGGATGAGCTCTACACCGCGGGGCTGCCGGACGTGGATCTTTTGATCCGCACCAGCGGCGAAATGCGGCTGAGCAATTTCCTTTTGTATCAGTGCGCGTACGC
>JAILBG010000092.1:0-4677 GCA_024681215.1 Clostridiales bacterium
TCCGTTCGTTGAGCAGCGCCATCCGCTCCGCCCGGAACGCCGCGGCCCGGGGCGGCAGGCCGCACAGAGCGGCAATGCCGCCCGGCGTGTCCACGTGCAGTTCATGCAGGAGGCAGGCCGGGGCCAGCAGCCGGATGGCGAACATGTCCGCGTCGCAGTCGGGGGTGCCCTCCGTGCCGTCCGTCAGATCCCCGGCGGCGGGGGCGCTGCAGAACACGCGGATCCCCGGGGCCAGCGGCCGGGTGGGGCAGTTCAATCGGATATGGCCCAGCTCGTGGGCCACGGCGAAGCGGCGGCGGGCTTCGTCCAGGCCGTCCCGGAGGAAAAAGTGCCACCGTCCGTCCACCTGGACGGATACGCATGCCCCCGCCGGCGCTTTTTCCAGCAGCCGGGCAAGCCGGGGAAACGCTTCCGCCTCTTTGCGGGAGTATACCCCGACGCCGCTGATCCGGGCCAGGGCTTCCGGGTCCACCGGCAGCGCGGCGTTTTCCATGGCCAGCAGCGCCCGCCAGGATTCGTCCCGGGCGCGGCGGTAGCTGTCGTAGGAGCTGAGGGGAGATTCCATGGGGCAACCCGCTTTCGTAAAGGGATCTGATATCCCTATTGTAACGGATGCGCTTCTCCTGCGCAACCCCCGTTTCACCGGCCCGGCGGCGGAAAAAATGTGCTTAACAATTTGCGCGGCTTATGGTATACTGATAATGGTAAACTATTTTTCTCAAGGACTTGCAAACGAGGAGGAACAGGCCGGATGGATGCCTATAAGCTGCTCATCACAGGGGGGATCCCCCTGATGGGGGAAACCTATGTTTCGGGCGGCAAAAATACGTCCGTAGCCGTGATCCCCGCGGCGCTGCTGAGCGACGAGGAATGCGTGATCGAAAACCTGCCGGACATCGAGGACGTGCGGGTGCTGGTGGAGATCCTGCGGGGACTGGGGGCCAAGGCGGCGTACGATCCCCTGGCCCGCCGGCTGCAGATCGATCCCCGGGGGGTCAATTCCTGCAAGGTGCCCTACGCCCAAACCCAGCAGATGCGGGCCAGCTATTACCTGCTGGGGGTGCTTCTGGGGCGCTTCGGCGAGGCCGACGTGGGCTATCCCGGGGGCTGCTCCATCGGCGCCCGGCCCTTTGAGCAGCATCTGAAGGCCTTCCGCGCCATGGGCGCGGAGGTCAGGGAGCGGGGGGCCACCATCAGCGCCCGGGGCAAAATGACCGGCGCCCACGTGTATTTCGACCGTATCACCGTGGGGGGCACCATCAACGCCCTGCTGGCCGCCGTGAAGGCGGAGGGGAACACCGTGCTCTACAACGCCGCCAAGGAGCCCCACGTGGTGGACCTTGCCAACTTCCTCAACTCCATGGGCGGGAAGATCAAGGGCGCCGGCACGGATACCGTGCGCGTCACCGGCGTTCCCCGCCTGCACGGCAGCGTATACACCGTGATCCCGGATCAGATCGAAACCGGCACGCTGATGATCGCCGCCGCCGCCACCCGGGGCGACGTGGTGATTCGCGGCTGCATCCCCACCCATATGGAGGCGCTGACCGCCAAGCTGCTGGAAATGGGCGTGTCCGTTTCCGAAAGCGACGACGCCATCCGGGTGCGCACCGCCCGGGGGCACCGGGCCGTGAATATCAAGACCCAGGAGTACCCCGGCTTCCCCACGGATCTCCAGCAGCCCATGAGCGCCCTGCTCACCCGGGCCAACGGCGATTCGGTGGTGATCGAAACGATCTTTGAATCCCGGTTCAAGCACCTGATCGAAATGCAGCGCATGGGCGCCCGGGTGCGCATTCTGGATCAGACCGCCATCATCGAGGGCGTGGACGAGCTGTACGGTTCCCCCGTCACCGCCACGGACCTGAGGGCCGGGGCCGCCCTGGTGATCGCCGGGCTCATGGCCAACGGCACCACGGAGATTTACGAGCCCGGCTATATCGAGCGCGGGTATGAGCATATTGAAGAAAAGCTGCGTTCCCTGGGGGCCAATATCCGCAGGGAACCCATCGAAACGCCGTAATGGGAAGGATGGAGCGAGCCGGTGAACGCCTTTGAAGTGCTGGGCCTGAGCGCGGATGCCAACGAACAGCAGATCCGCAGGGCTTACCATGCCCGGGTGAAGCGCTGCCATCCCGATCAGTTTACCGACGCGGAGATGCAGCGCAAAGCCCAGGAGGAGCTGACGGAGCTGAATCTGGCGTACGAGGAGGCCCTCAAGCGCGCCCTGACCATGAAGCCCACGGTGTACCGCCGGGTGCCGCCGGCGGAGGCGAAGGCCACCGCCCGCCGCCTGCTCAGCCAGGACCGGTATGAAAGCGCGCTGCTGCAGCTGGGCCGGGCGGAAAACCGGGACGACGAATGGTACTACATCCAGGGGCTGATCCTGATGGGGATGAAGCAGTTCGGCTCCGCCCATCAGTCCTTCCGGGAGGCCATCCGGCTGCAGCCGGACAATAACGATTACCGCACCGGCGCCCTGGAGGCTGCCGTGGCGCTGAAAAAGCGCCAGCACTGGGCCTACCGCATGGCGGACTGGGCGGACGGCATCATCCATTCCCGAAAAAAGCCGTAAAAGGAGATCAAACCACCCATGAACCTACCCAATCAACTGACGATCCTGCGGGTGATCCTGATTCCCGTATGCCTGCTGCTGTGGGCGCTGGGGCTGCCCTGGTGGGCGGCGGCGGTGTTCGCCCTGGCGGCGGTCACCGATTTTTTGGATGGCTACATCGCCCGGAAGCGGGGGATCGTGACGGTGTTCGGCAAGTTTGCCGATCCCGTGGCGGACAAGCTGCTGGTGCTGTGCGCCATGATCTTCCTCTGCGCCGACGGGCGGCTGCCCGCCTGGGCGGTGTGTATCGTGGCGGCCCGGGAGCTGATGGTGGACGGGCTGCGCCTGGTGGCCGTGAAAAAGGGCAACGTCATCGCCGCGGGCTGGCTGGGCAAGATCAAAACGAACACCCAGTATTTCTGCGTGCTGGCGGCCATGCTGCTGGCGAAGGGGCACTGGATCACCCTGGCCCTGGCCATCGCCATGAGCGTGATGACGGTGTGGAGCGGCGCGCAGTATTTCTGGGCCAGCCGGGATGTGTTTAAAGAGGACGGAAACGGGAAGGCCGCCTGAGCGCGCCGCGCCGCCGGAATTGAGGAACGGGCATGAAGATCCATATTCCCCGCTGGGTCGGCATCGCGCTTTTGTGCGCGGTGCTGCCGGGCTTGTATAACGGGCTGAAGACGGCGCATTACCGCCTGGATGCGGGCGCTTCGCCGGAGGAGATGCGCATCGTTTTCCTTTCCGACCTGCACGACTGCGCCTGGGGCGAGGATATGGACGGGCTGCTTTCCGCCGTGGACGGGCAGCGGCCGGATCTGATCCTGCTGGGGGGCGATCTGTTCGGCGACGGCCCCTCCTCTGAAAATACCGTCCGCTTCCTGGAAGGGATCGCCGGGCGGTATCCCTGTTATTATGTGACGGGCAATCATGAATACGCGGGCGGCGCGGAGGCGTTTGCCGCCCGGATGGCCGTGCTGGAGGGGCTGCACATCCGCCGGCTCAGCGGGGAAATGGCGGAAATCGAATGGAAGGGCGTCCATCTGAATCTCTGCGGGGTGGACGATCCCGCCGCCTGGGCGGGCGGCTTTGATCCCGCCGCGGCGGGCTGGGCGTCCTTTGAAGAGCAGCTGGAGCACGTGTCCGCGCTGCCCCGGAGGAACGGATATACCATATTGCTTTCCCACCGCCCGGAAAAGTTCGATCTGTACTGCGCGTACGGCTTCGACCTGGTGCTGGCGGGCCACGCCCACGGCGGGCAGTGGGCCGTTCCCGGGCTCCTCAACGGCGTTTACGCGCCGGGGCAGGGCTATTTTCCCAAATACGCCGGAGGCAGGTTTGATAAGGACGGCACCGTTATGATCGTGGGCCGCGGCCTGGTGCGGGCTTCCGGGCGTCTGCCGCGGTTCTATAACCCGCCGGAAATCGTCGTCGTCACCCTGAAATAAACGTCACAGAAAAACGAACAATTTGCAAAGGAGATCAAAGCCATGGCCAAAAAGGAAGCCCCCAAGAAAGAAATGAAACCCCTGGACGCCACCCAGCAGGAAAAGCTCAAGGCCCTGGAGGCCACCTTGTCCTCCATTGAGAAGGAATTCGGCAAGGGCACCGTGATGAAGCTGGGGGACAAGACCGCTATGCAGGTGGAAACCGTGCCCACCGGCTGCCTGGACCTGGATATGGCCCTGGGCGTGGGCGGCATCCCCCGGGGCCGCATCATCGAGGTGTTCGGCCCGGAATCCAGCGGCAAAACCACCGTGGCCCTGCACGTGGTGGCCCAGGTGCAGAAGATGGGCGGCGCGGCGGCCTTTATCGACGCCGAGCACGCCCTGGACCCCGCCTACGCCAGGAACCTGGGCGTGAACATTGACGAATTGTACGTCAGCCAGCCCAACTGCGGCGAGGACGCCCTGGAGATCGCCGAGGCGCTCCTTCGCTCCGGCGCCATCGACATCGTGGTCATCGACTCCGTGGCCGCCCTGGTTCCCCGGGCGGAGATCGACGGCGAAATGGGCGACAGCTTCGTGGGCCTGCAGGCCAGGATGATGAGCCAGGCCATGCGCAAGCTGACCGGTGTGGTGGCCAAGACCAACTCCATCGCCCTGTTCATCAACCAGATCCGC
>JAILBG010000113.1:0-3113 GCA_024681215.1 Clostridiales bacterium
AGCAGCCGCCCTTCCCCTGGTGGATCCTTTTGATCCTGCTTTTCGCCGCGCTGCTGGCGCTCCGCCTGTATTTCACCGAGCCCCTCCGCCGCGCCGGGAAGCACCCGGAAAAGGCGGCGGCGATCCTCTTCGGGGCCATCGGCGCCCTGCTGGCCGCCCGTCGGCTGCGCCGCGGGCCCGCCGAGACGCTGCACGGCTTTGCCGCCCGGGCGGATATCCCCCTCCGGGCAAAGGGCCTGCCTGAAATCACGCCCCTGGCGGACAGCTACGCCGCCCAGCTTTACGGCCGCCATCCCGCCGATCCCGCGCCCTTCGCAGATGCGTACCGCACGCTGCGGGACCGGGCCTCCCGCTGGACGCGGATTCGCCTTGCGGTCAAGCGGGTCTTTGGCAGATAAACCCCGATCGCCGCGGATGCGGAAAACCTGAAACAGCTTCCATACAGCAATCGCTCCCGGGCGGCGATCCGCCCGGGAGCTTCTTTCTGTTTTGGGCTCAGGGCCGCAGAAAGGCTCTGACGCGCATTTTATCCGTTTCCGTCCAGCGTGGTATCGTAATCCAAATATTCCACCGTTCCGTCCAGCACGTTGACCATGACGGTATAAATCCCGTCCCCTTCCTGCCATCCGTCCCCGCCGCCGGACTGGAAGGTCATGTTGAAGGTGGGGCGGTTCTCCGGGCCGATGGAGGAATAATACGAGATAAAAAACAGCGTGTTCACGTACTGCAATCGTTCTTGCTGTTCTGCGTTCAGATCGTAGGCCTGGATGATCCCCCGACGGCCCAGGTCGATCAGTTCCTCCTTCGTAAATCTGGATTGGGCTTCGTAAGGCTTTCCGGCCTCCTCCACCTCCCGGCGGAAGGCCTCCGCCTCGGCCTGAATGTCCTCGTCCACCTCCGGCCAGCCTTCCTCCGGCATGGCGTCCGGTTCCTTTTCGTCCATACCCGCATACAGATCCACGTTTTTTCCGCTCAGATAATTATAAAAACGACTCATATCATGGGTCTTGCCGGTGATCTTCACCATTTCCTTAAGCTGCTCCGCACCCCAGGCCTCCGCGTCGAAGCCGCCGGCTGTATTCTTTCCGTCCAGCGTCCACGAAACGCTTTCCACCTGCCCGTCCGTCACCTGGACCCGGTAAGACCCCATGCGGGTCCCCAGCGCGTCGTCCCTTGTGTAGGTGACGCGCCAGTGCCGGCCGTCGGTCCCCTGGGCATCCTGACCGAAAAAGCCCAGCATGGCGGAGGTCAGGCCGTATTTTTCCTCCAGCGCCTGATTCGCCAGCTTTTTCGCGTCCACCCGGGGAGACAGCACGGCCCGGCTGACGGCGTAAGCCGTGACTGCGGTCAGCAGCAGCGCCAGCGCCGCGATCAGCACGGCGGACAGACGCTTTTTCCTGCGGGCAGGGGCGGCTTTCTCCGCTTCGGCCAGCACCCGCCGGGCAAGAAACGGATCTCCCTTCAGGCCGGACAGGCCCCCGTCGAACGCCCGGCGCACCAGGGCGCGTTCCCGCTGTTCCGTCATTCGTCTTCCCTCCCCTCCAGCACATGGCGCAGTCTTTCCCGGGCCTGCCGCAGCCGCACGGACACTGTGGACTGGGCCACGCCCAGCACCCCGGCGATCTCCTGCACCGTCATATCCTGCCAGTAATACAGCGTCACCGCCTCCCGGTACCGCCGGGGAAGCGAGAGCACCGCGGCCATCACATCCGCGGCCGCTTCATCCCGGGCGTCGGCGGCAACGAGCAATTCCTCCGGCGTCACCCGCCTGTCCACCCGGCGGTGCCAGGCGCTGCGCCGCATGCTGCGGCACTCGTTCACGGCAATGCGGATCAGCCAGGTTTTTTCGCTGCACGCGCCCCGGAAGCTGTGCATGGCGCGGTACGCCTTCAGATACGTTTCCTGCACCGCGTCCCGGGCCGCCTCCCGGTCCCGGAGGCACACGTAGCATATTTTCAGCAGCGTTTCCTGGTGCGCTTCCACCAGCGCGGTGAGGCGCTCCTCCGCGCTTTCCTCTTCCACAGGGGCTCTCTGCATCCGTACACCGCCTCCCTTCACCTGTACAGACGCATCAGGACGGCGAAAATATCGGCGTCACGAAAAAAAACGCCGGAGCGAATCGCTCCGGCGGGATGAAAATGAGCCTTACCGGGACAGGATGGTTTCTTCGGTGTCCTTGTCGAAGAAGTGCAGCCGGGTGGTGTCCATGGCCACCAGCACGTCGTCGTCCGCGCGGGTCTTGGTGCGGGGATCGACGCGGGCGATGATATTGTCGTCCTTGCCGTCGGTGTTGAAGTACAGATAGGTTTCGGAGCCCATCAGCTCGGTCACTTCCACGTGCACCTTCATGGTGGCGTTGGGATGGGCGGCCACGAATTCGGGATCGTCGTCGATATCTTCGGGACGGATGCCCATGGTGACTTCCTTGCCGATGTAGCTTTCGTCCTTCAGCTTGTCGACCTTTTCCTTGGGCACTTCGATGGTATTGTTGCCGAACACGGCCACGATCCTGCCGCCTTCGTTCTTCAGCGTCACGTCGAAGAAGTTCATCTGGGGAGAGCCGATGAAGCCGGCCACGAACTTATTGTTGGGATAGTCGTAGTTGTTCTGGGGGGTATCCACCTGCTGGATGAAGCCGTCCTTCATGATCACGATGCGGGAGCCCATGGTCATGGCCTCGGTCTGGTCGTGGGTAACGTAGATGAAGGTGGTCTGCAGGCGCTGATGCAGCTTGGTGATCTCGGTGCGCATCTGCACGCGCAGCTTGGCGTCCAGGTTGGACAGCGGTTCGTCCATCAGGAAGACCTTGGGTTCACGCACGATGGCGCGGCCCAGGGCGACGCGCTGGCGCTGGCCGCCGGACAGGGCCTTGGGCTTGCGGTTGAGCAGGTAATCGATGCCCAGAATCTTGGCGGCTTCTTCCACGCGCTGCTTGATCTGATCCTTGGGGACCTTGCGCAGCTTCAGGCCGAACGCCATGTTATCGAACACGGTCATATGGGGATACAGGGCGTAGTTCTGGAACACCATGGCGATATCGCGATCCTTGGGGGCCACGTCGTTCACCAGCTTGTCGCCGATGTACAGTTCGCCGTCGGAAATCTCTTCCAGTC
>JAILBG010000133.1:0-3384 GCA_024681215.1 Clostridiales bacterium
GCCGCTTCCTATCGCCGGGTGATCCTGTGCGACGGGGATTGGGGCGAGGCGGACGCTTACCGGGCCGCCTGCCCCGGTGCGACGGTGTACGCCCTGCCGGCGTCTCCGGCGGTTTTTCGCCTTCTGTCCGACGCCTTTGTGGGAAAGGACGGGCTGCGGGACTGTTACCGGGCGATCACGGCCCGTCTGCCGCGGGATGCGGACGATTGGGCCGAAATGACCGGCCTGAGCAGGCCCCAAGGGCTGTTCGCCCTCCGGGTGCTCGAGCAGATCGGGCTGATTTCGCTGTCCCTGCGGCCCTTCCGCGCGGCGGTGCTGCCCCTGGTCAGGCGGGGGCCGGAAGAAAGCGGCCTGTATACGTTTGTGAAGAAGAGAAGGGAGGATGAAAATGGCTTACTCGGCGTATGAATGCATGTCCCTGGAAGAAATTTTGACGCGGGTCCGGAAGGTGGATCAGAGCGGACGGGGCGGAAACCTGATCGAGCGGGCATACGCCTTCGCCAATCAAGCCCATGAAGGACAGAAACGCAAAAGCGGCGAGCCCTACATCATCCATCCCCTCTACGTGGCCAGCATCCTCACCGAACTGATGATCGATCCGCCCACCATCGCCGCCGCCATTCTCCACGATACCTTAGAGGACTGCCCAGGGGTGACCCTGGAGGGGCTGAAAAATGAATTCGGCGAAGAAGTGGCCGGGCTGGTGGACGGCGTGACTAAGCTGAGCAGACTGGACTTCGCCGACCGGGAAGAGCAGCAGGCGGAATCGCTGCGCAAAATGATCCTGGCCATGAGCAAGGATATCCGCGTGGTGCTCATCAAGCTGGCGGACCGGCTGCACAATATGCGCACCCTGCGCTTTCAGCCCCCGGACCGCCAAATCGCCATCGCCCGGGAAACGCTGGATATTTACGCGCCGCTGGCCCATCGCCTGGGCGTTTACGCCATCAAGCAGGAATTGGAGGATCTGTCCCTGCGGTATATCGACCCGGAAGGCTACCAGGACGTGGCCAGGAAGGTGGGGATGAAACGGGCGGAGCGGGAAGCGAACATCAAGCTGGTAATCAGCGAATTGTCCCAAAAACTGGACGAAGCGGGGCTGCATTACGATATCGACGGCCGTCCCAAGCATCTGTATTCCATCTACCGGAAAATGGTGATCCAGAACAAGCCCTTCGATCAGATTTACGATTTGATCGCCATCCGCGTGATCGTGAATACCATCCCGGATTGCTACACGGTGCTGGGCATCGCCCATACCCTGTGGAAGCAGGTGCCGGGCCGGTTCAAGGATTATATTTCCGTGCCCAAGGCCAACATGTATCAGTCCCTGCATACCACGGTGATGGGCGGCCGACGCATCCCCTTTCCCTTTGAAATTCAGATTCGCACCTGGGATATGCACCGCATCGCCGAATACGGCATCGCCGCCCACTGGCGCTACAAGGAAGGCGGCCAGAAGGATAACAGCCTGGACAGCAAGCTGCAATGGCTGCGCCAGATCCTGGACTGGCAATCGGAAACCCGGGACAGCCACGAGTTTATCGACAGCCTGAAAACGGATCTGTTTTCCGAGGAAGTATTTCTGTTTACCCCCAAGGGCGACATCATTTCCATGCAGCGCGGGGCCACGCCCCTGGATTTCGCCTACCGCATCCATTCCCATATCGGCAACAGCTGCGTGGGGGCCAAGGTCAACGGCAAAATGGTGCCCCTGGATACCCAATTGGAAACCGGGGACCGGGTGGAGGTGCTCACCTCCGCCGCCGCCAAAGGCCCCAGCATGGACTGGCTCAAGATCGTCAAAACCCAGCAGGCCAAGGCCAAAATTCGCCAGTTCTTCAAGCGGGAGCTGCGGGGGGAGAACGTGCAGAGGGGCCGGGAAATGCTGGAGCACGAAGCCAAGCGCCGGGGCGTGAAGCTGCCCGACTACACCAAGCCCGAATACTACGAGCCGCTGCTGAAAAAATACATGTTCCAGGAATTGGACGATATATACGGCGCCATCGGGTATGGCGGCGTGGCGGCGATGTACGTCCTGTCCCGGCTGATCGACGAAAAGAACAAGCGGGAAGCGCCCAAGACCCCCGCCGTGCCCCTGGTGACGGCGGATGCGCTGCCTGCGGAGGCGGAACTCAAGGGCAAGCCCACCCACGGTATCTACGTTCACGGCGAGCCGGGGATGCTGGTGCGCTTCGCCCGCTGCTGCAATCCGGTGCCCGGCGACGATATCGTGGGCTACGTCACCCGGGGCCGGGGCGTCACCGTGCACAAGGCGGACTGCGTCAACGCCCTGCATACCGAACCGGAGAGGGCCATTCCCGTATCCTGGGCCGAAGAGGAGCTGGGCGATTTCACCGTCAACGTGCAGATCATCTGCTACGATCACAGCGCCCTGCTGGGCGAATTGACCAGCTACATCGAGGAAATCGGCATCCCCATGACGGCCGTCAGGGCGAAGATCAACAAGAACAAGACCTGCAGCGTCACCGCCACCCTCCAGGTGCGGTCCCGGGAGCAATTGGACAGCGCCATCAAGAAGCTGCTTCGGCGCTCGGACGTGATCGAGGCCTACCGCAGCGTGAACTGACGGCGCATGAACGCCGGGCTGGCATTCATTCCCGGGAAAGCGCGGGAGATCGAAATTGTTTTCGGACGGGTCTTTCCGGCAGGATTTTTCGACAGCAATCCCGAATATAACACAGTTATCCTGATCATTGGAGGAAACCATGCAGCCCCCTCAAGATTATTATCCAACGAATGAAAACGGCTATCCGCCGCCCTCGCAGGATCCCCAGTGGGTTCAGCAGGGGCAGCAGTGGACGCAGCCGGTTCAGCAAAACGGCCCCTGGGCGCCTCAGGACCAGCAATGGGTGCAGCGTCCGGTGCCGGGGCAGAACGTTTACGGCGGCTACGCGCCGGGCCAGGTGCCTCCGCCGGCGAACATTGTGACGGATATCCCCACTCAGCAGCCCATGCAGCAGCAGATGCCCCTCCAGGGCGGCCTGTATCCGCCGACGGGGGGAATGGGCGAACCCATGGAACCGGGCGGCATGGAGGAAACGGAGCAGCCGCTGCCCGATCAAAGCGCTGAACCCGTGGATCAGCGGATCGTCTATCGGCCGCCCAGCACCGGGCTGCCCCGGCAAAGCGCCCGCCGCTCCCGGCTGTGGCCGTGGATCCTTTTGCTGGTGGTGATCGGCTTTGCCGTTTTCGCGGTGATCCGTATGACCTCTCCCGGCCAGACTGCCTACGGCTACGTGCGCTTCGGTTCCCTCAGCGCGCTGTACACCGGCGACGCGGTGCTGGTGCGCAGCGAAACGGTCATCACGGAAGAGAGCGTTTCCCAGATCGAATACGTGGCCAAGGAAGGAACGCATGTGG
>JAILBG010000036.1:0-49099 GCA_024681215.1 Clostridiales bacterium
GCTCAGGTTCTTCGACCTGCTCGGGTTCTTCGATATTTTCAGGGTTTTCAACCGACTCTGGCTCTTCAACCTGCTCAGGTTCTTCTATCTGCTCGGGTTCTTCGACCTGTTCAGCATCTTCGACCTGCTCGGGTTCTTCGATATTTTCAGGGTTTTCAACCGACTCTGGCTCTTCAACCTGCTCAGGTTCTTCGACCTGCTCGGGTTCTTCGACCTGCTCGGGTTCTTCGATATTTTCAGGGTTTTCAACCGACTCTGGCTCTTCAACCTGCTCAGGTTCTTCTATCTGCTCGGGTTCCTTGATCTGCTCGGGTTCTTCAACTGACTCGGGATCTTCAACCTGCTCGGGTTCCTTGATCTGCTCGGGTTCTTCAACTGACTCGGGATCTTCAACCTGCTCGGGCTCCTCGACCTGCTCAGGCTCTTCGATCTGTTCAGATTCGGTCTTTTCAATTTCAGGAACAGAAACGGTGAAAGTGAATTCACCGGCAGATTCGCCTTCCGAAAGGGTGAACACAAAAGTATATACGCCGCCAAGGGTGTCCCAAGCGCAGGAAATCTTCTTTTCCTTTGCAACGAACACACCCGCCTTGTTTTCCTCTGTCACGCCTTTATAGGCCTTTATCTGCACGTTTCTGCCATTCAAGGAAATCCGCAGCGTCTGCGCGCAATCAAACTGGATCCTGACAGCATACTGCCGCCCGGGCTCCAGGGTTATCGTCGCCTGTTCTCCAAGCTGCATGATCTTATCCGCGGATATTTCTTTATACGTTTCCTCCGCCGATGCGCCCGTGGTCAATACGCCGAGAATCAGAACGGCTGCGCACAGGATGGCCAGGATCCTCTTCATCTTTTTCATCATTTTCACTCCTCCTACGAGTTTTCAAAAAACAGCACTTTTGCATCAAGGCCCAGTTTCATATAATGCCAAGCGGAAATAATGATCTTCAAAAAATCGGATGGCATTTATAACCAACAATATTTTATCGTAATTATAATGAAATAACAATATTATTTTACAGATTTACTTACAAATTACATGCCTCTTCTTCTGATTTGTGATATTTGAAGCTCAAAAATACATAAAATACCGCATTCTAATATTTTTATATCATTTATACGTTCGATATTTCACATAACATACTCGTTTCTATTGTTGTCAGAATACGGTATATAATAAAAAAGACCGCTTTCCACGGTCTTTGCTTTCGGTAGAGAATGTTTTTTATCCTTCTGCATGCCGGATCTGCACGTTTTCGGGATCGCCAAGATCAGGATTCTTTGTCAGGTATTGTTTGATTGCATCCCGGGCCATGGCGTCACAGCGATTGTTTTCCGGATGATCGGAATGACCTTTTACCTTGCAGAAAGCGACCACATGCCCCTTTTTATGAATCGTGATCAGCAAAAGCCGCCACAGATCCTGGTTTTCCACGGGTTTTCCTTCGCTGTTTTTCCAGGCTCTTTTCTGCCAGTTATCAAGCCAATGCTCATTGAATGCGTTGACAAGATAGGCGGAATCGGAATACACGGTAACGTCGCAACGTGTTTTCAGCTTGCCAAGGGCGCTGATCAGGGCGAAAACCTCCATCCGGTTATTGGTGGTCTGGGGCATACTGCCGCTGATTTCCAGTTCATGGCTTCCGTAACGCAGGATCGCAGCCCATCCCCCCGGGCCGGGATTGCCAGAGCATGCTCCGTCCGTAAATATATCCACATGCTTGAGTTGTTCGCTCATGCTTCCCTCCGACGCTGTGATAAGATGCTGTAACTATAGCATATTTCTGATAAAAAAGCAATTTTGTTCGATTCCGCACCGGTACATTGCATTTACATAGGCATGCTTTCTCCCGGAGCATCCGGATTCGGCCTCTGCATGGCGCAGGCAGGCCTGTCATAGGATACAGGGAAAGGGGATGAAGACGTGATCAGGAAAAACCGTACGGAAACAGAGACAAATGAATTGATCCAATCCATTCCGCCCCAAAAGCGGTCTTCCTTCGCCGATCGGCTGGGGCGAAACATGGCGATCGCCTGTCTGCTGATCCTGGCCGTTTCTTCTCTGCGGAACGCTGCGCTTCCCGACGGCCAAACCGTAGCCGCCGCCGTCCGGGAAATGACCGGGCTGGACGATCATCTGGGGGCCATCGAGTTCGTGGGCAATTTCTTTCCGGAAACAGTGTCCGTTTTTCTGGAATTCCCCGCTTCCTTTACAATAACGGCTCCCTGCATCGGGAAAGCCGTGCATGCTTTCAGCGCTGAGGAGCCGTATGTTTCCTATCTGCCGGCAGCGGACGGAAAAATCCATGCCGCGGCAGACGGACAGGTCGTCGGCATTGCCCACGGCCAGGAAGAGGAAATGATCCTGCGCCTGCGCCACGACGATGGATTTGAAACGCTGTATTACGGCTTATCGGATCTGCTGGTGCATGAAGGCGATACGGTGACGGATCAAACCTGCCTTGGATACGCGGAAGCAGGCAAAGAGGTGTTTCTTGAGGTCCGGCGCACCGGCCTTCCCGTGGATCCGTCTTCGCTGCTGGTTACCCGGAAGGCTGAATCGCCATGAGTTTCCGTTTGGGAAAAACAACCGTCAGGGTTCATCCGCTGCTGCCGCTTCTGTGGGGCGCTTCCTTCCTTCTGGGCAAGCCCTGGGCCTTTGCCGGCTGTCTGAGTGCGCTTTTTCTTCACGAATGCGGCCACTGGATCGCGGCGCGGTGTCTCAGGATCCCGGTGCCAGAAATCGATCTTTCCCCCATGGGGGGATTTATGACGCTGGAAAATACGGAAAGCCTGCCTTGCTTCCGCGGGATCCTTCTGTCCGCGGCAGGACCGGCTTTCAGTCTGCTGGGCTGTTTTCTGGCGGCGCAAATTCGGCTCCTGCCCGTGAATTTTCTCTTGATACAAAGCTTTGCACGGGCCAGCCTGCTCCTTTTCCTGCTGAATCTGCTGCCTGCCCTGCCGCTGGACGGCGGAAACATCGCGCGGTATGTGCTTTCGCGTTTTTTCCCCTGGCAGCGGGTCAGCCGGTGCCTGATCGCGATGAGCTATTTGATTTCTTTACTGTTTTGCTGCCTTTCCTTTTATTTTGCTTTGCAGGGCAAGCTGGTTCTGGCCCCGTTAACGGCCGGGCTTTACCTCATGTACGCCGCCCGACAGGAACAAAAACAAAGCGCAGGGCGCTATATTACGGCCCTGATCGCCCGGCGGGAAAAGCTGGATGCCATGCGGGCGCTGCCCGTGGAATATCTCGCGGTCAGCGCCCGAATGCCATTGATCCGTATTCTTCCTTTTCTCCATGCCGGCAAGTATCATTTTCTGCATGTTCTTTCCCCCGACGGCCTGCGTCCACTGGCAACGCTGGATGAACAATGCGTAACGGAACTGCTGCTCAGCCATCCCAACGACCTGATCGGGGATCATCTGATTTATAAGCAGAATCAGTCCTGATGGATCGCTTCCGCGTTTTCCGGTACATGAAAAATGAAAAACCCATTCAGCACCGCAAAGCGGATATCGGCGTATTTCATCGCCACCAGCCCCGGCTGCAGGATCTCCAGTTTCTTCCACTGGGCGGTTTTATACGCTTCCCGGTACAGCGGATCCAGAAAATACAGCTTTTCATCATCCGCCCCCGCGAGAAACACATAATGCCCCGTATTGGTGAACGCGCCCCCCCGCCCGGCAGTCGCAACGACTGCGTCATGGTTCCTGATGGCGTCCAGGGCTTTTTCAAAATCATTGGTCACCGTCACCTGCAGGCCATATACCTTGGCAATGGAATACAGAAAGCTGGAATTGGTGCCGATGGTATTCCCGCGGCTCAGATCCCCGAAGGTATTGTTGCCGGCGGCAAAATCCCCGAACACCAAGGGCAGAAAACGGGAAAAATCCCTTGCCGAAGTAAGGATATACCGGGCGTGATGCCCGTCGCATTTTCCTTTGTTCAGGCTGCACGGACACAGGGAATACGGGCGGACGGCATATTCGGATATCTTCCCCAGCGCCTCCTGAGGCACCAGGGACGCTATGGCCATCGCCGCGGCGGTGGGGCCGCAGCCGCCGTCCTGGAACGGGCGGCGGGCGTTATTGTCCGGATGCTCATAGATCAGCCTGGCCCAAAGCGGATCGTTCTGGGCATAATAGCGCATCTTTCCCCGGCCCGGCACCTCGATATAGCCGGAATAGGTTTCCGGCCGGGCAAAGAACATTTCCGTTTCGGTCATGTCGTCCGCAAAAGCGGCATGCGCGTTCACCGTCAGGAAAACGAACAGGCAAATGATCCCCGTAAGCTTCCTTGAGTAAACGCGCATGCTTTTATCCTCTTGCCCGCCGCAAAAGGCGGCGAAAACGTTATTCTTCCTCTTCTTCTTCCGGCAGCTCGGCGTTGTGATAGACTTCTGTTACATCGTCGTTGTCATCCAGCATATCCAGCAGCTTCTGCACCTTGTTCAGCGTGTCCGGATCGTCGACGGCCACAGTGTTCTGGGGGATCATCTGCTTATCGGCGGAAATGAAGGCGTAGCCCGCTTTTTCCAGGGCTTCCCGGACGGCGGAGAAATCGTTGGGCGCCGTATAGATTTCAAAGGCGTCCTCTTCCGTTTTCATATCCTCCGCCCCGGCGTCCAGGGCCGTCATCATCATTTCATCTTCGTCCATGCCGGGCTCCCGTTCAATGACGATGACACCTTTATGGTCGAACATGTAGCTCACGGAACCGGGCGTGCCCAGGGAACCGCCGTTTTTATCGAAGATATGCCGCACGTCGCTGGAGGTGCGGTTGCGGTTGTCCGTTACGATCTGGGCGATGATGGCGACGCCGCCGGGCGCATAGCCTTCATAAGTGATTTCTTCATAATTGGCGCCCGTACCCTCGCCGGCGGCCTTTTTGATGCTGCGCTGGATATTGTCGTTGGGCATGTTGTTTGCTTTCGCCTTGGCGATGATATCCTTCAGCTTGCTGTTGGATTCCGGGTTGGCCCCGCCTTCGCGCACGGCGATGGCGATTTCACGGCCGATCTTGGTAAAAATCTTGCCCCGGGCCGCGTCGGTCTTGCCTTTTTTCGCCTGGATATTATGCCATTTGGAATGTCCGGACATACAAAAATCCCTCCCATAGGAATGTTTTCGATCAAATGAACGGTTTATTATATCACAGTTTATGCCGTCCGTCAAACCTTTTGCCGCACCCCCGGACGAATTTGTCTTGACAGCGGCAGAAAACCTGATATAATAACACCGCGGCAAAACCGCAGCATGCCGGCGTGATGGAATTGGCAGACGTGACGGACTCAAAATCCGTTGGGCTCATCACCCGTGTGGGTTCGAGTCCCACCGCCGGCATATTTCCGGCCCTGTGCAGGGGCCTATTTTTTTGCCCCGCCGAAGAAAAACTGCTCTTTCTTCAGTTCCTGATACAGCCGACCGCAGGACCAGGACCGGTTCGTGGGCGTAAGCACCGCTTTCAGAGGGATCGGCGGCATCCCGCCCGTCCTGATCGCATGCAGGAGCGCGTCCGTCTGCTGCTCCGTCATGTGCGCCATGACGATCATTTCCCCGTCCACAGGCAAATTCTGCTGCTTCCCTGCCGAAACCGGATCCCCGGCCAATTCGCCGAGCGGCAGGCCGTATTCGCTCTCCCGGACAGGCCGGAACCGGATACCCAGAGACATGGCGATCATGGACAGTCTCATTTCTTTTCCTTTTTCCAGGCCTATGCCCAGCAATACCGGCTGCATCCTCCCATTCCCCCTTTTTCCGTTTCAGTATATCCCGGCGCAATTCAAAATTCAAGAAAAAACCGTATGCGGTATTGACAAACCTGTTATAATATCAATTGCGAAAAAGACTTTTCGTACCAATTGATTACCCGAAGAAGGAGCGATGGATTCCATGGTAAAGGTCAATATTATTTCCGGCTTTCTTGGCGCGGGCAAAACCACGCTGATCAAAAAGCTGCTTGGCGGCAGCATCGCCAAAGAAAAAGTGATCCTGCTGGAAAACGAATACGGCGAAATCGGCATCGACGGCAGCTTTATGAAGGATTCCGGCATCACGGTGACGGAATTGAACAGCGGCTGCATCTGCTGCACCCTGGCCGGAGATTTTCAAAAGGCGATGGACGAGCTGATCGACACCTACCACCCGGACCGTATCCTGGTGGAGCCGACGGGCGTGGGAAAGCTCAGCGAGATCATCGCCGCCGTGGAAAAGGCGAAGGAACGCCACGGCGATCTGACCGTTTCCGGGTGCGCCACGGTGGTGGACGCCGGCAAGTGCCGGATGTATATGAAAAATTTCGGCGAATTCTTCCTGGATCAGGTAAAGACCGCCGCCACCATTATTTTCAGCCGCACCCAGCTGCTTTCCCCCGACCGTGTGGAAAAAAGCCGCGCCCTGATCCTGGAGCAGCATCCCGACGCCCGGATCGTCACGACGCCCTGGGATGAGCTTGCGCCCGATTTCATGCTGGAAGTGATCGAAAGCGGCAAGCCCATCGAAATCCACGTGCATGACGATGACGACGAGGACGAGGATGACGACGATCATGAAGATGCGCACGCCCATCATCACGAACACCATCACGGGCACGAGGAAGACCACGAGCATCACGGACATGACGGGGAGGAGCATCATCATCACGATCATGGCCCGGACTGCGAATGCGGCTGCCACGATCACGACCATGACCACGAACACGATCACGAACACCACCACCATCATCACCACCATCCCGGCGAGCACGATGCGGACGAGGTGTTTGAAAACATCGGCGTAGAAACGGCCCGCCGCTTTACCCAGGAAGAGATCCGCGCCATGACGGACAGGCTGTCCGATCAGGAAGAATACGGCCTGATCCTGCGGGCGAAGGGCATCCTGCAGACGCCGGAGGGCGATTGGTTCCAGTTCGATTACGTGCCGGGCGAACTGCAGCTCCGGCCCAGCGAAGCGGATTATGCCGGACGGTTGGTGGTCATCGGCACGCATATCGACGAAAACGCGCTCAAAGCGCTGTTCAACGTATAAGGAGCCGCCATGAAACCAGTGCAGAAATTGGTGGGCGTTTACATTGCCACCGGCTTCATCGAAAGCGGAAAAACTACCCTGATCCATTCCATGCTGGAGGACGAAGGCTTTACCCACGGGGAAAAGACCCTGATCATCAGCTGTGAAGAAGGCATCGTGGAATACGACGAGGAACTGCTGAAAAAAAGCAACGCCACGCTGGTATCCATGGATGACAAGGACCAGTGGACCGAAGAAAGCCTGCGTCAGCTGGACGCCAGGGTGCAGCCCGAACGGGTCATTATCGAATACAACAACATGTGGGGCATCGATTATATGGGCTCCGTGGAGATGCCCGCGCTGTGGCGGGTGGTGCAGGTGATCACCACCGTGGACGCCACCACCTTCGATAACTACATGAACAACGTGCGTAACCTGCTCACCGATCCCATGAAGGAAGCGGACCTGGTGCTGTTCAACCGCTGTACGGAAAGCACGCCCAAATCCCAGTGGAGGCGGGCCATCCGCGCGCTGAACCAGGGGGCCAACATCCTGTTTGAGAATACCGACGGCTCTTCCGAGGACGGCGTGGCGGACGAGGATCTCCCCTACGATATGAAGGCTGAAGTGATCGACATTGCCGACGATCAGCTGGGCATATTCTATATCGACAGCCTGGATCATCCCGATCGCTACGACGGAAAGACCGTCCGTTTCCTGGGCCAGCCTTTCCAGGAAAACGGCATCCCCCAGGGGTACTATTACTTCGGCCGCCTGGCCATGACCTGCTGCGCCAACGATATCCAGCCTATCGGCTGGGTAACCAAAGGCACTTTGAAGCCTGCCGCCCGGCATTTCTTCAGGCTGACGGCCCTGTGCGTAAAAATGCAGGGCGCCGACGGCCGGTCTATTCTGATGCTGACGGAAACCAAGGCGGAACCCGCCGCCCGGCCAAAAGAAAAATATATCACCTTCACCTGATTCGTTTCCCCTTGCACCCGAAAAATGCTTTCGGGTGTTTTTTTACGGTATTTTTTGCGCAATTCAAAAAAATATGATATAATTCATGTAACTAATGTTTTCAAAGGAGGGCAATCTACACCATGAAAAAGCTCATTTCCCTGCTGCTGGCGCTTCTGATGGCGCTGAGCACGGTTTCCGCGCTGGCAGAAGCCGCGCCTGCCGACGACGGCCCCGTGGGGCTTCCCGCCATCGGCGACGTGGTATACGGCTTCGAGGCCAAGGACATCCGGGAATTCCCGCTGATCGGCGCGCAGCTGGTGCTGTTTGAGCATCAGAAGACCGGTGCGAAGCTGATGTACGTGGCCAAGGACGACACCAACCGCGCCTTCCAGCTCACGTTCCTGACCCGCGCCATCGACGATACGGGCCTGCCCCATGTGTTCGAGCATTCCACCCTCAGCGGCTCGGATAAGTATCCTTCCACCGCGCTGTGGTTCAATCTTTCCTATCAGACCTACAACACCTACATGAACGCCTATACCACCGACGCCATGACCTGCTATCCCGTGGCCTCTCTTTCCGAGGAGCAGCTGCTCAGATACGCCGATTTCTATACCGACAGCTGCCTGCATCCCAGCATCCTCAAGGATGAGAGCATCTACCGTACGGAGGCCTGGCGCTACCATCTGGACGATATGGACTCCGAAATGTATCTGGAAGGCACCGTGTATACCGAAATGCAGGGCGCCTATACCATCGGCGAGGAAGCCCTGTACAACGCCAATCGGGTCACCTTCCCCGGCGCTTCCCTGATCTACAGCTACGGCGGAGACCCGGACAATATCCCCGCCATGACGTACGATGATCTGAAGGATTATCACGAGAAATTCTATCATCCGTCCAACTGCATCGCCTATCTCTACGGCCAGTTTGACGATTATACCGCTTTCCTGGCCCTGCTGGACGAAGCCTTCGCCCCCTACGACAAGGCCGATTTCGCCTTTGCGGAAACGGAATATCAGGCGATTACCGGGCCGGTGGAAACGAAGTGCGGCTATCCCATGGCGGAAGGCACCGATCCCAACAACCAGACCGTGATCTACTATTACATCGTCTGCCCCGGCATGAAGGGCGATACGGAGCAGGAATTCCTGATCGACAATCTGTGCACCCTGCTCAACCAGCAGAGCTCCTTGCTGAATCAGTCCCTGAAAAACGTGCTTCCCACCATCTCCTTCTCCTGCGGACGCGAAGTAGCCGCCCCGGACGACGCCATCGTGTTCGTTGCGCAGAACGTGAATGAAAACGACGCAGACCTGTTCAAGAAAACCGTGGACGACGCGCTGCGGGAAGTGGCCGCCAACGGCTTCCCGGAGGATATGCTGGACAGCACCGTTTCTTCTCTGAACATCACCACCAAGCTGGCGCCCGATACGGCGGATCCCGTAGAAGGCACGCTGTACACCCTGTCTTACAATTACGCCGTTACCGGCGATCCGTTCAATTATGTGGACAGCGTCGCCAGCATGTCCCACATGAAGGAATGGAACGACGGCGGATACCAGGACTGCGTTTCCCGCTGGCTGCTGGATAAGGATACCTGGACGTTGACCACCACCTATCCCGTCCCCGGCGAAAAGGAAAAGAAAGACGCCGCGCTGGCCGCCGCCCTGGCGGAGATCAAGGCCGGCATGACGGAAGAAGAACTGCAGGCCATCATCGACGCCACCAATGCCGAGCCCGCTGAGGACAACGCCGCCGCGTACATCGCTCAGATCCAGGCCGTCACGGTGGATTCCCTGCCCGAAGAGGTGCGCATCTATGATCTGACCGACGAAACCGGCGAAGACGGCATCCGCCGCATCAACGCCGTCGCCGGCGTGGACGGCATCGGCCAGACGGGCATCTACCTGGATGCGCTGACCCTGCCCCAGGAAGACATCCATTGGCTGCGCCTCTTTACGCGCCTGATCGGAAAACTGGATACCGACGCCCATACCAAGGAAGAACTGGACGTGCTCACCACCCGTTATCTGTATGACAAAACCATCGGCGTCAGCGTCAACGGGAACGGAAAAGATTACCATCCGTATCTGGTTGCCGAATGGATCGCCGTGGATGAAGATCTGGCCCAGGGCTACGACCTGGTGGAAGAATTGCTGTTCCACACCCGGTTCGACGATGCCCAGAAGCTGCTGGAGCGCGTTTCCGCCGAAAAGGCCAGCGTCCGCTCCACCATGAACGGCAGCCCCTACAACGTGATGATGTTCCGCGGCTTCGGCGTGGACGAACCCATGTGGCGGTACTACAGCTATCTGAATTACCTGGAGTACTATTCCTTCCTGGAAAATCTGGAAAATGAAATCGCCCAGAATCCGGAAGAAGTGACCGCCCGCTTTGAAGCCCTGAAGCAGTTCTTCGCCAACAATGCCGGCGCTATCTCCACCTTTGCCGGCAACGAAGAAAGCATCGCCGTCAACCGTCCCCTGGCGGACGCCTTCCTGGCCAAGCTGGACCATGTGGAGCGCGAGGCCCAGGTATACGACCTGCCCATCCCGTCCAAGAACGAAGCGGTGATCATGGACATCAACGTGCAGTTCAACAACATCTTCGCGTCCTTCGACGCGCTGGATATGGAAGGCTTCGACGCCAGCCTGGAGGCCGTGACCACCCTGGTTTCGGATACGTTCCTCATTCCCATCCTGCGCGATCGGATGGGCGTGTACACCCCCTGGAACGGCGAAATCAACCGCCGCGGCTTCTACCTGATCACCTACCGCGACCCGAACCTCAAGGAAACCTTTGACGTTTATCAGTCCCTGCCCCAGATGATCACCGACATCGAAGCCGCCTTTGCCGATGTGGAGGACGCCGAATTCGATCAGGATTTCGTGAACGGCTACATTCTCAACGCCTACGTCAGCTACGCCAAGCCCAACGGGGAGCTTACCGGCGCCAAAACAGCCATCAGCAACGCCATCGACGGCATCCCGCAGGATCAGAGCCTGGAATTCATGCGCCAGCTCAAGGCCGTGACGCCTGAAACGATCAAGCAGGCCGCTGCCATCTACCAGAAGGCCTGGGAAAACGGCGTGCACTCCACCGCCGGCAGCGCCGCGGCCATCAACGCCAATGCGGACATGTTTGAAGTGATCCTCAATCCCTTCAACGCCAAGGATGCTTCCCAGGTGGAATTCACCGACGCGGCCGAAGGCAGCGAGTACTACGAGGCCGTGCGCTTCGTCTTTGAAAACGGGATCATGCAGCCCGCTGCCGAGGATGCCTTCGGCGTGGACGCCAATGCGTCCCTGGGCGATCTGCTGGCCGGCGTTTACGTCTGCTTCGGCGGCGGGCCCAACGCTGCGGAAGAAGCCAGGGCCTGGCTGGCCGGGTACGGTCTGGTGGATCCCGACGCCGATCTGGACGCCGACCTAACGGAAGACGTGCTCTGCACCATCCTGGCCGACGGCATCGGCCTGGGCATCAGCACCGATACGCCGGAGGCGGTCGTTCTCCGCGGCGATCTGGCGGATCTGCTCAAAACCGTATACGAAGCGGTAAACGCACAGTAATTCCCCTATACAACCAAGGCGGGGCTGCGCAGCGCAGCCCCGTTTTTCTGTGCAGAATATCCGTTCTATCCTCTTTGTTCATCCATTGTTGCTATTGCTCCCGTCTGTTCCGCGGTGCTATAATTTCATTGAAATGATACCGTATGCTTACCGACAGTGAAAGGATGCGACCGATATATGAACAGGCTCAGTCAGCAGCTCTGCCCTTCCGTCAAACGCCCTGAGCATATCCGGGTGATGCAGTTCGGGGAGGGCAATTTTCTCCGCGCTTTCGTGGATGAAATGCTGGACAATCTGAACAGTCAATGCGGGGGCGACTATGGCGTCGCTATCGTGCAGCCGCTGGAAAAGGGCATGTGCAGGCTGCTGAACGAGCAGGATTGCCTTTATACCGTGATCCTGCGGGGCCGGGAAGAAACCGGCGACGTGAAAAAGACGAAGATCGTAGGCTCCGTGCTGAAAACCGTGGAGCCTTACGCCGATTTTCAAAGCTATCTGGATCTGGCGAAGGAAGATACGCTGCGTTTCATCGTCAGCAACACCACGGAGGCCGGCATTGTCTATACCGGCGCCGATCAGTACGAGGACCGGCCCCAGGCGTCCTATCCCGGCAAGCTGACGCGCTTCCTGCATGAGCGCTATCTGCTGGGCAAGCCCGGCTTCATCATCCTCCCCTGCGAGCTGATCGACGACAACGGCGCGCACCTGAAGGATGCCGTGCTGAAAACCGCCGCCCAGTGGGAATTGGGCGATCCCTTCCTTGCCTGGATCGAGCGGGAGAATATTTTCTGCTCCACGCTGGTGGACCGGATCGTTACCGGCTTCCCCCGGAAAGAGCTGCCGGCGCTGTTCGAGGAGCTTGGATACGAGGATCAGCAGCTGGACACCGCCGAGCCTTTCGGCCTGTGGGTCATCGAAGGGCCGGAACAGGTCCGGGCCGAACTGCCCCTGGACCGGGTCAACCCCGTGGTATTCACGGACAACGTGAAGCCCTATAAGCTCCGCAAGGTCCGCATGCTCAACGGCGCGCATACCACCATGGTGCTGGGCGCTTACCTGGCGGGCCTGGACACAGTGGGCGAATGCATGGCCGACGGGGACGTGCGGCCTTTCCTGGAAAAGGCGCTGTACGGGGAAATCATGCCCCAGGTGCCTTTGGACCAGCAGGTGGTGCGCGCTTTCGCGTCCGCGGTGCTGCTGCGGTTTGAAAACCCGTTCAACCGGCACGAGCTTCTGTCCATCGCGCTGAATTCCGTCAGCAAATGGACCGCCAGGGTGCTTCCTTCCATGAAGGATTACATCGCCGCGGAGGGCAAACCCGCCCCCTGCCTGGCCTTCGGCCTTTCCTCCCTGATCTGCTTCTATGCCGGCATCCGCAAAAACGAAGCGGGCGAATACGAGGGCATGCGCGATGGCAAGCCTTATCCGGTCAGGGACGATCAGGCGGTGCTGGAATTCTTCTCCCGGCTGGATCCCGCTGCGGATGCAAAAGCGCTGTCCCATGCGGTGCTCTCCAACGAAGCGCTGTGGGGCGAGGATCTGACCGTCCTTTCCGGTCTTGAGGATCTGGTGGGGGCCCAGCTTGCCGCCATCCGCGCCGAAGGCATCCGGGCCGCAATGCGAAAAGCACAGGAGTGAAAAAATGGATCTGATCAGGCTGAATGCCCTTGACAACGTGGCGGTGCTTCTTGCTCCCCGGGAAAACATTCCCGCCGGGCATAAGGTCGCCCTTGTTCCCATTGCCGCCGGGGAGAAGGTGATCAAGTACGGCAATCCCATCGGCGTCGCCACGAAGGATATCGCCCCGGGCGAATGGGTGCATTCCCATAACCTGAAAACCGCGCTCAGCGGCGAAAAGAACTATGCATACGCCCCCGTTCCCCCGCGTTCATTTCCTCCGCTTACAGGCTCATTCATGGGTTATGAGCGCGCGGACGGGCGCGTGGGCATCCGGAATGAGATCTGGGTGCTGCCGCTGGTGGGCTGCGTGAACCATACCGCCCAGCGGATCGTGGAAAAGGCCAATCAGCTGGCGGGCGCGCCGGTTTATGCGTTCCCTCATCCTTACGGCTGCAGCCAGCTGGGCGAAGACCACGGGCGCACCCGGGATCTGCTCTGCGCGCTGGCCCGCCACCCCAATGCGGGCGGCGTGCTGCTGCTGGGGCTGGGCTGTGAAAACAATACCATGGACGCCTTTATGGCCCGTCTGGGCCCGGTGGATGAAAGCCGCGTCAAATCCCTGATCTGCCAGGAAACGGAAGATGAGGTATCCGCCGCGCTGGCGCTGATCGCGGATCTGCGCCGCACGCTTTCCGCAGACAAACGCACGCCGCAGCCCATCTCAAAGCTGGTGATTGGCCTCAAATGCGGCGGTTCCGACGGCTTTTCCGGCATCACCGCCAATCCCCTGCTGGGGGCCGTCAGCGACGGGCTGTGCGCCGCCGGGGGCACGGCGCTGCTGACGGAAGTGCCGGAAATGTTCGGCGCGGAGGAATTGCTTATGGCCCGCTGCCGGGACCGAGAGGTGTTTGAAAAAACCTGCGATCTCATCAACGGATTCAAAAAGTATTACCAGGATAATCATATGCCGGTTTATGAAAACCCCTCCCCCGGCAACAAAGCCGGAGGCATCACCACCCTGGAAGAAAAAAGCCTGGGCTGCACCCAGAAGGGCGGCCTCGGCCCGGTGGAGGACGTGCTTCCCTATGCAGCGCCGGTTTCTCGCGCCGGCCTGAATCTTGTCTGGGGGCCCGGCAACGATATCTGTGCCGTAACCTCCTTAACGGCCGCCGGCGCCCAGATGATCCTGTTCACCACCGGGCGGGGCACGCCCCTGGGCGGACCCGCCCCCACCCTGAAAATCGCCACCAATTCCGCCCTTGCACAAAAAAAAGCCGGCTGGATCGACTTTGACGCAGGCCAGCTGCTGGAGGGCGTTTCCATGGAAGATGCCCGGAACCGTCTGTGGACGCTGATCCTGGATACAGCCGGCGGCAATGAAACCAAGGCCGAACGTAACGGCTACCGGGAAATCGCCATTTTCAAAAGCGGCGTGACCTTGTAAAAATCATAATGAAAAAACGTGCAGTCCGCTGACGGGCTGCACGCTTTTTCAATGCCTTTCCACTTCCGGCCCCACGATGCCGGTCATCCGCACGTTTTCAACGCTTAAGTTTTCCACGTTCCGGACGATCAACCCCCTCCGCGCGCAGATTTCCACCCGATCCGCCATGGCCGGCGCCATTCCTTCCCCGGATTCCGCGAAAGAAAAAACGCTGTCTTTTACTGTCAGGCTTTTCACCGGCCGCTCCGGCAGCCCCAGCACATACCCAACGCAGGCCGTACAGCCCTCCGCCGTGATGCTTTCAAAAACGATACTGCCCACGGTGGGCGTGGTATCGTCCACAGGCTGCTTTTCCCGGGACTGCACATACTCCGTTTTTCCGTCCGGATCACAGTAATACATGCTGTTGATCACCAGCGGGGCTTTCACGTTCTGCATGCGGACGTTTTCAAACCGGATACCGTCCACCACGGCGTATTTTCCCCGTCCGCGGCGGGTCTTGACGCGCAGTCCCCGGTCATTTCCCCGCATGAAGCAGTGATGCACCCGCACATTCATTACGCCGCCGGACATTTCGCTGCCCACGGTCACGCCGCCGTGGCCTTCCAGCATGGCGCACCAGGCGATCTCAATATTTTCACATGGCGCATGGTATTTCATGCCCAGATAGATTTTCCCGGATTTGATGGCGATGCAGTCGTCCCCCACGGAAAAAACAGTGCCGTACAGGCGGATGTCCCGGCAGCTTTCCGGGTCGAACCCGTCCGTATTCGGGCTGTTTGCCGGGGCCTGGATCCTGACGTTGAAAAAATCAAGATCCCGGCTGAAATAAGGATGCAAATTCCAGGACGGGCTGTTGCGGAAGGTAAGCCCCGCCACCGTGATATGCCGGCATCTTTCCAGAAACAGCAGCCTGCCCCGATAGGCCAATCGCATCTCCTTGGGCCTGACCCACCAATCGCCTTCCTGGGCGCAGCCGTCGATCACGCCTTCCCCGATCAGACGCACGTCTTCCACTTCGATCCCGTTGATGGCGGCGGCAAAGCAATCCAGCGGGTTCCCTTCCCAGGCGCCCAGCAGATATTCGCCTTTTTCATCCGTCGTTCTGGTCACGCCCGGCAATATGGGGAAAAGACTGCGGTCTGTTTTCAATAAAAGGACTGCATTTTTCTGTATTTCCAGGGTCATGTGGCTTTTGAGAAACAATGGGCCTGCGCGGTACCGCCCTTCCGGGATCAGCACGCGGCCCTCCGCCGGGCAGCACAGAATGGCTGCCTGGATGGCGGAGGTATCGTCATGGACGCCGTCGCCCATGGCGCCGAAGGAACGAACGTTCAGCGTGACGGATTCCTTCAGAGTGCGGAAGCGGATTTCTGTAGGCTCATTTTCCTCCGTCTTCGCCCTCAGCACGTATTCCGTATCCGGCCACAGCCCAAACAGCGTTGCGACGGACCTGTTTTCCCGGCCGTATTCCTTCCCGTTCAGCGTCAGCACCGCTTCCCTGCGCGCTTCATACATGCCGTCCGGATCCAATAATACGGTGCAGGTGCGGCTGGAAACATGCAGACACTTCATTCTTTCACTTCCTCAGATATTCGGCGTACGCCATGAAGTACGGGCCGACGCCCTTGGCATCGTCCGGAACGATCGGCTCGCTGAGATAATAGGCCACGCTGCCATCCCGCTTTTCCCCGGGGCCCAGGCCCGCCACCTGGCAGATGTCCCACAGGTGCCAGGCCCCGCGCTCATCCTGACGCAGTTTCTGCTCCGTCAGCGCTTCAAACGCATCTGTAGCCAGCCGCAGATATTTTTCCCCGTTCAGGATGCCCAGCCGGACACCCTTGAAAAGCGCATAGATCACCATGGCGCTGCCGCTGGTTTCCATGTAATTGCCCGCTACGTCCGCCCGGTCGATCACCTGACGCCACAGCAGCGTTTTTTCATCCTGATACTGCACGATGCCGCGGACAGCCTCCACAAAAAGATCCTCCAGCGCCCTGTAATGCTCGTAGATCTGCTTGTCCATGCTGCCCAGGCAGTCGACCAGCGCCATCAGATACCAGCCCATGGACCGCAGCCAGAAATTGGGCGACTTCCCCGTTTCCCTGTCTGCCCAGGGCTGAGCCTTCGCCATGTCGCAGGCGTGATAGTATAGTTGTTTTTCTTCACTGTACAGGTATTTCCTGACGTTTTTGAACTGCTCCGCAATATCCCGGGCATCCTTTTTCCCGCCGAAGCGCACGTCGTATTCCGCCCGGAAGGGCTGGGCCATATACAGTCCGTCCAGCCAGATCTGCTCCGGATAGATTTCTTTGTGCCAATAATTCCCCACGGCGCAGCGGGGATGGGTCTTCAGCCGGTCCATCAGAAAATCCATCGCTTTCCTGTACCGCTGATCCCCCGTTTCATCCAGGGCGAAAAACAGCGCTTTCCCACAGTTGATGGAATCAATGTTGTATTTGTCCATGGGAAAAGTGAGGATCACGCCGTCGGGTGAAATGACGTCCCTCAGATACCGCAGCACGAAATCCCGGTATTGCGCGTCGCCCGTGGCCTGCCACAGATCGACGCAGCCCTTCAGCACACATCCGTCCTCGTAATTCCAATAGGATTTATAATGCCTGTATCCCGCCAGATACTGGGATGCAAATTCATCTGCCTGCCGCATGATTTCCTCCTGCAATGCAAAAGCAGCCTGTGCAGCCGGAAAAGCCGGGCTCTGCACAGGCATGCCAGTATTTACAGCGAAATTTTCACCGCATGGTTTCCCGTCAGCTCAGCCGTACGCTCATCCGGCTGCCCCATGCCCACGTACAGAACGGCGCGGCCGTCCTTTTTCTTTTCTCCGTTTTCGTCGATCACCAGCAGCGCGTCGGGGTCGATGCAAACCTGCGCGATCACGGTTTCCCCCGCCGGCACCCTCACGCGCCTGAAACCACACAGCCGCGGATTCAGCGGGGCCAGCGCGCTTCCCTCGTTCTGGCAGTAGATCTGCAGCACGTCTTCCGTCTCCCGGGCGCCGGCGTTCTTTATTTCCGCCGTGACCAGCACCTTTCCATCCTGGTTTTCGGCCTTGGCGCTCTGCACGGCCACGTTGCCGTAGGTCAGCCCGAACCCGAAAGGATACAGCGGCTTTTCGGCAAAGTACCGGTAGGTGCGGCCTTTCATGGCGTAATCCTCAAAGGCGGGCATCTTTTCAAGCTGTTCATTGTAATAGAATGTGACCGGCAGCTTCCCGGAGGGAGATGCTTTGCCCAGCAGAATGTCCGCGACAGCTTTCCCGCCCTGAGAGCCGGGATACCAGGCCAGCAGTACGGCGTTTGCCTTTTCGCCCGCCGCCTGCAGGTCGATGGCGCTGCCGGCGGTGAGCACGATCACGGTGGGCTTGCCCACCTTCAGGACGGCGTCCATCAGCCTGCGCTGGGACGCGGGCAAAAGCAGATCCCGCTTGTCTGCGGAGCCGTAAGGATTGCTGGTGTCTCCCTGCTCGCCTTCCAGCGTCTCGTCCAGGCCCACCACCAGCACCACGGCGTCGCTGTTTTCCGCCACCGTCAGCGCTTCCGATATCCTGTCGTCGTCGTACTGGGCCAGATTGGTCATCCTGTCCTTATACAGGTGGCAGCCCTCGGAGCAGAGCACCCGCGCCTTGCCGCGCAGGGCGTCCTGCAGCCCCTGCTGCACCGTCACATACCGGGAAGCGGAGCCGTGATAATTGCCAACCAGGGAGGAAACGGCATCCGCGCTGGGGCCGATGACCCCCAGGGTACGGATCTTTTCGGGGTCCAGCGGCAGCAGCCCGTCGTTCCTGAGCAGCACGCAGCCCTTCCGGGCGGTCTCCGCGGCTTTCTCCAGGTGCTCTTCACATTCTACCACTGTATAGGGGATCTGATCGTATTCGCTGCCCTCGCCCAGAATGCCCAGCATATACCGGGTGGTGAACAGCCGCACGGCGCTTTCCCGCAGCTTGTTTTCATCCAGCAGCCCCGCCATCACCGCGGCGATCAGCTTTTCATACACGCATCCGCAGTTCAGATCGCATCCGGCATTCAGCGCCATGGCGGCGGATTCCACTGCGTTTTCCGTCACGTGATGGCCGCCGTGGAAGTCCATGATGGCCCAGCAGTCGGAAACGAAATGCCCCTCAAAGCCCCATTCGTCCCGGAGCAGCCCCATCAGCGCTTTGGAAGCGCAGCAGGGCTCGCCGTTGGTGCGGTTGTAAGCGCCCATGACGGATTCCACCTTGGCCTCCCGGACCAGCTTTTCAAAGGCGGGCAGATAGGTTTCCGCCATGTCCTTCCTGCTGGCAACGGCGTCAAATTCATGCCGCAGTTCCTCCGGACCGGAATGGACGGCGAAATGCTTTGCGCAGGCGGCGGCCTTCATGGTGTCGCCTTTTCCCTGCAGGCCGCGCACGTACGCCGCCCCGATCTCGCCGGTCAGCGTGGGGTCCTCGCCGAAAGTCTCCTGGCCGCGGCCCCACCGGGGATCGCGGAAAATGTTGATGTTGGGCGACCAGAAGGTAAGCCCTTTATAGATATCCGTGTCGCCGTGGCCGGAAGCCGCATTGTATTTGGCCCGGCCTTCCGTGGCGGCGATATCGCCCAGTTCCTCCACCAGCGCAGGGTCGAAGGTGGCCGCCATGCCGATGGCCTGGGGGAACATGGTGGCCATTCCGGCGCGGGCAACGCCGTGCAGGGCTTCGTTCCACCAGTTGTAGGAAGGGATGTTCAGCCTGGGGATCGCGGGCGAACGGTAAAGCAGCTGGGATGCCGCCTCCTCCATGGTCATTTGGGCAACCAGTTTTTCTGCTTTCCGGCGGGCTTCTTCACGCTTCATGTTTGCCTCTCCTTTTTTCTTCAACAGTCCAGTGACAGCTTTTCCAGATATTTTCTTGCGTTTTCTGCATTATCGGGGCAAGTGTTCTCCAGCGTCATGGGCAGATCGCCGTCCTTGGCGAACCGAAGCAGCCGGCCATACCGCATCTGCCCCAGGCCGCAGGCGCAGCATTTCAAGGCGCCGTCTCCCTTCTCGGGCGTCAGGAAATCCTTCATGTGCAGCACCTTCACCCTGCCGCCCAGACGCCGGATGGCGTCCTCAATAACGGCGTCGGCGTCCTGTACGGTTTCCGGCCCCAGCAGATTCACCGCATCCAGGATGATCTGCAAATGATCCGAACGGACAGCATCCAGCATGCGTTCCGCCCGTTCGGGGGTGGAAACGATGTGGCTGAAAACCGGCTCGATGGCAAACACGGCGTTTTCCTCTTCCGCGTCCCGCACCAGCGGCGCAAGGCACCGGAGGAAAAACGAAAATGCCTCTTCCGATACGGAGACCGGCTGTGAAAACGCAGCCCCGTCGGCCGCCGGGGTTTCCGATCCCACCACCCGGGCGCCGATCATGCGGGCAAACCGGAAATGCGCCCGGTACAGCGCCCGGACCCTCTCCCGTTTCTCCTCATCCATCTCCGCAAGCTTCAGATAGCAGCCCAGAACGGCGCATTCCATGTTTTCTTTCTCAAATGCTCCGCGCACCTCTTCCGCCAGTTCCCGCGTCAGCAGCGCTTCCGCCCTGTTCATCTGAAATCCGGGCACCGCTTTGCTCATGGCGAGATGCGCGCAGGAAAAGCCCTGATCGTGCGCAGCGTTCAGCCGCTGTGCCAGCGTGCCTTCCCGGGTGTCGTGCAGGCGGATGCCAATGTGCATTTCATCGGTTCCTTTCGCGTTTCTGCCGCATCTATCATATCAAATCTTTCTACAATTGTAAAGGAAATGAAACGCAGAAAAGCAAATAATGCCGCATCTGTTTGATTTTGTCCCCGGCGATCCTGTTTGCCTGCAACATTATAGAAAATTGAAAGAAAATCCTCTTGTGCTTGATATGCTGATTTGATATAATAATGTAGGTACAGAGGATTGTCTGCGCGTGCGGCGCAACGCCGCACTGCGATCAAATAAAAAGTGCCGGAGGGATTCAATGGATCGGCGCGTTTTCCGCCTGACTGCATTGGTTTGCGCCATATTGGTTTGTGCCGTCATACTTTTCTCGGCGCTGTTTTTCCCGGGCCGCCAGGCGAACGGCGACAAAGCGTATTCCCGCTTTACCCGCAGGGCGTCCGATGTTTTTGATACGGAGATCATGCTCAGCGGCTTTGCCGTCAGCGAGGAGGCGTTTGACCGGGTTTCCGACGAAGTGATCCGCCGGCTGACCGCTTATAATCAGATTTTCGACGGGTACAATGCATACGGGGACATGCACAATCTTTATTATATCAATCAGCATGCCGCCGAAACGCCTGTCGAGATCCCGGACGAGCTGTTCGATCTGCTTGTCTGGTGCCGCCGGAAATGGGATGATGGGCTGTCCGCCGTGAACCCTGCCATGGGCGCGGTGCTGTCCATCTGGCATGACTACCGCACCGCGGGGATAGAAGACCCGGCGAACGCCCAGCTGCCCCCCATGGAACAGCTGACGGCCGCCAACGCCCATACGGACTTTGCCGCCGTGATCCTGGATGAAAAAAACAAAACGGTTTATTACGCCGATCCGCTGCTGAAAATCGACGTCGGCGCCGTGGCGAAGGGCTACGCCGCGGATCTGATCCGGGATTATCTGATGACGGAAATGCCTTCCTTCCTGCTGAGCCTGGGCGGCAACGTTTACGCGGGCGAAGCGCCCATGGACGGACGCAGCGCCTGGGCGGTAGCCGTGCAGGATCCCCGGGCGGATGATCTTATCGCCAACGCGAACGGGTCCAATCGGCTGGATATACTGGATATTTCATCCCTCTCCGCCGTGACCAGCGGCGACTACTGGCGGTTCTATATCGTGGACGGGCAGCGGTATCACCACATCATCGACCCGGAAACCCTGATGCCCTCCCGATCCGTCCAGTCCGTCACTATCGTGTGCGAAAGCTCCCTCCTGGCAGATTACCTGTCCACCACCCTGTTCATTGACTCCTTTGAGGAAGGATCTGCGCTGATCGCGTCCATGGACGGCGTGGAAGCCATGTGGGTGCTGCCGGACGGGTCCATCCGGTACAGCCCGGGCATGGGATCCTATTCCCGGGCGCTGAAGGCGGGTGATTGACGATGGAACAAAAAAGCGCTCCCGGAAAACGGAACCTTCTGATCATCATCGGCCTTCTGCTCCTGATCGCTTTGGTGGCCGGCCTCTCCTTCCTGCTTCCGAAAGCCGATCACGAAGCCCCGGAAAAGGCGGAGGCCGGGGCCTATCTGTATATCGTTCTCAACAACCGTCTCTGGGGCATCGAATCGCTGAATGAAGAGCGGGAAGTGACCGTGGATCAGGGAAACGGCGTGGTGAATGTGATCCAGCTCCTGCCGAACGGGTTTTACATGAAATCGTCCACCTGCGACAATCAGATCTGCATCACGGAAGGCACCGTCACCGCCGAAAATTATCAAACCCGTTTCTTAGGCCCCTGTGTGTACTGTCTGCCCCACGGGCTGCAGCTGGAATTGATCGTGCCCGGCGCCACGCGCTCGCCTGACGCCGCGGACAACTGATTTTATCCATCCAGGGTCTGGGGGGACCCTTTGCTCCGCAAGAGCAATAAGAAGATACCCTGCCGTCCGTGTCAGAAGGCCGGGCTGCCGGGCAAGGAGGATGAAGCCACGTGAAAAAACAACTTCCCGGGTGGGCGGTGCTGCTGATCATTACACTGGTCGCCGGCATTGCCCTTGGAATCACCGACGCCCTGACCAGGGAACCCATTGCGGAGCAGGAACGGATCCAGGCGGAAAACGCCCGGAAATCCGTCCTGAAGGATGCGGTTTCCTTTGAGGAGCTTTCCATCGCCGAGGACGCCTCCGTGGCCTGGGCCTACGCCGGGATCGGTGATGATGGCCAGCACATCGGGTATGTGGCCCAAAAAACCATCCGGGGCTTCGGCGGCGACGTGGATGTGATCGTGGGCGTGAATGCCCAGGATCCGGAAAACCTGACCCTGACAGGCATCAGCGTGGGCGGCAGCAAATTCAAGGAAACCGCCGGCCTGGGCGCCCGCTCCAAGGAGACGTGGTTCACGAATCAGTTCATCGGCAAATCCGTGCCGCTTAAGCTGATCAAAAACGGCGCAGACGCTTCGGACAATACCATCGACGCGATCACCAGCGCCACCGTTACCAGCAACGCGGTGGTGAACGGCGTGAACGACGTGGTGAAATACATCAAGGGCGACATCCTCGGCATCGCCGGCATCGAAATGCCCGAAAGGCCGGACGACGCGCAGGTTTTCAGCGCTTCGGCGGAAGGCAAATGGGGCCCGGTGTATGTGGAAGCCGCCTTTGCCGCGGATGACACCATCACCTACATTTCCGTCGGCGATGAAAACTACAAGGAAGATCAGGACGGCGGCGTCAGAGAGCCGGAATACCTGATCCAGTACATCGGAAAGAAAGCGCCGCTGAGCAGCGAGGACTTTGACTTCATCACCGGCGCCACCATGTCTTCCACCGCCGTGTTCAACGCCTTGAATCAGGCGTACGGGCAGGCGTCCGGCAAAGTGGTCGCGCCCGTCGTTCCCGATAACGCCGTAAACGCCGAGGTATATGCCGGCGGCAGCACGCTGAAGGTTTCCATCACGGCGGAAGACGGCAAGCTGACTTACCTGCACGTGGAGGAAAAGGCATACGGCGCTTCCGTCTATGCCGCCTGCGCCCAGGAAGAAGCGCTGCAAAGCAAGTTTGTGGGAAACAGCCTGCCGCTGAGCGTGGATGAAAGCGATCTGTACGCTTTCTGCACCGCCGTCGCCGTCAATAAGGCTTATTCTTCCATCGCGCCTGCGGAAGCGCAGAAGGACGCCGCGGAAGGCCGTACGGCGTCTGCGGAAGCCATGGCCGGCAGCAGCACCGTGAAGGTTTCCATCACGGAGCAGGACGGCGTGCTGACCGGATTGAGTGTCCAGGAGAAAGCCGAAGGCGCATCCGCCTTCGCCGATACCGACAGGACGGCCGCGCTGCAGAAATTCGTCGGGCATTCCCTGCCCCTGAGCGTGGAGGAAAGCGATCCGTTCGCTTTCGCGGCAGCCGTGGCCGTCAACAAGGCCTACGCGCAAATCGCCCCCGATCAGCAGCAGCCTGAAGCGGCGGATACGAAGACGGAAGCTACCGCGCCCGCCCAGACCGAAGCCCCGACGGCCCAGCCTGCCGAACCGAAGCCGGAACCCACTGCCCCGGCGCCCACGGAGCCGGCGCCTGCGAAACCGGAGCCCACCGCGGCTGCTCCGGTACAGGATGAAAAAACGCTGCCCATCCCGGACGGCACGGATCTTTCCGGCGATTCTCTGGTGTTCTTCACCGCAGTCAAGGCAACCGTTTCCCTGCAGGACGGCGTGATCGCTTCGGCAACGGTCTCCTGCGCCCCCGTGGGCGGGGAATACGGCCCCGTTCCGCAGGCCGATCGCTTCACCGAACTTCTGACGGGCATGAAAGCGCCCGTCAGCGCAAACGGCCTGCGCGTGGCCGGCGTGCCGGATTATCTGAGCGCAGCTGTGGCCCTGGCCGTCAACGACGCGTGCAGGAACAGCCTGAATCCGTCCACCGAGGGGAATTCCGAATCGGCCGTCCAGCCTGCTTCCGACGCCGCGCCGGGCACAGGCAGCGGCTATTCCATGATCTTCTTTACCGCAGTCAAAGCCACGGCGGAATTTGACGGCAGCGTTCTTTCCGCCTTCACCCTGGAGAGCAGCGCCGCCGGGGAAAACGCCTGGGAGCCCATGGATCAGGAACAGGCGTATCTGGAAGCGTTGACGGGCAAAGCCATGCCGCTTTCCGCCGCCGACGTACGCGTGTCCGGCGACGCGCTGGACCGCGCCGTGATGATCGCCCTGAACGAAGCGTATGCATCCCGCAGCGGAAACGCAGCAGCGCAGGCCGGCAGCACCCCGGAAAGCGCGGCGCCCGGAAAACCCGTTTACACCGGCGAATGCCTGATCTTCTTCGACCGCGTCACGGTCCAGGCATCCTTTGAGGACGGAAGGCTCACAGACGTCATCGCTGAAAGGGCAAACGCCGCCACAGGCGAATCGTATGAAGCCTTTTCCGCGGACGCGTGGGAAAATCTTACGGGCGAACCACTTCCGCTGGACGCCGGGGCGTATCGCTTCCCCGGCGTGGAGGATTATCTCGGCAAGGCCGTTGTGATCGCCGTTAACCAAGCGTATGAAGAATCCCTTGCCGGACAGCAGTGATCGTTGTCTGACTGAATGAGATAGGAGGCACAGACATTGCAGAAAAAAACATTCCGGCGGGGCATTCATCCCCTGCATCGTTCCCATGAGGGCAAGCTGCCCACCCGCGAGCTGAAAACGAGGGAATACCTGTCCGATACCGTGGTCATTTCCATGGCCATGAACATCGGCGCGCCGGCGAAGCCCTGCATCAAAAAAGGCGATCAGGTGCTGCTGGGCCAGGTGATCGGCGAGGCCCAGGGCTTCATGAGCGTGCCCGTCCACGCCAGCGTCTCCGGCGAAGTGGTGGCCGTGGATGAGATCCAGGGCATCGGCGTCGCCCCCGTCACCGCCGTGACGATCAAAAACGATTTTGCCGATACCTGGTGCGAGCTCAATCCTCTGGGCGACGTGGAAAGCGTGGACCCGTCCCTGGTGATCCCCGCCATTCAGAAGGCCGGCATCACCGGCATGGGCGGCGCGTCCTTCCCCACCCATGTAAAGCTCACCTTCAAGGAAGACAAATCCTGCGATACCATCATCGTCAACGGCGCGGAATGCGAAACGCATCTGACCGCCGACTACCGCCTGATGCTGGAAAACAGCACCCGAATCGTGGACGGCCTGCGGGCAGTGATGCGGGCGCTGAATGTGGAACGCGGCGTGATCGGCATCGAGGACAACAAAAAAGAAGCCATCGCCGCCATGCAGAAAGCGGCGGCCGGCAGAAAAGGTGTGGTCGTTCAGCCGCTGAAAACCAAATACCCCCAGGGCGGTGAAAAGCAGCTCATCGAGGCCATTACCGGCCGCCAGGTGCCCAGCGGCGGCCTGCCCATCGACGTGCACGTGGTGGTGCTGAATGTAGGCACCTGCGCCGCCATTTCCGACGCCGTGATCGACGGCAAGCCCCTCGTCAGCCGCATCTGCACCGTCACCGGCTGCGTCAGGAAGCCCGCCAACCTGCGCCTGCGCATCGGCACCATCACGGAGGACGTGATCGGCGAATGCGGCGGCTACAGCGAAACCCCGGGCAAGATCTTCTTCGGCGGGGCCATGACCGGCATTTGCCTGCCCAACGACAGCGTGCCCATTTTCAAATCCACCAACGGCATCGTGGTATTCAATGAGAAGCAGGCGAAAAGCAAGCCTGAAAGCCCCTGCATCCACTGCGGCCGCTGCGTGGCGGCCTGCCCCATCGGGCTGAATCCGTATCAAATCAAAATCGAAGCGGACAAGAGCAATTTTGAAGCCGCGAAGAAGCTTCACGTCATGGATTGCATCCTCTGCGGCTCCTGCGCTTACGCCTGCCCGTCCCGCCGTTGGCTGACGCCGTCCTTCAAATTTGCAAAAGAAAAGATCACTGCCGAAGCCAAGGCCAAAGCAGCCGCTGCAAAAGGAGGGGATAAGAAATGAGCCTGAGAATCTCAACCGCGCCCCACGCGCATAACCCAATCACCACCCAGCGCCTGATGCAGTTCGTGCTCATCGCCCTGCTGCCCACGGCAGCCGCCGGCGTGTACGCCTTCGGGATCCCCGCGCTGACGGTGCTGATGGTATCCTGCGCCACGGCCGTGCTCTCCGAACTGGTATGGCAGCTGATCGCCAAACAGGAGATCCGGATCGACGATTATTCCGCTTTGGTAACCGGCCTGATCCTGGGCTTGAATCTGCCCTCCACCGCCCCCTGGTGGATGGCCATGATCGGCAGCGCCTTCGCCGTCATCATCGTCAAGCAGCTCTTCGGCGGCCTGGGCGACAATTTCCTGAACCCGGCCCTTGCGGCCCGCGCCGTGCTGCTGGCTTCCTGGCCCAAATACATGACGGCGTCCGCTTACGTGGCCCCCACCTTCTTCCAGGAAGGCGTCGACGCCGCCACCGCCGCCACGCCGCTGGCGCAGAAAGGCGGCTTCAGCCTGATGCAGCTCTTCCTGGGCCAGTGCCCCGGCACCATCGGCGAAGTTTGCAAGGCCGCGATTCTGCTGGGCTTCCTGTTCCTGCTCGTCACCGGCACCGTATCCTGGCGGATCCCGACGGTAATGGCCGGCAGCGTATTCGTATTCACCTGGCTGCTGGGCGGGGTTTCCGCCGAGGCGGCCCTGGCCGCCACGCTGTCCGGCGGCGTGCTCTTTGGCGCGGTCTTCATGGCCACGGATTACGTTACCTCCCCCATCACGCCCCGCGGACAGATCCTTTACGCGGCGGGGATCGGCCTGATCATCGTGCTGATCCGCCTGTTCAACAGCACCTATCCGGAAGGCGTGACCTACGGGATCCTGCTGATGAACATTGCGACGCCTTTGATCGACCGGATCCCCCGGAAGATCTACGGCTATCAGAAGGAGGGCAAAAAAGCATGAGCGAGAAAAAAAGCCTGGGACAGGTGCTGTTCAACGGCATCATTCCCGAAAACCCCACCTTCCGCCTGGTGCTGGGCACCTGCCCTACCCTGGCCGTCACCACCAGCGCCCTGAACGGCCTGGGCATGGGCGCCGCGGCCACGTTCGTGCTGGTCTGCTCCAACATCGCCATTTCCATGCTGCGCAGGTTCATTCCGGATCAGGTGCGCATCCCGTCCTTTATCGTCGTCATCTGCACCTTCGTTACCATCGTGCAGCTGCTGATGCAGGCCTTCGTCCCCTCCCTGTATGAAAGCCTGGGGCTGTTCATTCCCCTGATCGTGGTGAACTGCATCATCCTGGCCCGGGCGGAAGCCTTCGCCAGCAAGAATCCTCCTCTGGCTTCCGCGGCGGACGGCCTGGGCATGGGCATCGGCTTTACCATGGCGCTGACGCTGATGGGCGCCATCCGCGAGCTGATCGGCAGCGGCAGCATCTTCAATGTGAACATCCTCGGCAGCCAGTACGAGCCCATGATCCTGATTATTCTGGCTTCCGGCGGGTTCCTGACCTTCGGGCTGCTGCTGGGGCTGTTCAACCTGATCGTGAAGAAGATTGAGAATGGACGAAAAGCAAAGGAGGCGCAAGCATGAGCATCACCCAGATCCTGCTTTTCATGGTCAGCTGCATCCTGACCAATAACTTCATTTTCTCCCGTTTCCTGGGCTGCTGCCCCTTCCTGGGAGTATCCAGCAAGGTCAGCACCTCCGTCAGCATGGGCCTGGCCGTCACCTTCGTCATGACCATCGCATCCCTGTTTTGCTGGCTGATCCATCATCTGCTGCTCATCCCGCTGGATCTGATCTACATGAGCAACATCGCGTTTATCCTGGTCATCGCCGCGCTGGTGCAGTTTGTGGAAATGTTCCTGAAGAAAACCAGCCCCACCCTGTACAGTGCCCTGGGCATTTATCTGCCCCTGATCACCACCAACTGCGCCGTGCTGGGCGTGGCCAACCTGAACATGCAGGAAGCGTCCTACGGCCTGATCCAAGCTGTGCTGAACGGCACGTTCTCCGCCCTGGGCTTCCTGCTGGCCATCGTGCTGATGGCGGGCGTGAGGGAACGGCTGGAAAGCAGCAAGATCCCCGCCTGCATGAAGGGCTTCCCCATCACGCTGGTTTCCGCAGGCCTGATGGCCGTGGCTTTCATGGGCTTCAACGGCCTGGTGAAGTAAGGAGGAAGGATCGAAATGACGATACTGTATGCGGGGCTGCTGCTGGGCGCCCTGGGGCTGATTTTCGGCGGGATCCTGTCCTTTGCCAGCAAGAAATTTCACGTTGAGGTGGATGAGCGCATCGGGAAGGTGCGCGAATGCCTGGGCGGCGCCAACTGCGGCGCCTGCGGCTATGCGGGCTGCGATGCCTTTGCCGCCGCCGTAGTGGAGGGCAAAGCGCCCATCAACGGCTGCGCGCCTGCGGGCGAGAAAGGCATCAAGGCCATTGCGGCCGTAATGGGCCAGGAAGCCGAAACGGGCGAACGCATGGTGGCCCGGGTGCTGTGCCAGGGCGAAACCGGCATCGCCAAGGAGCGCTATCTCTACGACGGTTATCAGAGCTGCGCTTCCGCAGCCGGTTTGGCCGGCGGCCCCAAGGACTGCCGCTTTGCCTGCCTGGGCCTGGGCGACTGCATGGACAAATGCGCTTTCGGCGCCATCTCCATGCAGGATGGCATCGCCCATATCGACCCGAATAAGTGCACCTCCTGCGGCGCCTGCGTAAAGGCCTGCCCCCGCAGCGTGATCCGCCTGCTGCCCGTCAGCCAGAGCGTGATCGTCCGCTGCCGGAACAGCGACGTGGCCCGCATGGCCCGCAGCGTCTGCATGGACGCCTGCATCGGCTGCGGACGCTGCAAAAAGGAATGCCAGTACGACGCCATCGTGGTGGAAAACGGCTTTGCCCGGATCATTCCCGAAAAGTGCACCCGCTGCGGCGCCTGCGCGGCCGTCTGCCCGTGCAAGTGCATTACTGTGGAATAACAACCACTTAAAGTAAAAAAAGAGCGCTCAGCGGCGCTCTTTTTTTGCAATCATATATTCCCCTGCGGCAGCTCCTCCGTCGGTTCCGGCCCGGGCGATGCCGCCGCGTTCGCTTCCCTTACCTCATTGTACAGATAATTCAGCGTCTGAATCCCCGCCACGCCGTCTGCATCCAGCTTTCTTGAGCGCTGATAGGCCCGCACGGCGTTCTGGGTCCCCTCCCGATACTGCCCGGTAACGGTGCCGGTATAGAAGCCCAATTCCTTCAGCTTCATCTGCAGCCAGTAAACGTCCGCGCCTTCTTTGCCGATATTCAGCGTCCGCTCCGCCTTTTCCGGCGGTTTCGTGCCGTCGTATGCAGGATATACGGGCGGTTCAGGCGTTGTATACGGCTGATTGTTTTTGTGGTTCAATTCGCCGGGCTTTACCTTGTAGCGCAGCTCGGGATCGTCCGCCGCGTCTTCGTGGATCCATACCTTCATTCCGGCCCTTTCGTTTTTAAAGATCCAATAGGCGTCCGCTACCGTCAGGCGGATACAGCCGTGGCTGCCGCGCTTTCCCAGGCCCTTGAAGGACGAAACCTTCATGGTGCTGTCGTCGTCCCACTGGCTGTAAAGCACGCTGTGGAAGGCAATATCTTCGGTGATCTGTGTCCACCAGCGCGCTTGTCCGCCGCCCCATTTGGGGAATACGCACATGTTGCTGCGTCTGCCGGACAAGGTGAACGTGCCAATGGGAGACGGATAAGAAGTACTGCCCGTGGAGCAGATGAACACCCGGTCCAGATCCGTATAATCGCCGGTTTCCCGGTTATACTTCCACACCTTGACGACCTGATTCTTCACGTCCACCTCAAAGAAGTACGGCAGCACGAAATCCGGCTGCTTTTCATCCCCGATGCCCCGAACGTCGGTATCGTTGAAGAGGACATCCCAGGTTTCCTGATCGACCTTGCCGGTCACTTCCAGGCCGTTGTGGCCCTGAAAATCCTTCACGGCCTGAACGGTTTTATCCATATAATTGTTGGTGGTCTTATGGAACGCAAAGAAGCCCAGATCCATCAGCCGCTGCTGCACCTTCGCTACGTTGGGGCCCGTGGAGCCACGCTTCAATTCGCCGGGATAATCCTGATACGGGCCCGGCGGGGGCGTGGGGGTACGTTCCGGCGCCGGGGTGGGCACAGGAGTGGGGGTCGGCGTGGGGCGCACGAAAAAGCTGAACAGCTTTTCCTGAGTGGCGACGTCGGCGTTCCCGGTGATGGGCAGGCTGTTTTCCCCCTGAAACACCTTCACGGCCGCAACGGTGCCTTCCAGATAATTGCCGCTGGCGTTGCCGGTATAATAGCCCAGCTCCACCAGCTTTTCCTGCAGCGCCTTCACATCCGCGCCGCTGTCCCCCGGCTTTATCTCCCGGTAGCAGTCGCCGTAAATGATATCCAGCGTGGCTTCGTCCGCTTCGCCGGTCTGAGGCAGGCCGTATGCCGCCTGCACGGCCCGCACGGCGTTCACCGTGGATTCCGTATACTGGTCGCTGGCCCGCATCATGGTATAATTCAGCTGGCGCAGGCGGGTGTTCAGCTCCAAGACCCTTTCCCCACTGTCCCCCAGCTTCATGGTCATGCCTTCCGCGGAGGCGGAGAATACCCAAAGCATCAGCAAAGAAACCAGAACCAGCAGCAGTTTTTTCATCGTGTAAGTCACCTCGATCCAGTATTTCAGCCGACTTCGCTTTCTTCTTTCACCAGCACCTGGCCCATGATCACCCCCATGACGGAGGCCATCATCAGCCCGCGGGTCCAGCCGCTGGAATCTCCCAGACAATGCAGGCCGCGGATATTGGTGTGCAGCGTTTTATCCATTTTGATCCGGTTGGAATAGAATTTCAATTCCGGCGAATACAGCAGCGTTTCCGATCCGGCGAAGCCGGGCACCACCTCGTCCATGGCCTGCATGAAATGAATGATGTTGGTCATGGCGCGATAAGGCATTGCGGCGGTGATATCCCCCGCGACGGCGTCCGGCAGCGTCGGCCGGACATTGGCCCGAACCAATTCTTTCTGCCAGGTGCGTTTGCCGTCCAGGATATCGCCGAACCGCTGCACCAGGATATGCCCGCTGCCCAGCATGTTGGTCAGCTCGCCCACCTTCTGGGCATAGGCGATGGGCTGATTGAAGGGCTCCGTGAAATTATGGGAGCAAAGGATCGCCAGGTTGGTGTTCTCCGTTTTCAATTCCTTATAGGAATGGCCGTTCACCACCGCCAGATCGTTGTCGTAATTCTCCTGGCTCACAAAGCCGCCGGGATTCTGGCAGAAGGTACGCACCTTGTCCTTGAAGGGCCTGGGATAGCCCACCAGCTTGCTTTCGTACAGCGCCCGGTTCACCGTTTCCATGACTTCGTTGCGGACTTCCACCCGTACGCCGATATCCACCGTGCCCGGCTGATGGGCGATGCCGTGCTCCTGGCACAGCTTCTCCAGCCAGTCAGCGCCCCGGCGTCCGGTGGCCACCACGGTATGCTCTGCCCGGATCTCCTGCTCCACGCCTTTCTTTTCCGCCGCCACGCCCACGCATTTCGCGCCTTCCAGCAGCAGGTTTGCGCAATTGTAGCCAAAAAGGATCTCCACGCCGTGATCCATCAGGTATTTTTCAATCTCGCCATACAGGATCTGCGCCTTTTCCGTACCCAGATGCCGAATGGGACAGTCCACCAGCTTCAACCCCGCACGGATAGCGCGCAGACGGATCTTTTTGATCTCCTCCGTCTGCCCGACGCCCTCCACATGGGCATCCGCGCCGAAGGACAGATAGATCTGATCCGTATAATCGATCATTTGCTGGGCATAGCTTTCGCCGATCAATTCAGGCAGCTGCCCGCCCACCTCGTAGGAAAGGCTCAGCTTTCCGTCCGAGAACGCGCCCGCCCCGGAAAAGCCGGTGGTGATATGGCAATAAGGCTTGCAGTTCATGCACGTCCCGGTCTTTACCTTCGGGCAGTGACGGTTTTCGATCGCCGCGCCCTTTTCGATGATCATAATATGTTTTTTGCTGCCCTTGCGCAGCATTTCCAACGCTGTAAATATCCCTGCCGGCCCGGCGCCGACGATGAGAATGTCCGTATGCACGCAAATCCCCGCAATCAAATAGATTGGGCCTGAAAGCCCACGAATATTATAACGATATAATTTCTCTTTTGTCAACAGTTTATCAATGGCTTGTTACAAAATCATGTATATTTTACCTTACTTCGTCATCCGACTTTTCAGTCCGGCGTTTTGTACATCAGCCTGAAAGGGCGGCTTTCCGCCGTGAATTTTTCCCCGGAAAGGCTGACGCGCACCACCGCGCGATACCAGCCGTAGGGAGCGATCTCGCCGTTGGTCATCCGTCCGTCCCAATAAAACACGCTTCCGGCAGGCGTAAGCTGCTGCGGCCTGGAGGGCGCCTCATAAGCCAGGCGGCGCACCGGGTTCCCTTCGATGGAAATGATGTTCACCGTCACGGCGCAGGGAACGCCGTGCCGGACGTAAACGGGGATCTCCTGCCCCATCAGGGGAATGAAGGAGGACGCCGTTTCGACAAACAGCTTTATTTCTCCTTCTGCCGGCTGCACGCAGAGAAGGCGGGACGCCTGGTATACCGTTTTCCCGTTTTCCTTGGTGATCAGCAGGATCATGGCATATCCGCTTTCCTTTTCTTCCGGGGTCCTGATTTCCAGCGTCCTTTCTTTCCTGCCCGGCCGCACCGTTCCGTTTTCCTGCTCCATATCCTGGTACTGCTGGGCTTCGGCAAACTGCCATACGCCGTCCCGCAGATACACGATCTGATAATACAGCTCCGTCTGCCGGTGAACGGTAAACGAAAAGCGCGCTTCGCTTTCCCCCGCAGTCAGCAGCGTACTGTCGAAATACAAATCGGTGATCGTGCGCGGTTCATTCACAGTTTCTTCCGGGGCATAGGAATACAGCACAAAATCCTCATCGTTCTGGGGATATACGCAGGGGGTGGACACGGCGCAGTTCTCCAGCAGAAAACCGTACATTTCCGAAAGCGTCACTTCGCCGTCCCTGTTTCCGTCCGCCGCGCAGTACGGCTCCCGGTTCAATCCGGAAGTAAACACGGCGTTAAAATAACTGGCGCCGGAAAAATGCCCGCCGTCCTTTGCCTGCCAGTACCAGCTGGCTTCATTGCCGCCCGCGCTGCACAGGATCTTGTATTCGCTCCCGGAAAAGCACGCCGTCTGCTGAGGCTCGGACAGCCCTTTCCCGATCAGCGCCCCCGAGCTGCACGCGTCAAAAATGATGATCTTTTTTCCGGGGATCTGATCGGTGATCTCCCTGAGCTGCCAGCCGGTGATTTCGTTTTCTTCTTTCCCGTCGCTGAACACCAGGGAGGCGGAATAGCCGTTCTTTTCCTGGCGCAGCAAGCCGTGGGTGCTGAAATACAGAAGCGAAATATCCCCTGTCTGCGCATCCGAAAAGGCCTTACGCGTTTCCTCGCGCAGCGTTTTTTCGTCCGTAACGGTCCCGGACGCAGTCCGGATCACGTCATACCCGCGGCGATCGCCTTCCAGCACGCGCTTGAGCATCTGCAGATTCAGATCCGCCGCCGGCCAGGTATCTTCCTGCGTAACGAAATGATCGCAGCCGATCAGCAGCGCCCGCAGCCGGGGCGTTTCCGGTTTCTGTTCGGGAAGGTTTCCCCCATGAACAAACAGGGATGAAAGCAGCAAAATGATGCCCAGCAGCTTCTGCATCTTTCATCCCTCCTTTTCATACCGTCATTATACATCATCCGCCGCGGAAAATCCACCGGCTGACAGGATAAGGAAAAGCCGCGGGAGAGCAATCCCCCGCGGCGCATATCTTTCGCCTTTTACTGGGCGATCATGTCCTTCGCCGTTTCCCAGGCCGTTTTCAGCTGCGGATCGTTCATATCGCCCAGCTGGAAATATGCGTTTTCCATCTCTTCCGGCATTTCCGCGATCACGTCCGGCGTGATGCCGATGGTATGCACGGGGGTGCCGGAGGAGAAGAAATACTGCGCTGTGGTCAGCTGGAAGCCCCAGGTATCGGCATCCCGGGCGATCACGCTCTGCACGATGCCCTTGCCGAAGGTCTGGGTGCCCACCACCTTGGCCCGGCCCAGATCCTTCATGCCGCCTGCCAGGATCTCGGAGGAGGACGCAGAATTCCCGTTCACCAGGAACACCAGCGGGATATCGTCCTTCCCGTCTCTGGTTTTAAAGTCTTCCCTGTATCCGTAGCGGTCTTCACAGTAGACCAGCACGGCCCTGTCCAGGAACAGATCCGCAATGTTTTTCGCGGATTCCACCCAGCCGCCGCCGTTGTCCCTGAGATCCACGATCAGGGATTTTGCTCCCTGCTCGCGAAGGGACTGGAAGGCCTTTTCAAATTCCTTGTCGCAGTCTCCCGCAAATTCGTACAGGGCAATATAGCCCACGTCGCCCTCCAGCATGGTGGCTTCCACCCGGTTCACATGGATGATCTGCCGCGTCAGCGTGAAGGTGAGGTATTCTTCTCCGCGCTTCACTTCCACCTCCACATTGCCGCCGTTTTCGCCGCGCATGATGTTGACGGCGTCCTGCATGGTGTACATATCGACTTCCACATCTTCCACGCGCACCAGCTTATCGCCCTTGAGGATGCCCGCCGCCTCCGCGGGGCCGCCGGTGAAGACGCGGATGATGGTGACGGTCAGATCGTCCGGATTGCCCAGCATCTGAATGCCGATGCCGCCGTACTCGCCCTCGTCGTCTTCCTTCATTTCCTGCCATTCTTCTTCGCTGTAATAGAACGTATACGGGTCATCCAGGCCGTACATCAGCGCGCGGGCCGCGTTTTCCAGCATGGCGTCAACGTCCGGTTCTTTCCAGTAGTAGGTTTCTACAAACTGCAGCATGGTATCCAGCTTTTCAAACCGCTGCAGCCGGTCGTATTCCTCCTGGGTGATGGTGACGGTTTTGCTTTTCTTTGAAAAATCAAAAAAACCCGTGGCCTGCGCCGTGCCGGCGGTCAGCACCGCGACGATAGCAATTATCAGCGTGATCTTCAGCAGTCTTTTCTTCATGTGGTCTCTCCTTCCGGCGCTCCGTCAGCGCGTCTTCTTCCCTTTTGTTTTATTGTTTCCGCATTTGCGCATTTCAAGCAGCATTTTGAACGTCACTGCGTCCTCGAATCTTCTCAGGTCCAGCCCGATCTGCCTTTGCACTTTGTCCAGCCGGTATACCAGCGTGTTCCTATGAATGTACAGCTGCCTGGCGGTATCGGACAGGTTCAGATCCTTTTTGAAGAACATTTCGATGGTATACAGCATTTCATCGCCGAACAGCTTGGCGGTGGATCGGTTGAACAGCAATCCGTGATAGTGCTCCGCCATTTCGGGCGGCAGATCGGACAGGAATCTTTCCAGGATCATGGCCTGATAGATGTGCACGGTCCTTTCCGGGGCAAACACGCGGCCGATCTCAATGGCCCGGCGCGCCTGCCGGTAGGAGGCGTGCAGATCGGCAATGCTCCTGGCGATATCCCCGATGCCCACCATCAGCGTCAGCGCGGTTTCCTCCATCAGCGTTTCCTGCACTGCCAGGGCAAACTGGCGCATTTCGTCGATTTCGTCCACGCCTTCGGCGTCCTTGATCAGGGCGGCGGTATGCTTATCCATGGGAACCAGCACGTCCTTTTCCGTCCTGGGCAGCATCTCATCCAGGATCTCGTAAGCGCTGCGCTGCTGCACCTGTACCATGTGCATCAGCAGCACGCATCGGGGCTGGTCCGGAAGGATCTTGTATTCATCCACGGAAGCATCCAATTCCGCCAGGGACAATTCATTCTGCAGTATCCGCTGATAAGCGTTATGAATGTCGTTTCCCGCTTCGTTGGCCGCGATGACCGCGCCGATCATGGCGTCGCACAGCACAAACGCATCCCGCGCCGCTTCTGCATTGTTCACCGTGGTCATGATCACCCATTGCGGTGCGTTGGTGCAGATCTGATACAGCCGGCCGTCCTGGGCGACGGGCACGCCGGACTTTTGCAGCGGAGGCAGGGAAAAACGGATGTCCTCATTGGGGATCAGACAATTCCCGTCGCTGTCCAGCAGAGAAATCGGATCATGCAGACGGGAAAAAACCTGCTGAAGCTGATAAAGCAGCTGATTATCCATGAAACGCCTCCATCCATCCGTCCCGTATCCCGCCGGGCGTCCCGCGCATCCATCGTTTTCGCAAAATACCACTGGTATTATAGCACACTTCCCGCTTTCCGTAAATGTTTTTCTCGCTATTTGCTTTACACTTTGGTATTTTTGCGATAAAGTATCTATGAAACCGCGCACTTTCAGGGGGAAAAGCAACCATGCTGTATGTGATCTGCAATCCCATGGCAGGAAACGGCCGCGCCAGAAAAACAGGCGAAATGATCCAAAAAGCACTGGAAAAGAAAGGCTTGGAATACGAATTTCATTGGACGGAGAAGCCCGGCCATGCAACAGCCCTGGCGAAAAGCGCTCAAAACGCCGGCGCCGAAACCGTACTGGCCGTAGGCGGGGACGGCACGGCGTTTGAAGTAGCCCGCGGGTTATTGGGCGGTCCCTGCGCTTTGGGCGTCATCCCGGCGGGCACCGGCAACGATTTTATCAAAACCCTCGGCCTGCCGCAGCGCCCCGAAGAGGCGCTGGAATACGTGCTTTCCCATCCGGCAGAAAAAACGGATGTCGGAGAGATCAACGGGGCCCTGTTCCTCAATGAGATCGGCACCGGCTTCGATGTATCCGTATTGGAGCACGCGGCGAAGGCCAAGCGTTTCGTCCGCGGTATCCTGCCGTATTTCTACGGCGTGCTGCGCACTATCGTCCATTTTCATTCGATCCCCGTCACCTATTCCGTGGACGGCGCCGCCCCGGTCACCGCAGATGCGTTCGTGGTGGGCGTTGCCAACGGCGGCATCATCGGCGGCGGAATCGTGATCGCCCCGGGGGCCCGGGCGGACGACGGGCTGCTGGACGTAGTGATCGTGGAAAAGATCGCAGGGCGAAGCCTGCTTCCCCGGCTGATCGGGCTGATGAAAGGGAAGATCCTCACCTTTCCGGAAACCAGGCATTTTCGCGCCGTTTCCGTTGAGTTTTCTTCTCCGGGGCAGCGGCTGAACGTGGACGGGGAGATCATTCCCGCGCCGTCCGCTTCCATCCGCATCCTGCCGGGGGCGCTGCTGATCCGCCGATAAAAAATAAGAAAACCGGCGAAATTATCAATTTCTGGCAGCAAAATGAGCGTCTTCGCTTGCGAAAATGCCATTTTGCAAGAAATTGATGCATCGAAAAAAGCGGAATCCTTTCTTCCGCTTTTTTCGCATGGTGTCGAAATATATTTCGACACCCCGGGCCGGCCTGGATCGTTCCGGCATATTTTACTGCTTTATTTCCGCAGTTTTCTGCATACCGCCACGGCAATGATAACGGCCCACGCCGCGCCCAGGCCGCACAGCAATGTTATGGCCGTGCCGGACAGTCCCCCGCTCTCATCCGACGTTTCCCGGTCCGTCGCCTTGTCCAGCTTGCGCAGCAGCTGCGCCTGTTTTGCGAACAGATCGTCGAGATAGGCGTCGTCAACGTTTTTTTTCCTCATGATCGTTTTCGTTGTTTCTTCGATCAGCTGGCCCGCCGTATCGCGCAGCGTGGCGGAGCCGTTGAACACCGGCGTCACAAAGGAATGCTCCGGATAGTCGATCAGCAGCCTGGCTGCGTCGATCTTCACATAATAATGCTGATCGTTGTCCTCCCCGCGGCGGGACAGATAATCCTGATATTCCGCCGTTTCCTGGGCCTTGAGCGTCACGGGCACGTATCCCTCGGTTTCTGAATAGCCGATCTGCACGTCGTTGGTCAGCAGAAACTGCATGAACAGCCAGCTGGCCAGCACTTCCTGGGGATCGTCCTTGTTGAACAGGCACACGGAAGGGCCCTGGGAGATCATTTTCGGATCGTTCCAGTCGTACTGCGGCACGTGACGCACCACCAATTCAAAATCCACCACCTGATCCGTGCTGATATCCATATGCGGCGCCGTATTGCCCATCCAGGTGGCTCCAGCGGTGGAGTCGATGGCGAAGATGCACTGGCCCGCGTTCATGAAATTCCCCGGATAGCTGTCGATTTTGAATGTGGAAAACGCGCCGTTTTTCACGTGTCCCGCAATGGTCTTGAGGATTTCCCGGGTCTCATCGTTAAAAATCAGGATCTCTCCGTCCGCGGTGGAAAACGGCGCGTTTTTCTGCCGCAGCATCTGGATCATCATGTTATCGGTGGATTTATACATGAAGGGGATCATGGTGGTCTGTCCGTTGACCAGATAATTCCCGTCCTCCCCGACGGCCATGGCCGCTTCGGAAACCTCCCAGATAAAATCCCAGGTCAGTTCGTCCGGCAGTTCATAGCCCAGCTTTTCCACCAGCGTTTTGTTGACGTAGCACGCCTCCGTGGACCGCATGAACGGAAGCGCATAATAATGCTCTCCGATCCTGCATTCCTCCAGAAACTGCGGCACGATCTGCTCAGCCTTCGGAGAATCGAATTTCAGTTCGCTGCCGCCCATCCCATACCACGGATCCGTAAGCAGATCGTCCAGGGGCACCATCACGTTTTCCCCCGTCAGGTAAGTGGCGATGTGGTCAGGGTATGTGATGCACACGTTGGGCGTAGTGTCGGTCTGGATATTATTGAGCACGTCCTGGTAGATCCTGCCGTAATCCGGCGACAGGCGCATCTTTACTTTGATATTGGGATACAGCTTCTCAAAATCGGCGATGGCTTGTTCGTAGATCGCCGTCTGATTCTTGTTGGTATCATTCTTCGCCCAGAACACCACCGTGTATTCCCGGGACGCGTCAAAATGCGCCGGCGCGGAAAACGCGGCCTTCCTTTCCGCGCCGTGACATCCGGCCAGCAGAAAAACGATCATGAGCAGCATGAGGACCGACAAAGCTCTTTTTTTCCCGTTCATCCCTTGAGGCCTCCTCTGGACACACCAGCCATGATCTTATTGCGGAAAACCAGGAACAGCACGATCAGCGGCGCCGATATGGCCACCACCGCGGCCATCATGGCGGGGATATTGTCCCGGCCAAAGCCGTTTTCCCGGATCTCCTGAATGCCGTTGGATACCAAAAAATACTGCTTGTCGTCTGTGATCAGACGGGGCCAGATATAAGAATTCCAGCATTCAATGATCTTAAGGATCATGATGGTCACCAGGGTGGGCAGGCTGATGGGCATCATGACGTGGGTCATATATTTGAAATCCGTGGTTCCGTCCACCTGAGCGGCGCGGTACAATTCCTCCGGGATCTGCTCAAAGTTTTCCTTGAGCAGATAAATGTAAAACACGGAGGTGACCGACGGCAGGATCATGCCGGTATACGTGTTTCTCAGGTTCCATCCCGTGATGGTGACAAAGTTTGTGATGATCACCAGCTCATTGGGGATCATCATCAGGGAAAGGAACAGCGTGAACACCAGTTGCTTTCCCTTGAACTCCAGCCGGGCGAAGGCGAAGGCCGCCGGAATGATCACGGCCATCATCAGCCCCGTGGTGCAGACCGTAAACAGGAGGGTATTGAGGAAATACCGGCCCAGCGATACTTCCCGGAATGCAAAGGCATAATTCTCCAGCGTGGGCGCAAGGGTGATGAACTGCGGGATCCTTTCCGCGTTATAGGCGCCGTAGCTTTTTATGGACGTGAGGAGCATCCAATAGAACGGAAACAGCACCAGCACGGCCCATACCGTCAGCATGGCGTAATCAAAAGCGTTGAACGTCCGCCTGCGCGCCTTTGCCCGGCGTTCGATGCTGTCAAAATCCAGTTTCGCTTCCATCTTGATCACCTCGTCAGTAATGCACGCGTTTCCTGCTGATCATCAGGTTGATGCACGTGATGGTCAGCACGATGGCGAACAGGATGATGGCGGCGGCGGAGGCAAAGGAGGGATAACCGCCGCCGTTATTGTACAGCGTATCGTACACATAGCCCACGATGGTGTTCATTCCGGCGGAATTCAGATCCGTTCCGAACAGGGCGACCGCATCGGAATACGCCTTGAAGGCGCCGATAAAGCCGGTGATCACCAGATAGAAGATCATGGGCGAGATCATGGGCAGGGTGATCTTCCTGAATACCCGCCAGCGGGACGCCGCGTCGATCTTTGCCGCGCTGTAATACTCCGGATTCACGCTGGCCAGCGCGCTGGTGAGGATCAGCACCTTAAAGGGCATCACCACCCAGATGGTATAGACGCACAATACCAGCATTTTCGCCCAGTACGGCCCCCCGATGAAATCCACGCCCTGCCCGCCGAACCATTGGATGATCACGTTGATCAGGCCGTCGGTATAAGCGGTTTTTTTGAACAGGATCATGAACACCAGCCCCACGGCCAGGGTGTTGGTCACGTAAGGCAGAAAATAAATCGTCTGAAACAGCTTTTTCAGCGGCTTGATGGCGTTGAGCCCCAGGGAAATCAGCAGCGCGATCCCCGTGGACAGGGGCACGGTGATGATCACCAGCAGGAACGTATTGCGCACCGCCTGGAGGAACTGGGCGTCCCGCAGCACGTATTGATAATTGTACAGCCCCACCCCCTGATAGGACTGGGACGCGAAATTATACCCCTCCTCCAGGGAATAAACGAACACGTCGATCAGGGGATAGGCCATGAATACGCCGAGAAACAGGATGGCGGGCAGCAGATACAGCCACGCTTTGAGATTGTTCTTCTTCACGGCGTGTTCCTATCCCCCGCGGCGGCTTCCTTCCAGAGCGCTTCGTTGCCGTCTTCGACGGAGAACACGAGCGTCTTGTCCGGGATCAGGCTGAAACGGACGGTTTGAGCGCCGGGATCCACTTTGTTCCTGGCGGAAATGATGGAACGGATCTGGGCGTTCCGGCTGGCCGGATGGGTGGATACCACGCTGGTATCGCGGCCCATCACCTCCACCCGGTTCAGTTTCACTTCAAATGGACCGTTTTCATCCAGAAGGAAGCCTTCCGGACGGATGCCCACGATCACCTTCCGGTCCCCGATCCCGGGCTCCGGAAGCACGGCCTGGCCGCCCAGGCACAGCATGCCGCCTTTGATTTCGCCGTCGAACACATTGATGGGCGGCGTGCCCAGGAAGGTGGCCACGAACAGATTCACCGGATTGTCGTACACGTCCTGGGGCTTGCCGATCTGCTGCACCACCCCTTCCTTCATCACCACGATCATATCGGAGATGCTCATGGCCTCGTCCTGATCGTGGGTAACAAAAATGGTGGTGATCCCCGTTTCCTTCTGAATGCGGCGGATCTCCTCCCGGGTCTGCAGCCGCAGCCGGGCATCCAGATTGCTAAGCGGCTCGTCCAGCAGCAGCACCTTGGGGATTTTCACCAGCGCCCGGGCGATGGCCACGCGCTGCTGCTGCCCGCCGCTCATTTCGCCGGGCTTCCGGTCCATCAGTTCTTCGATCTGCACCAGCCGGGCGGCAGACAGCGCCCTTTCTTCCATCTCCGCTTTGGGCAGCTTGTTTTTTCCTTTCAGGTTCTGCAGCGGGAACAGGATGTTTTCCCGCACCGTCAGATGCGGATACAGCGCGTAATTCTGAAACACCAATCCCACACCCCGGTTTTCCGGCGGCAGGCGGGTCACATCGTCGTCCCCGAAAAAGATCTTTCCTTCGGTGGGCGGCTCCAGGCCGCAGATCAGGTTCAGCGTGGTGGACTTCCCGCAGCCGGAAGGGCCCAGCAAGCCGATCAGCTTCCCGTCCGGGATCTCAAACGTAAAATCGTTGACGGCGATGACGTCGTCGCCTTTCTTGTTGCGGTTGGGGAACCTTTTCGTCAGATGATCCAATACTACTTTCATGCCGATCTTCCCTTTTCTCGCATTATTCTGCCAAAGAACAGTTTTATTGTATGCTTTTCCCGCTGAAATGTCAATCATTGCGCGTAAAAGGGATGCCTTGCAGTTCCGCGGCGAAAATGATATAATCCCATGCGGAACATTCAGAAAGGACCTGCGCGCCATGGATCTGCTCATCCGGCCGCTTTCGGAAAAAGAAGCGAAGACCATTTACTTTTGCGATCTGCAGCGGGATTTTCCTGCCGACGAGATCAAGCCCTGGGCCGCCATCCGCCGCAGTATGAAACGCGGCGCATACCGGTGCCTTGGGCTGTACCGGGAGGATCAGCTGCTGGGCTATGCGTTTTTCTTGCTGTATCAGAACAGCGCGCTGCTGGATTATTTCGCCATCCTGCCCGATTGCCGCGGGCAGGGGCTGGGATCCCGTTTCCTTGCGAAGATGCCGGAATACCTGGACGGCAACCCCTGCATCCTGGCGGAAGCCGAAGCGCCTGAAGACGCTGCCGATGAAGCGGAAAAAGAAATCAGAAACAGGCGGCTGCGCTTTTATCTGAAAAACGGCCTCCGGGATACCGGCCTTCGCCCGCTGGTTTTCGGCGTGCGTTTTGCCGTCCTCTGGTTCCCGAATACGTCCGTGCCGCCCCGGGATGAGGCGCAGACGGCGTTCGGGGATCTGTACCGGTCCTTCCTGCCTCCCTCCGTTTTTCGGGAGCAGATCCGCATCGGAGAAACGCCTGAAAGCGACGGCGGACCAAAGCCCTCCGTCAATGAGCCGCCCCGGCGCGGGGTGCTGGAGGAGGTGGGCAACGCCGTCACCCACGGCGTAGGCGCGCTGATGGGGATCGCCGGGCTGGTGCTGCTCCTGCTGCGCTCCGATACGGGCGCGAAGGTGCTTTCTTCCTGTATTTACGGCTTTTGCCTGATCGTTATGTTCCTCATGAGCTGCCTGTACCATTCCTTCAAAGGCGGCAGCACAGTCAAGCGCGTGTGGCGCAGGTTTGATTATATTTCCATTTATCTGCTCATCGGCGGCTCCTTCACTCCGCTGTGGCTGGTGTATTGGGGAAACGCCTGGGGCATCGCGCTTTGCTGCGTGCAATGGGCCATCCTGATCACGGGGATCGTATTCATTTCCGTGTTCGGGCCCGGCAGGCTGCGTTGGATCCATATGACGCTGTATATCGCCGTGGGCTGGAGCGCGCTGGTTTTCCTGCCCGGCATGCTGAAAAATGATCTGCCGCTCTTTCTGTACGTGCTGAGCGGCGGTGTGATCTATACCCTGGGCATCATTCCCTTTGCGCTGAAACGGAAGGGCGCGCATTTCCTGTGGCATTTCTTTGTGCTCTTCGGCGCGCTGGTGCAGTTCTTGGGGATTTACCTGTACATTTACTGACGCAGCATGCGCAAAACAAATCCGCCGGCTCATCTGCCGGCAGTTTTTTTATTCCATCATTTATTCAATCGGCACAGCGCCTCCGCATCCGGCGTCCTTTCCCGATTTGGCCTGTCAATCCGTTTTTCATGGCGGAATCGGACGAATATTTTCCAAATTGATTGACAAGGAGGCGAAAAACATATATATTGAAAGCAGATTCCAAACAGATACGGGGGATGATTATGACTTTCGGCGATATGGTAAAGGTGCTGCACGCAAAAGTGCTCTGCGGCGAAGACCGGCTGGATAATCCGGCCCGGACTGCCTGCTGCTCCGACCTGATGAGCGACGTGCTGGCGTTTGTGAATGAGAAAACCGTATTGATCACGGGGCTTACGAACCCCCATGTGGTGCGCACCGCCGACATGCTGGATCTCAAATGCCTGGTGTTCGCCCGGGGCAAAGTGCCCTCCGACGATATTCTGGAGCAGGCGCGGGATCAGGGCCTGATCGTCATGACCACGCCGGAGACCGCGTTCACCACCTGCGGGCTTTTGTATGAAGCGGGCCTGCGCGGCGTGCCCATCGAATGGCCGGAGGGTGAATAAGCATGAGCGCCATCATCCATGAAGTTTACCCCGTGGAGGCCGGCGATTACACCCGCGCCGGAGAAGCCTCGGCGGATATCAAGCGCCGTCTGAAACAGCTGGGGGTCTCCTCCGACGTGATGCGGAAGGTTGCCGTGGCTTCCTACGAGGTGGAATTGAATCTGGTGATTCATTCCCTGGGCGGCAAGCTGACGCTGGAAGTAGGCACAGACGGGATCCATCTCCTCTCCGAGGACGTGGGGCCAGGCATCCCGGATATTTCCCTGGCCATGCGGGAGGGCTGGTCTACTGCCAGCGAAGAGGCACGCTCCCTGGGCTTCGGGGCCGGCATGGGCCTGCCCAATATGAAACGCAACGCTGACGGATTCGACATTCAGAGTGAAGTGGGCAAGGGCACGCGCATCGACATGCGCTTCAACCTCGCCTGAGAAAGCAGGACATCATGGAGCAAACCACGCGATACCATTCCGTTCGTTTGGATAAAAGCCGGTGCAAGGGCTGCACCAACTGCCTCAAGCACTGCCCCACGGAGGCGATCCGCGTCCGCGGCGGGCGGGCGCACATCATCGACGAGCGCTGCATCGACTGCGGCGAGTGCATCCGGATCTGCGACTATCACGCCAAAGTAGCCGTAACGGACGATCTGAGCACCATTCACGGCTTCCCCCACAAGATCGCCATTCCCGCGCCCACGCTGTACGGCCAGTTCCGCAACCTGAAATCCATCGGGCCGGTGCTGGACGCGCTGAAGGCCATCGGGTTTGACGAAGTGTTTGAAGTGGCCCGGGGGGCCGACGTGGTCAGCCGCGCCATTCACGAAAAACTGCGGGAGCCGGGGCTGCCCAAGCCGCTTATCTCTTCCGCCTGCCCCGCCGTGGTGCGCTTGATCCAGGTGCGCTTCCCCGGGTTGATCCCCAACATCGTGGACGTGCGCCAGCCCATGGAAGTGGCCGCCATGATCGCCAAGACGGAATACTGCCGGAAACACGGCTGCAAGCCCGAAGACGTGGGCGTGTTCTTCATCACCCCCTGCCCCGCCAAAATGACCGCCATCCGTTCCCCCATCGGCCAGGAAAAATCTGCCGTGGACGGAGCCATCTCCATGATGGAAATTTACGGCCAGCTGCTGCCCCACATCGATAGGATCATCAAAAGCCCGTCCAAATCCGAAGCCACCTATTACGGCGTGCGCTGGGCCGCCAGCAGCGGCGAGGCCAGCGTGGTCTGCCCCGAAAATTCCCTGGCCGTGGACGGCATCCACAATGTGAACCGCGTGCTGGAGGAAATCGAAAACAACAAGCTCAGCGATCTGGTTTTCTTCGAGGGCAACGCCTGCATGGGCGGCTGCGTGGGCGGGCCGCTGACCTTTGAAAACAATTACGTGGCCAAGAACGCCATCCGCAAGCTCTCCAACACCTGCGCCATGGAGCATCCCGCCGATAACGTGCCCGTCTCCATGATGACCAAATATCCCCTGTACAACGATAAGCCCATCGAGCCCAACAGCGCCATGCAGCTGGACGACAACATCGTGGTGGCCATGCAGAAGATGGAGCGGATGAACGCGATCCTGGCGGATCTGCCGGGGTACGATTGCGGCTCCTGCGGCTCCCCCACCTGCCGCACCTTCGCCGAGGACATCGTAAGGGGTTTCTGCAGCGAAATGGACTGTATCCATAAGCTGAAGGACCAGCTGAAGGTCATGGCCCAGCAGATGGTGGAACTGGCCCAGACCAAGCGCGAATAAACCCCCTTCAAGGAGGAAAACAGCAATGAAAGTATCCGAACTGGCCCGCCTGATCGACGCGAAAACCCTGACCCCCGGCGTGCAGGAAGACAAAGAAGTGCTCTGCGGCTATACCTGCGATCTTTTGTCCTGGGTGATGGCCCACGGGGTGGAGGGCATGGCCTGGGTGACGGTGCAGATCCACATGAACGTGATCGCCGTCGCCGTACTGGCCGAAATGGCTTGCGTGATCCTGCCGGAGAACATCGAAATGCCCCCGGAAAGCCTGAAAAAAGCCGAGGACGAGGGCCTGACCGTTCTGCAGAGTCCCCTGACCGCTTTCGCCATCTGCGGGCGCATGGCGGCCGCCGGCATCCCCGATAAGGCGGATTGACATGGATCTTTTCGCGGATCTGCACATTCATTCCTGCCTGTCCCCCTGCGGCGACAACGATATGACCCCGGGGAACATCCTGGGCATGGCGAAAGTGAAAGGCCTGGACGCCGTCGCCATTTCGGATCACAATTCCGCCCGGAACCTGCCCGCCGCTCAAATCATCGCCGAGGCCTACGGCCTGATGCTGGTGCCGGCCATCGAGATCACCACCAGCGAAGAAGTGCACATGCTGGGGTATTTCCCGGACGTGCAGACGGCGGTGGATTTCGGCGAAATGCTGAAAACCCATCTGCCGCCCAGGAAGAATAAGCCGGGCCTTTTCGGGGAACAGCGGATCATGAACGAGGACGACGAGATCATCGGCGAGGAGGACGCATTGCTCATCGGCGCCACCGATCTCCCCCTCAAGGAATGCGCTTCCCTGGTTCGGGCCGTGGGCGGGGTGCCGGTGCCGGCGCACATCAACCGCGGGGCCAACGGATTGCTGATCAATCTGGGCATGATGCCCAAGGAACCGGAATTCACCACCGTGGAGGTGTGGCGGCATCTCCCCTGCCCGCTGGAGCCCATGGAAGGCCGCCACGTGCTTCACTCCTCCGACGCCCATTACCTGGAGGATATTTCAGAACCGGAATTTGTGCTTCACCTGAAGGAAAAAAGCGTGGCGGCCCTGCTGGCCTGGATGCGGACGCCCCGCGCCATGACGTGAAACCTTTCTACCATCCGATATTCTCATAATAAAACGGCGCTTCGGCTTCCCCAACGGGACATCAGCCGAAGCGCTGTTGTTTTGTTTGGTCTCAGTGTTCTTTCTTCCTGCGGCGTCCGGTCAGGGCGGCAAGCAGCAGGCCGGCCAGGAACAGGAGGAGGAAGGGCAGGATATCGCTATGATATCCGGTGGGCGCCGCAGGATCCAGATTGTTGGTGAAATCCACGGCCGTATCCACGTTCATAGCGACGTCCGAAGCAGTGTGGCTGTATGTCCGTTCCCCCGGAGAGGAACCCGCGGGCGTAACCACATAGCTCGGCGTGTAGTATCCGCAGTTGGTTTCCTGAACCGTGACCGTGATTCCCCGGGGAATACTGATCACGATCTTCTGGTTGTGCCCAAGGGTCAGGGCCGGACCGGAAAGCTTTCCAGCATCATCGGCTGTCAGTTTTCCGCTTGCATTATTTCCCGTATCGGCCGTCCATGCGCTGCCGTCGCACGTGTAGCGTACATAGTCGCACTGATAGCCGTTATCCAGTCCGCTTACGGTGAATCCGAATGTGTCCGTAGAGATCGCAAATCCGCCTGTCAGGGTCTTGGAAATGGTAAGATTCATACTGCCGGACCAGTAAACCTTGCCGTCGCGGGCGACGCCGTAGAGGTACAGCGGCGTTCCTTCCTGGTTTTTCAGCGGATTCTGGGTCTGGCTGTCCGGACGTGCGTTCCGGAAGGCTCCCAATCCGCTGTGGGGCCCGCCTTCCATAACGGCAAACTGCTGATTCTGAATGAAATGCGGATTATCCTGGGCCCAAACCCAGATCGAGCCCGGCCCGGACGTGATATCGCCCGTCACCGCCAGGGAGCCCGCATCCACGCCGGGATACCCGGCAATGTAGATATTCTGTTTCACATTGCCGTCCGGATACACGCTGGCATCCGTACCGTTGGCAGGATTCTGGCCCAGATTGGCGCCTGTTTTGACGTTATCCGCAAACACCGGTCCGCCGGAGATATTCATGGAGGCGCCTTCCGCCAGATAGATCGCCGCGCCGTTTCCGGAAGTCTTCGAGTTCTGCAGGGTCGCGCCCGTCCCGACCGTCAGGCTGCTGCCGCTGGCGACGTTCAGGATACACTGAACTTAACGAAGATCAACTGGCAGGCCTTTCGCATGCTATCAATAACCTTTTACCCCGGGAGCAAGAAATGATTCAGCTCCGCTATGAAAGCCATGAAACGCTTCAGGCAATTGCTGACCGCTACGATCTGTCCCGGGAGCGGGTGCGGCAGATTATTTCAAAAGGGGTACGAAAGCTGCGTCACCCTTCCCGTACTGAATTTATCCGGAATTTCCCGCTTTCCAGGATGTGGACTACTTGAATTTCTGCGATGTACCTCAGAAACAGGTCCATCAAAGAAAAACTCGATCGTTACGTTATTGTAGCTCAATCTCCGTCCTGGAGTAAGAACTATTATTAAACTGACTGGCGATGAAACGCTGATACAGTTGACAGCAGACCCGTAAAAGGAGTTATTCCTCTTTCCTCCTGCGCCTGCATCCTGTCAATCTAAGCATCCCCAAAATCGCACCCAGCCCAAGTAACATAATGTACGGGTCGGCATCGAAATCATATCCTGTTGGAGCCGGATAGATCGGTTCAGATGAAACGTTGCGGAACACGATCGTTTCGGCCACGTCGGCATAATCCGTGCCAATGCTGTTGTTCTCGTTGGTTCCGACGTAGCCCGTGCTTCCGTTGCTGCTGCGGAACGTAAAGCTGTCCGTGTCCGTGGTTACGGTGCGGATTGTCGTACTACTGTTCTTGCCGGCGACAATCGTATAGCTTTGCGTACCGAGGTTCACCGTAGTCCCGTCGGGGGCCGTAACGGTGGTGGTATAGCCGTCCTTGGCTGTCTGCGCAACGTTCAGCACAACCTGATAGTCCGATGTCTCATACTCGACAGTGTTCGCGTTTTTCTGATATTCAATCAAATGGCCGCTGCTGACCACAATGCCGTTCCTGTCCGTAATAACCACATACAGGGAATTGTGATTCCATCCGCCGGCAGAATAGCGCACCGCTGTCACCTCTATCGTATAGGTCTCGTTGTTCTTCAGCCGTGTCGTCACCGGCAGTATGGTGTCGGGATCGCTGTCGTAGTAGGTACCGGAAGAGTTCATGCTGGAATAAGCCGTAATCGTGTA
>JAILBG010000110.1:0-43153 GCA_024681215.1 Clostridiales bacterium
CCCGCCGGATCGAAAACCACGCCAATAAATCCCGCCGCTCAGCGGGATATCGAAAAAGTGCTGTCCAGTCAGAAGGCTGATTACGAGGCCCGCATGCGCAGAACGGCGGACGAGATGCAAATGACGCCGGAGCATGCCTCCGTGGACGAAATGCTCGAAAAAACGGCGGCACGGCTGTTTTCCGAAGGCCAGGCCGCCGCGGCTCTGGGCGGGCAGAGGCAGCTGGTCTATTGGATGGTCCAGGCGGTGCCCGCTCTGAACGGCCTGATCCGTCAACCGGTGGGAAAACAGTTCTTTTCTCCGTCGCTCCGGGATGATCCAGACGCTTTTTTGCCGGTGCTGGACCCGCTGCTGGCGGAGGCCGTCCGCCTGCTGGAGAGCAGAAACGCGGCGGCGGAAACGGGCGCGTGGGAAAAGGCCGACCCGGAAATCCTGTGCGCCGGCTGGTACGCCCTCACCCGCTTTGCCGCCGTCAGCGTCGGCGGCGACGCCTTTTCCCGGGAAGCGGACCGGCTGAAGGCCCGCTTCAGAAAGGACAAGGCCTGCAGCGCGTGGCTGAAAAACGCCTATGAATCCGCGTAAAGAAAGGGAGCTACAATGAACCAGGAAACCCTGCTGAAATTCATTCACCGGATCATTACGGTCAATGCGGACGCCCCCGGCCTGGCGCTGAGCGAACTGGAATCCATCCTGGAAAAGCAAGGCGCGTCCCGGGATCTTCTGGATCTGATCCGGGCCGCGAAGCAAGGCTTATCGGAAAGCTCCCCCACCATGAGGAAAGCCGTATCCGAATTCCCGGTCCTTTCGGCGAAGGACCTGCAAACCGCCATCGCCCGCGCCCATGAACAGAAAATGCGGGAAGACATGGCGGCAAGGAACGGCAGGTGCTGACGGATGGCAACGGAATATTTCATGGATGAAAAAACGCTGGCGCTGGGCAATACGCTGCTGACGCTGCAATGCGACGGCCCCATCTTCACGGTCCCCGCCGAATTCGGCGGGCTGTCTGTAACGACGGTGGGCAGCGGCGCTTTGCAGCTGAGGACCGTACAGGAATTGACCTTTGCCCCGGGATATAAGGAGCTTAAAGAAAAATGCCTTTGCTACACGGCCACCCTGGAGAGGATGAACGTGCCCGAAACGGTGCAGCGGATCTCTTCCGCCCTGTTCGCCGCCACCAACGGCAAGGCCGATCTGGTTCTTTCCATCGACCGCGCCCTGCAGCCGTCCACGTTTCTGGATATGCGCCGGATGATGCTGCAGACGGAGGAAAAACAGCGGCTGCTGCCGCCGTCGCTGCTCCAGCGCGGGGAAATGGAGCTCGTCCGCTGCCTGATGTGCAATTCCGCCCCGTCCGCCGCGATCATCCGCAAGGATATGCGCCTGCTGTTTTCCGGGCGTCTGCCGGGCGACGAGCACCACGAGTTCTATTCCGGCACGGTTTTTGATCCCCGCCCCTGTTTCGATTTCCTTTCCGGCCGGAAGAAAACGGAGGAATACACCGCCGTCATGGAAATGATCCGGGCGGACGATCCCGGCTGGCACGATCCGGAAGCGGAAAGGAAAGGCGATCTGAACCTGCGCTTCGGCGCTTCCCCCGTTGCGGTTACCGCATGCAAAAAGGTGAGCGTCGTCCTGTGCCCGGAGCTGCCAAACGCGCCCGGCCCGGACGGGCTGTTCCACGCACAGTTCCATCTGTTCAGGCGGCATTTGTTTTTTCCCGCGCTGCGGCACATCCGGCATCAGGGCGCCGATTGGTGGATCTACAGCCGGAACTATCTCACCAGCGATCCGGAACGGCCCTATCTGCGGGAGGACGTGGGGGTGTTCGACCGGAACGGGCTGGTGACGGACCGGAAAAGCTCGGAGGACGTGTATGCGAAATACAGATTCCTTGCCCTGCTCTGACGTCCCCCGGAGCAAGCGGGTGACGATCCTGGGGAAGGAAGTGGACCTGAAAAGCTACGTCTGCTCCCCGGACGGGGTGCATTACCGGCCCAAGACGGGCCGTATCCGGCTGCAGCTTTCCATTCTCCTGACCCGGTTCTGCGACGCCCATTGCCCCTTCTGCATCGCCGCGCCGACGGACGATCCCCGCACGCTGTCCCTTCCCGCGCTGGAAAAAACGCTGCTCCTGCTCAAAAAGGAGGACTGCGTCCGGGGCGTTTCCATTACGGGAGGCGAGCCCTTCTCCCGGCCGGAGCTGCTGAATGAAGCGGTTTCCCTGATCTTTCGGGTTTTCGGCTACGGCATGGAAATCACCCTGGACACCAACGGCACGGGGCTGGAGCATCTGAGGGGCATCCGGGATCTCGCCCACGTGGACGCTGTGCACATCAGCCGCCACCATTGGCTGGACGAAAAAAACGAGGCGCTGTTCGGGCGGCCGATGCCCTCGGGGGAGGCGCTGCGGGAGGCGGTTCTCTCCGTGGGCATCCGGGATCTTTTCGTGCTCAACTGCATGCTGCTCAAGGGATATGTGGAAACGCCGGAGGATGCCCATCGCTACCTGGATTTCGCCATCGAAACGGGCGCTGCGAAGGTGGCCTTCATCACGGGCACGCCGGTGAACGGTTTCGTGCGGCAGCGGCGGGTGAGCTATCAGGACGTGCTGCGGGCGGACGATCCCGCGCTGCTGTTCACCCGGGGTTATCGGGATTATTCTTTCTGCTGCTGCCAGGACGGGGTCTATGCGTCGCCGCAGGGGAAGCTGATCGAATTCTACGGCCGGCATTCCGAGCCCGGCGGATGCGATTACTGCCGGGGCCTGGTGCTGACGCCGGAAGGGCAGCTGACGGCGGGCTTCGGCGGAGAAGTGCTGTATCAGGTATGAAGGAGGAAAACAAGTGAACTACGGAGCGATCGAACAGGATCTGCAGGAATTCAAATCCGAAATGATCCTGCGCCGGCCCTTCTTCGGCGACATCCTGCTGCGGCTGCCCATCGTGCAGGACGACAGGATCCCCACCGCCTGCACCGACGGCCGCACCATCCGCTGGAACGGCTGCTTTTTCGATTCCCTGAACAACGCACAGCGGCATTACGTGCTGATGCACGAAGTGCTCCATACCCTGCTGATGCACCCCACCCGGATCGACGGGCGCGACCCGGACGTGTGGAACATCGCGGCGGACATGGTCGTCAACAACATGTGCGATATCATGGGGCGGGAGATCAACGCAGGTTTGGAAAAGCCCCTCATGTCACGGCCGCCAAACGGGATTTATTCGGCCGTCGACGCGCAGCACACCGCGGAGGATCTGTATGGCATCATCCTGGAGAATATCGAAAAACAGGGGGATAAGTATACCATCAGCAAGAATCTGCAGCTCGGCAGGCGCTTTCCGTCGGCCAAGATCGAAATCACGCTGGACCGGGACCTACAGCCGGGCGGCGGCAACGGCCTGCCGCTGACAGAGCGGCAGAAAAAGCTGATCGAGGACCAGATCACGCGGCTGATCCGCACCGCCGCGGCGGGCGACCGCAGCGCGTTCGGCAGCTATTATATTCCCCGGGAGCTGGTGCGCCTCACCCAGCCCAAGCCCATCTCCTGGCGGCAAATGCTCAAGGAGCATCTGACCGAAGTGACCAGCGACGACGCCTCCTACGCCACCCCGGAAAGAAAATACCTGCACATGGACCTGATCCTGCCGGGCTATTGCCTGACGGAGGACGGCGATCTGGAATCGCTGTGGGCGTTCGTGGACTCCTCCGGCTCCATCAGCGGGGAGACGCTCAATCAGTTTTTGACGCAGCTTTACCGCATCGTGAAGGAACTGCACTGTGAACTGAACATCTGCTACTGGGACACCCAGGTGACGGACATTTACAGAAAAATCCGGAATGAAAAGCAGGTGCTGGAATGCCAGCCGCATCATTCGGGCGGCACGGACATCAACTGCGTGTACGACTGGATGGCGGAAAACAACGTGAAGCCGGACGTGATGCTGATCCTGACCGACGGTTATTTCGGGCCGGTTTCGCCGGAAAACCAGCGGCGCCTGCGGCCGCGGGACACGATCCTGACCATTTCCAACGACAGCGTCAACCCGCAGTATCAAACGATCGGCAAAGTGTGCCGTCTGATCTGAAGAAAGGAAGAAAGCAGCCATGACCATCCGCGAATTCCAGGAAACCATCGAATTCAATATCGAGCACAACCTCAAGCACTCCATCCTGGGCCTGGGCGCGCCGGGCGTGGGCAAATCGCAGATCATCCGCCGGATCGGAAAAAAATACGGGTTCAAGGTGATCGACATCCGGCTGGCCCAGATGAGCGAGGTGGAGATCGGCGGCCTGATCTATCCCAACGAAAGCCGCACGAAAACCGTGTGGCTGGCGCCGGACATCCTGCCCAACGAGGAACGGGACGGCAAAAACACCATCCTGCTGCTGGACGAGATCACCTCCTGCACCAAACGGGTGCAGGTGGCGGCATATCAGCTGATCCTGGACCGGCGCATCGGCCAGTATACCCTGCCGGAGGGCACGTTCGTGATCGCCCTGGGCAACCGGGAGGACGACGACGGCGTGTACATCCATCTGGCCGGCCCGCTGGCCGACCGGTTTGAGATCCATTATATCGAATCGGATTTTGAAAGCTGGAAAAATGATTTCGCCCTGAAGCACGGCATCCATCCCTACGTGATCGATTACCTCACCTTCAAGCCCGCCGCCCTCCATACCCAGGACCCCAGCAGCGGCGAAATGGTGTTCGCCACGCCCCGTTCCTGGGAGCGGGTCAGCGATATTTTGAACATCGACGACGATATCTGCAAGGAAGTGATCAAAAACAAGATCATCGGCAATGTGGGCGCCGTGGAAGGCACCCAATTTGTGGAATACTGCAGGCAGCACCATCGGACGGTGTCCGTGCAGGAGCTGCTCAGCGGCAAAGGGAAGATCCCGGAGAACGCGGAAGAACTGGCGCTGCTGACCGATCGCCTGGCCAATTACGTGAGCTTCCTGGGCAAGAACGAAGATGCGGCGCTTACGAAGGAACAGGAAGAGCAGGTGGAGGCGGTCATCCTGGCCCTGATCCGGCTTCCGCAGGCGGAATACGCGCTGATGGGGCTGAAAAAACTGATGGAAATGAACCGGGAAGCGGTAAAAAAGGTGTTCTCCGGCATGGACCAGCCGGAGGTCGTCCGCTTTGTCGAGCGCCATAAATTTGCCCTGGGCCTGACGCCGGGCGGCCTGATCGGGGACGCCAAGAAAAACTGGATGGCGCTGTGGAAATAATACGGCGGGGGAACCCGTCGCCGGGCCCGGGGGAAAAGGGCATCATCTGCCGGGAAACATCCGGCGCGATCGGGAGAAGCGGGGATGGATGCCGGGCGGGAACAAAGATTGTTTTTTGACTGTATTCCCCCTTGACAAACTGCGGAATACCGCATACAATTCCCCCATCCAGCAAGGCGCAAGGGTGCGTGTTACGCACCCGGCGCCTTTTTTGTTGGTGAGTTTACAGAAACGGAAGTGAGAAGCATGACGTACTCTCCCGCAAACACCATCTGGGTCCTTCTGGGCGCCGCCCTGGTTTTCTTCATGCAGGCGGGCTTCGCCATGTGCGAGGCAGGCTTCACCCGGGCCAAGAACACGGGCAACATCCTGATGAAGAACCTGATGGATTTCTGCATCGGCACGCCCCTGTACTGGCTGATCGGCTTTGGCATCATGTTCGGCACGGGCACGGCGCTCTTCGGCTGGATCGATCCCTTCATCATGGGAGATTACAGCGCGGTGCTGCGTGACACCGGCGTGCCGCTGTGGGCCTACGCCATTTTCCAGACGGTATTCTGCGCCACCTCCGCCACCATCGTCTCCGGGGCCATGGCGGAGCGCACCAAATTCTCCGCTTACTGCCTGTACTCCGCCGCCATTTCCCTGTTCATCTATCCCGTCAGCGGCCACTGGATCTGGGGCGGCGGCTGGCTGGCGGAAATGGGCTTCCATGATTTCGCCGGCTCCACCGCCGTGCACATGGTGGGCGGCGTGTGCGCCCTGGTCGGGGCGAAGATCCTGGGCCCGCGCATCGGCAAGTACGGCAAGGACGGAAAGCCCAAGGCCATCCTGGGCCACAACCTGTCCATCGCCGCCCTGGGGGTGTTCATCCTGTGGTTCTGCTGGTTCGGCTTCAACGGTGCATCCACCTTGGGCATGGCCAGCGACGAACTGATCGGCTCCGCCAGCCTGGTATTCTTCAACACCAACCTGGCGGCGGCTGTCGCCACCCTGGTGACCATGCTCTTTACCTGGCTGCGCTACGGCAAGCCCGACGTGTCCATGACCTTCAACGCGGCCCTGGCCGGGCTGGTGGGCATCACGGCGGGCTGCGACGCGGTGAACCCCTTCGGGGCCGCCGTCATCGGCCTCTGCTGCGGCTTTGCCGTGGTGCTGGCGGTGGAGTTCTTCGATAAGATCGTGAAGATCGACGACCCGGTGGGCGCCATTTCCGTACACGGTGTCTGCGGCGCGCTGGGCACCATCCTCACCGGCTTCTTCGCCACCGGGATCAGCACCATGAAGGGCGTTTTCTACGGCGGCGGATTCCACTTCCTGGGCGTGCAGTGCCTGGGCGTGGTCAGCGTGATCGCCTGGACGGGCATCGTCATCACCGCCGTGTTCCTGCTCATCAAAAAGACCGTCGGGCTGCGGGCCGACGCCGCGGACGAGGTCATGGGCCTGGACCGCTCCGAACACGGCCTGCCCACCGCCTACGCCGGCTACGCCATGATGCCGGAGAGCGCCTATGAAGACGCGGAGCCCGCGGTGATCGCTTCCGCCGCGCCCGAAACGGAGGAAGCGCCCCGCAAAGCCAAGGAAAAGGCGCCCGACGCGCCGGTGTACACCCGGGTGCAGATCATCTGCCGTCCCGGCAGCCTGGAGGGCCTGAAGGCAGCCATGAACAAAATCGGCATCACGGGCATGACCGTCACCAACGTGATGGGCTACGGCGCGCAGAAGGGCAAGCCGGAATATTACCGCGGCACGCCGGTGGAGGTGACCTTGCTTCCCAAGGTGCAGGTGGATATCGTGGTCAGCAAGGTGCCCGTCCGTCAGGTGATCGACACCGCCCGCGCCGTGCTGCATACCGGCCATATCGGCGACGGCAAGATCTTTGTGTACGACGTGGAAAACGTGGTGCGGGTCCGCACCGGCGAGGAGGGGTACGACGCCCTGCAGACCGACTGACCAGGATCTGCCCGATCATCCCGAAAAATACAGGGGCTGTCTCTTCGTGAGACAGCCCCTGAGTTTTTCTGGAGGGAACGAGGTTATTTCAGCGTAATTTGCTTTTCATCCGTGACCAGGATCAGGGTTTCGGGCATTTCCTCGGCGGAGATCATATCCCGGCAGTGAATGAGGGGGAAGCTCTTGTCGTCGATCTCGCCGCTGAGGCTCATGCCGGTGGGGAAGGCTTCGCCGTTTTCCCGGAGCCATTCGCCTTCCCAGAGCGGGTCGATGATCTCCCAGGTTTTTTCGGCGTCGGCGCTCTCATAGAGCTTTCTCGCTTCTTCATCCGCTTCGTATACCCGGTCCAGATACAGGCCGCAGACCGTCTGCTCCGCGTGGACGGAGACGAGGGTATAGCCGTTCAGGGTGAAGGGCTCCGCGGGGGCGTAATCCTTTTCGGCGATGACGCCGTGGACGGGGATTTCCATGGGTTCCCGCTGACGGATCACTGAATCGGCGATATCCTCGCCGGTTTCCGGATCGATACGGCTGACAAACAGGAAGAGCTGCGCGGGCATTTTATCCGTGCCCGCCATGCTTTCGCGGTTCAGGTACGCCATGCTGAAATATGTCATGGTGTTATCTGCGTTCCAGAGGGGATCCTCCATGCCTTCGCCGCCGGAATACGGTTCGGGCGCTTCCAGCGATGCAGAGGCCCGGTACAGGGGCAATTTCAGCTGCTTTGCGGCTTCGGTATAGGTGGTTTCCTCCGGCAGGCACAGGCGCCTGGCCATGTCCTTGCCGTTTTCGCCGTTGCAGCCCAGGGTGTCGCTGGGGTCCATGCAGTACAGGGCGGCGCTGCCGTCGGCGGTGCGGATGTCCACGGCGGACATGGCCAGCCGCCCGTCGCTGAGCAACTGCTTCACGGTGAAAGTCAGGGGGCCCGCCTGATAGGTCTGTTCCTCGGTAGCGTTCAGGATCTCCTGAGCGGCCTTGGGCACCGGGATGCCGTCGTATACGCTGAAGAAATCCGTCCAGCCCAGGGCGTCGGTGGCGGCCAGGGCCGCGGTCATGGTGGCGACGATGAGCAGCGCGGCGATGAGGGCCGTGCGCAATGTGAATTTTTTCATTTTTCTTTCCTCCCTGACGGAGCGGGCGGCGCGAAGCAATGCGTCGCGGCAATCCTCCGGCATGTCCGGAAACGCGGGGCGCAGATCCGGATCGAATCCATGTTCCTGCTTCATTCTGCCTCCAGCTCCTTTCTCAGCATTTCTTTGGCCCGGTGGATGCGCCCCCGGACGGCGCCTTCCGTGAGCCTGAGCGCCGAGGCGATCTCCTGGTAGCTCATTCCTTCGCTGCACTGCAGCGTCAGGGGCAGCCGGTATTTTTCCGGCAGGGCCCTGAGCGCCATGGCGAGGGCGGGGTCCGGCGGAGGCGGCGCGGGGGAATCCGGGATCTGCTCCACTGGGATCATACGCCTGCGCGCCCGCTGGATGTTGCGGCATTCGTTCACCAGGATGCGGATGATCCAGCTTTTGAATTTGCTTTCATCCCGCAGGGTGTGCCGCTTCTCCCAGGCCTTCAGCGCCGTTTCCTGCAGGGCGTCCCGGCATTCGTCCCGGGGGCCCAGCACGGCGCAGGCCACGCGGTACATGCTGCCGCTGTGGGCCTCGATGGCCTGCACGAAGAAATCCTTGTCCATTGCAATCACCTCTTGGAGCGCGTTCCGCTTATAAGACGCGCCGGCGGGGGAAATCCTCACGGGAAGAATGAAAAAATCCGTAATGGAGGAAAAAACGGGGGAAAGAACAGTAGACAAAGCCCCGTCCCTTCCATTATACTGGATACGGACGCAAAATGAAATCCCGCGGGAAGCGCGATATACGGGAGGGAAACCTATGCAATACGTGAAATTCGGACGCCACGGCCTGGACTTATCCCGCCTGGGCTTCGGCACCATGCGGCTGCCCACCGTGAAGGACGGGGAAAAGACCGTGATTGACCGACCCCGGGCCATCGGAATGATCCGCCGGGGCATCGACGGGGGCATCACCTACGTGGACACGGCCTACATGTACCACGACGGGGAAAGCGAAATCGTCACCGGCCTGGCCCTCCGGGACGGATACCGGGAAAGGGTGCAGCTGACCACCAAGCTGCCTCCCTGGTACTGCCAGGAGGAAAAGGACATGAATCGGCTGCTGGACGAGCAGCTCAGGAAGCTGGACGTGGCTTACCTGGACAATTACCTGCTCCACGCCCTGAACCGGGATACCTTCCAGAAGCTGCAGTCCTTCCACTACAAGGATTTCCTCCGGCAGGCCATCCGGGACGGGCGCATCCGCCGGGCGGGCTTCTCGTTCCACGATAATTACGACGCGTTCATGACCATCCTCAACGACTGGGACGAATGGGACCTGTGCCAGATCCAGTTCAATTACCTGGACGACCGGGAGCAGGCCACCGCGGACGGCCTCCGGGAGGCGGGGAAGCGCGGCATCGCCGTGGTGATCATGGAGCCGCTGCGGGGCGGCGCCCTGGCGAACCCGCCCGGCAACGTGAAGGACATGATCGCCGCTTATGAAAAGCAGCGCAGCGCCGTGGAATGGGCCTTCGCCTACGTGGCGGACCATCCGGAAGTTTCCACCATCCTCAGCGGCATGAGCACCCCGGAGCAGCTGGAGGACAACCTGCGCATCTTCGATACCATGACGGCGGGCGGCCTCACCGACGGGGAGCGCGCCTTCTGCGGGGAGCTCAAGCAGGCGTACCTCAGCCGCATGCCCGTCAAGTGCACCGGCTGCGCCTACTGCCAGCCCTGCCCTCAGGACGTGCATATCCCCAACATCTTCAGGCCCTACGATCAGAGCAAAATGTTCGACAGCTCCGGCCGGTTCCAGTGGGAATACGGGGAGCTGGTGAAGAAGGGCTTCGACGCCTCCAAATGCGTGCAGTGCGGCAGCTGCGAAAGCGTGTGCCCCCAGCATATTTCCATCATCGATTGGCTGCAGACGATTGACCGGGAATACCGGGATATGGTAAAATAACAACTGCATACGGAATGAAGCTGTGCGCGGCGGGCCAAAATAGGAAAAAGGCCCGCCGCGGTCTGCGCATGGAGGGAAAAAGATGCTGTTCGGGGTCGTGCATATCTACGGGGTGCTGATCGCCCTGGCCATCGGGCTGGGGGTGTGGCTGTGCAGCCGCCGGGAAAAACGGATGGGCCTCAAAAAAGACACCGCGGTGGACCTGGCGCTGTGGGTGGTGCCCGCGGCGCTGATCGGCGCCCGGCTGTACTACGTGGCGTTCCAATGGGATATGTACAAGGATAATCCCGTCAGCATCCTTTACGTCTGGCGCGGCGGACTGGCCATTTACGGGGGGGTCATCGGCGGGCTGATCGGCGGCGGCGCGTACTGCCTGCGGAAAAAGGCGCCCTTCCTGGTGCTGGCGGACCTGGTGGCCCCGGCGCTGATCCTGGGCCAGGCGGTGGGTCGCTGGGGGAATTATTTCAACGGCGAGGCCTACGGCTACGAAATCAAAAACGCCGCCTGGCAGTTTTTCCCCGCGGGGGTGCAGGTGGACGGCGTGTGGCACATGGCCACGTTCTTCTATGAATCGCTGTGGGATTTTCTGGGCTTTGTGCTGCTGTGGAGCATGTGGGAAAAGGTCACGGCCCGGGGCAATCTGTTTTTGCTGTACCTGTGCTGGTACGGCCTGGGCCGTGCGGTGATCGAGGGCCTGCGCACCGACAGCCTCATGTGGGGCGGCGTCCGGGTCAGCCAGGCGCTTTCCGCCGCGCTGGTGCTGGCCGCGGGGATCGCCCTGATCCTTCGACGCCGGAAGCACCGGGACGAAAAGCCCTATCCGGCGGCGGAAGAATGAGCCTCCTTTCCGGAGGAAAATGCGAAGGGGCCGTCCTTTCCTCCGGAAAGACGGTCCCTCCTGCTTCAAGCGATCTCCTTACAGCGTTCCCCGCATCTGGGTGTACTTGTCCTTGGCCGTCTGCACGTCCTGGGCGTCGGCGGGCTTGACGGGATACCAGCCCTGCTGGGCCATGACGTTCCAGATGTCCAATTGGTCCTGGCCCATCTGCAAATAGCAGTCGTTGAGCACCTGGCGCATGCCGGGCTGGCTGGATTCCAGCACCTCGCTGGTCATGTTGGCCATGAGGGCCTTTTCCTGATAGAGCAGATCGAAGGCCAGCTCCTGGTCGGTGAGGGGCTGGGCGCCGGCGGCGCTTTGATTCTGAGGCATCGTTTTCTCCTCCTTTTTTACTGACAGCCGTTCAGGTAAGCGAACAGGGCGTCGAAATGCTGGCGGTGATGCTGGGCCACCGAGGATGCCAGGTTTTTCAGCTGGGGATTCTGAAACTGGCCGGCGTAGGTTTCCGCCACCCGGCAGGCGGTGGCGATGTGGGTCAGCTGATCCTCGATGACGCTCAGGTCTTTGCTGGTCAGGGCGCAGCCCTGGGGATTCGGCATAGGGGATTCCTCCTTTATTCGTTGATGCTTCCATTTTGCCCGGTATCCGGGCGGTTTATTCCAGAGGTGACGCATGAAAAACTGGGCCCTGTACAGGACGGCGCTGCATCTGCTGCCCATCCGCGGGCGGGTGCGGGAAAGCACGCTGCCCGGGGATACGGCCGCGGCGGAAAGGATCCTGCGCAAATACCGGTGCGCGGGGGCGTCGCTGTGCGTATTCGGCGAGAACGGGATCACAGGCGCGCTTTCCTTCGGCGACGCCCGGCATGGCGCGCCGGCCCGGACTGATACGGTGTACCGGGCCGCGTCGGTGAGCAAGTTCGTCACCGCCCTGGGGGCCATGAAAATGAAAGAAAACGGCCTGGATCTGGATGCGGATGTCAACGGGCTGCTGCCCTTTTCCCTGCGCCATCCGGATGCGCCGGATACGCCCATCACGCTGCGGATGCTGCTCACCCACACGGCGGGGCTGCGGGACGGAAAAAAGTACACCGCCGGGATCGTCCGGGACGCGCCGCTGTCCGAGATCCTGAAGGGGGACAGCTTCGCCCCCCATCTGCCGGGGCGGGGCTGGGAATATTCCAACCTGGGCGGCGGCATCGCCGGGGTGGTGATGGAGGCCGCGGCGGGGAAGGATTTTGAATCGCTCATGCAGGATACGGTGTTCGGGCCGCTGGGAGCGGACGCCACGTTCTATCCCCAGAAGGTCCGGGGGTTCCTGGCGGACGCCCGGCGCATCCTGCCCCCGTCCCGGAGGCCGGGGTACGACGCGGCGGCCCGGCAGGCAAGGCCCCTGCCGCCGCCCGGCGCCGACGCGGAGCGCCACTATAACCTGGCCCACGGCAGCCTGTGCCTGTCGGCGGAAAGCCTGGCGAAAATCGGCATTGCGGGCATGGCACCGGGCTTTCTGACGGAAGAGAGCCTGCGGGAAATGCGCGAAAGCGTATCGCCCTTCACCGGCCGGGCGGACAATCTGTGGCAGGGGATCGGCACCTTCATCCTCCGGGACGCGCATCTGTGCCCCCGGACGCTGTACGGGCATCAGGGCATGGCCTACGGCGCGGTGCACGGGCTGTTTTTCGATCCGGAGGCGAAAAGGGGCTATGCCCTGCTGACCAGCGGGGCCGGCGAAGCCCGCCGGGGCGTGCTGGCCGATCTGAACGCGGAGATGATCCGCCTGTTTCTGGGGGAATAAAAAATGGATCAGATCACACAGATCACGCGCCGGGGCGGAGTGGCCACGGTGAGATTGCTGTCCGGGGACGAATTGAGGATCCCCAGCGCGGTGTATCTGGAGCGGCGGCTGCGGACGGGGGAGAAGATCGACCCGGAGGCTTACCGGGCGTTCATGGCCCAGCGGGGCTATCCCCACGCGCTGGAGGCGGCCATGAAATTCCTGGCCCTCCGGGAGCGCAGCGAAAAGGAAGTGGTTTCCCGGCTGCGCCGGTCCTGCTACGACGCGGGGACGATCGCCCGGGTGATGGAAACGCTGACGCGGCACGCCCTGGTGTCCGACGGCCGGTTCGCGGAGCAGTGGACGGACAGCCGGAAAAAGAAGTACGGCCGGGACCGGATCGCCCGGGAGCTGCGGATGAAGGGCGTGAGCGAGAGCGAAGCCCGGGCGGTGCTGGCGGATTTTTCCGGGGAAGAGGAATTTGAACGGGCATACGGCCAGGCCGTGAAAATGACGCGGAAATTCCGGGGGGACGCGAAAAAAATCGCCCAGGCGTTATTGCGCCGGGGCTACGGATGGAGCGTCGCGAGGAAGGCTGCGGAGGCGGCGGTCAAAGCAGCAGGGCCAGAAGCGGGATCGTGAGGAAGCAGAGCAGCGTGCTCAGCAGCACGCAGTTGCTGCACAGCGTTCGTTCGGTGCGGTACAGCTCCGCCAGGTTCATCACGATGGTGGCGCAGGGCGTGGCGGACAGGATGAGGATGCTGGCCTTGAAGGAAAAGGGCAGCGGCAGGAACAGGACGCACAGATAGGCGAACAGCGGGAACAGCAGCAGCTTTCCCAGGGCGACGCCGTATACGAAGGGCTTTGAAAACAGGGATTTCACCGGCACGGTGGACAGGCGCATGCCCAGGATGAACATGCACATGGGCGTGGTCATTTTTCCCAGCAGGTGCACGGCGCTTACCAGCATTTCCGGCAGGTAATTCTGCGCGCCGGTAAAATACAGCGGCAGCGCCACTGCCACGCCGGCCATGGTGGGGTTCATAAGGGCGGATCGGAGGCTCATATACTTTTTATCCCGGGTCAGGCAGAACACGCCCACGGTGAACACCAGGATGTTCATGGAAATGATGTACATGGCCGCGTAGCCCGCCACCTCCGGGTTCTGGGGCAGCAGGGCCTTCATGATGGGAATGCCGAAAAACCCCACGTTGCCCAGCACCGCGCCCACGTTCAGGATGCGGCAGCGCGCGTCGTCATACCGTCCGCGCAGGAAGAAAAAGAGGATTGCGATAAATGCGCCCTGCAGCAGCAGCGTCAGCGCGAAAAACAGCATCAGGTCCCCGAAGGCCGGCCAGGAAAACTCCAGATCCAGGAAGGCGGATACGGGCAGGCAGGGGGACAGGATGTACACCAGCACCGCCGCCAGGGTGGGCAGATGCTCCGCCGTGCCCTTTTTGCAGCGGCACAGCAAAAAGCCCGGCAGGATATACAGAAGGGTCAGAAGCACATTGCCAAGCGCGATCCCGAACATGCCGCCGCCCCCTTTCTTTTCTTTCGTATCTGGGTGGATTATAGGCGCAGGGGCAGGAAATGTCAAGGGCGCGGGATTTGACGCGGGGCCTCATTGGTGATAAACTGTTTTCAGGAAGGTGATGACCATGGATCGCTGCGCGCTGAACGGCTGCTTTGCGCCCGCCCAGCGGGAAAAATGGCTGAACGCGGTGGCGCACCGCCGCAGCGTGCGCGCTTATGCCGACGCTCCCGACGTGGAGCAGATGAGCGCGCTGCACTACGCCGCGGCGCGTATCCGCCTGCCCGGAATGCGCATCCTGATCGGGGAAGCGGCCAGCGCCATGCTGTTCCGCAAGCTGCCCTTTGTGGAGCAGATCGGCGGCACCAACCGCTACGCCGCCGTCATTGCCGACGACCGGGAGGATCCCCGGGCGGCGCTGTACGCCGGGGCCGGGGGCGAGGCGCTGGTGCTGGAGGCGGCGTCCCTGGGCGTGGGCACCTGCTGGGTGGCGGGCTTCCGCCGCTCCGGCCTGGGGGACCTGAGCCTGGAGCCGGGGGAAAAGGTGTTGGCGGTGACGCCCCTGGGCATCCCCGCGGACCGGCCGGAAAAGGGCGTTAAGCGCAAAAAGCTCAGCGAAATCTGCCTGGGAGACCCTACCCAGTGGCCCATGTGGGCCTATAACGCCGCGGAATGCGTGCGGCGCGCCCCCTCCGCGCTGAACCGCCAGCCATGGCGCATTTCCTTCGCCGGGCGGACGCTGATCCTCAGCCGGGGCGGCCTGGGATCGCCGCTGGATTACGGCATCGCGGCGCTGCACCTGTCCCTGGGCATGGGCGCGGCGCCCCATACCCTGCGCTGGGGCGAGGGCAGGGAAATCATATCGCTGGTTGCGGAGGAGCAGACATGACGCTGTTCACGGAAAACGAAAAATCCACCGCCCCCCTGGCGGACCGGATGCGGCCCCGGACGCTGGAGGAATTCTACGGCCAGGAGCACATCGTGGGGCCGGGGCGGCTGCTGCGCCGGGCCATCGAGGCGGACCGGCTGACCTCGTCGATTTTTTACGGCCCGCCGGGCTGCGGGAAAACCACCCTGGCTTCCATCATCGCCCACCAGACCGACGCGGCCTTCGTGAAAATGAACGCCGTGACCTCCGGGGTGGGGGACGTGCGGGAGGAGCTCAGAAAAGCGGCGGACCGCCGGGCGCTCTACGGCCGGGCCACTTATCTGCTCCTGGACGAATGCCACCGTTGGAGCAAGGCCCAGAGCGATTCCATCCTGCCCGCCATGGAGGAAGGGCTGATCCGCTTTATCGGCTCCACCACGGAAAACCCCATGATCTCCATGACCCCCGCCATCGTCAGCCGCTGCCGCATCTTCGCCTTCGAGGCCCTGACGCAGCAGGACGTGGAAAAAGCCATGCTCTGCGCCTGCGGGGACAAGGAACGGGGATTGGGGAATATGAACGTGGATCTGGACGAGGACGCGCTGCACCATATTTCCTTCATCGCCAACGGGGACGTGCGCACGGCGCTCAACGCCCTGGAGCTGGCGGCTCTCACCACCCCCACGGTGAACGGGCGCATCCATATCACCCTGCCCATCGCGGAGGAGAGCATCCAGAAGCCCATCATCCGGTGCGACGAAACGCTGTTTTACGATATGCTCAGCGCGTTTTGCAAGTCCCTGCGGGGCGGGGACTGCGACGCGGCGCTTTTGTGGTTTTCCCGTCTGCTGTACGCCGGGGCGGACCCGCGGATGCTGGCCCGGCGCATCATTGCCCATGCCAGCGAGGACGTGGGACTGGCCAACCCCGCCGCCATGCTGCAGGCGGTGGCCGCCATGCAGGCCCTGGAAATGATTGGCATGCCGGAGGCGAAGCTGCCGCTGACCCAGGCCATCCTGGCGGTGTGCGTGAGCCCCAAATCCAATTCCGTGGTCATGGCCATCGACCAGGCCATGGCGGACGCGGAAAAGGGCGGCTTCGGCCCGGTGCCGGCCCATCTGCGGGACAGCAGTTACAAGGGCAACGAGCGCCTGGGGGTCCGTACGAACCAGGATTATAAATATCCCCACGATTATCCCGGCCACTGGGTGGAGCAGCAGTACCTGCCGGACGATCGGCTGGACGCGCATTATTACACCCCCAGCGACCAGGGGGCGGAAGCGAAGCTCAAGCGACGGAATGAATGATCTCAGACGATTATATAATTGGCAAAATTATTTGATAACGCATCCAAAAGGCTTCCTCTCTGCGGGGAAGGCATGAGCGTTTTTCAATGTTATAGAAAAAATACATTTTCACTTATGGACGCGAGCATCATTTTCCCCGTTTTTTGTAAATTTTTCGTGAATGGAGGGGCGCTGCCTTTGCGCGCCTTGCAAAGCGGCAGGAAACGTGTTATATTTTCATTGACTCTTTTCAGGAGGTTCTTTATGCGCAGGTTGATTGCCTTTTTCCTTTTTCTTTCGCTGCTGATCCCCGCTTTCGCCCTGGGGGAGGAGGGGAACGTGTTTCGGGACAATCTGATCCCCGTTCCCTCGGATATTACCCCCGCCTACCGCAGCGAATACCATCCGGGGCATGAGAACTGCTACTGGTGCACCCCCATGGACCTGACGGACGAAGCGGCGGTCTGGGGCATGCTCACCGCGCCCATGACCGTGGTGGACATCGACCAGATGAAGCAGACGGAAATCTTTGAAGAGCCGGACGAGAACAGCAAGAAAATCGGCATGGTGACGGGCCAGAGCCAGGCGCTGCACGTGCTGGAAAAACTGGACAACGGCTGGACGAAGGTGGAAACCTATTCCACCAGCTTTTTTGACAGCTCGGTAAAAAATTACAACGCCTTCGTCACCGGCTATATCCAGAGCAGGATGCTCAAGACCGTAACGCCCAATCAGAATTACGGCATCGTCGTCGACAAGCTGACCCAGCGGCTGTACCTGTTCAAGGACGGGCACCTGGAAACCTGTCTGGTGGTGTCCACCGGGTTGTACAACAAAAGCCAGCCCTGGAACGAGACCCGCTCCGGCGAATTCCTGATCATTTACACCAAGACCGGCGAACTGAGGGACGGAAAGACCCACAGCAAATATGCCCTTCGGTTCAATCAGGCGGATTACCTGCATCAGGTGTGCTTTGACAAACGGGGCGACGATGAGGATTTTTCGCCCTACGAGCCCTACCTGGGCCAGCGGAAAAGCCACGGCTGCATCCGGGTGCAGCGGGTGCTGAACGCCCAGGGCTATACCATGGAAAAGCTGGCGGACCTGATCAAAAACCGCAAGGATAAAAACTGCGTGAAGCTGGTGATCTGGGAGGATTACCAGGGCAGGCAGATCCAGACGCCCTCCGACGACGCGCTTTTGTATTACAACCCCAAGGGCGGGCAGTATTACCATGCCTCCAGCGGGCACACGGGAAATATCAAAAAATCCCTGTGGCCCCTGCCGTCCTTCACCTACGGGGAGCTGGACCAGGCCCCGTACAGCAGCCTCAAGCCCTGCCCCTACTGCCATCCCCTCCAGCGGAAGGACATCCTGGAGGAGATCAACCGGGTGCACATGGAATCCTCGCCAGGGGAAGTGATGAGCTATCATACCGGAAAATGACCGATCCATAAAAAACCGTCGCCGGAGACAGCGTTCCGGCGGCGGTATTTTTGCGCTTTTTCTGCGGAATCAATCGTACCTTTCGTCGATGACCCGCTTGGTTTTCTTTTCGCTGCGGGGCAGCAGCCCGTTTTCCACCACCTTCACCAGGGGCGTAAAGCCGATGACACTCTTGACCTTGGCGGCCAGGCGGCTGGCCAGATCGGCGAAATCCACGGAGCCGTTGGTTTCCACGTAGATGCGCATGGTGTCCTTGCCGTCCAGGTGGGAAATGCGGATCTGGTATTCGCTGCTGACCTCCGGGAAGCCCTGCAGGATCTCCTCGATCTGGCTGGGGAACACGTTGACGCCCTTGATCTTCATCATGTCGTCGGTGCGGCCCATGATGGTGTCCAGCCGGGGGAAGCGGCTGCCGCAGGGACATTCGCCGGGAATGATACGGCTCAGGTCGTGGGTGCGGTAGCGGATCAGGGGCGCGCCCTCCTTGACCAGGGTGGTGATGACGATCTCGCCCATTTCCCCGTCGGGCACGGGCTTCAGCGTCACGGGGTCGATGATCTCGATGTAGAGATAATCGTCCCAGTAGTGCATGCCGGTGTTGTATTTGCAGTTGATGCCGATGCCGGGGCCGTAGATCTCCGTGAGGCCGTAGATATCGTACAGTTCAATCCCCAGGCCCTCGCCGATGCGGCGGCGCATCTTATCGCTCCAGCGTTCGGAGCCGATCACGCCCTTGCGCAGCCTGATTTTGTTTTTGATGCCGCGCTTTTCGATCTCCTCCGTGAGCAGCAGGGTGTAGGAGGAGGTGGAGCACAGCACGGTGGAGCCCATGTCCTGCATCATCTGCAGCTGCTTTTCCGTGTTGCCCGGGCCCATGGGGATCACCATGGCGCCCAGCCGCTCCGCGCCGTTCTGGAAGCCGATGCCCGCGGTCCACAGCCCGTAGCCCGGGGTCACCTGGATGCGGTCCATGGGGGTGATGCCGGCGAACTCGTAGCACCGAGCGAACATGATGGCCCAGTCCTCCACGTCCTTGCGGGTGTAGGGGATGATGACGGGCAGCCCCGTGGTGCCGGAGGAGGAATGGATGCGCACGATATCCTTTTCCGGGGCGGTCATCAATCCCAGGGGATAGGCGTCCCGCAGGTCGCTCTTTTCAGAGAAGGGCAGCTTTTCAAACTCTTCGGGGGTGGATACGCTTTCGATCCCCGCCTGCTCCAGCTTTTTTCCGTAAAAGCTGCCGGCGGAAACCAGGGCCCGGATCTGGTGATTGACCTGGGAAAGCTGTTTTTCTGAAATCTGCATGACGGGCTTCCTTCTTTCCTTACATGTTTTCTTTGACGTAAGCAAGCGCTTTCAGGTTCAGCGCGTGGAATTTTTCGGGGATTTTTTCCAGAATGGCGTTTTTCAGATCATTTTCGCTCAACCCCAGGGCGTCCGCTTTCAGGGCGGCTCCCAGGAGGATCAGGTTCAGCACCTTCGGAGAGCCCACCTGCACCATCGCCCTGTCCGCGTCCACGATCAGCAGGTTTTTTACGTGCTTCCGCAGATGGTCCAGCATATCCTCCGCCCGGTACGCTGCGCCGGACAGGGTGGCCGTGACGGGCATCACCGGCCGGGAGGAGACGACCACCTGGCCCCCCTCCCGGAGATAAGGCAGCATGCGCACCGCTTCGCCCGGCTCGAAGGCCAGGATCAGATCCGCTTCGCCCCGGGCGATCAAGGGGGAGAAAACGCCCTCGCCCAGCCGCAGATGGCTGAACACGCTGCCGCCCCGCTGGGCCATGCCGATGGTTTCGGCGCTCATGACGGGGATGCCTTTCTTCATGGCCGCGGCGGAGATCAGCCGGGAGGCCAGCACCGTGCCCTGGCCGCCCACGCCGCACAGAACGATGTTCTTACGCATGCGCTTCACCTCCCGAAATGGCCGATACGGGGCATATCTGGGCGCACAGGGAGCAGCCGGTGCACTGGGCGGCGTCGATCACCGCTTTGCCCTCCGCAAAGCTCAGGGCCGGGCAGCCCAGCTCCCGGATGCACTTTTTGCAGCCCACGCATTTGTCTGCGTCCACCTTCGCCCGGCCCTGGGGCTTTGCGAGCACCACGCAGGGGGATTTGAAGATCACGGCCTTGACCCCGGGGAGGGCCGAGACCCGTTTGACTGTTTCCACCGCCAGGGCGTGATCCAGGGGATCCACGGTTTCCACCGCCTGCACGCCTATGCCGCGCAGGACGCTTTCGATGCTGACGGCGTCCACCGCCTGGCCCATGGCCGTTCTGCCGGTGCCGGGATGGGGCTGGTGGCCGGTCATGGCGGTGGTGGAATTATCCAGCACGATCAGGGTGAATTCCGCCTGGTTGTACACCGCGTTCACCACCCCGGGGATGGCGGAGGCGAAGAAGGTGCTGTCGCCCACGAAGGCGAAGCACTGCCGGTCCTTTTCCAGATGGCGGATCGCCTGGGCGATCCCCAGGCCCGCGCCCATGCACAGGCAGGTGTCCACCATGTCCAGGGGCTGGGCGTTGCCCAGGGTATAGCAGCCGATATCGCCACAGAAAACGGTCTTTTGGCCCTTCATGGCCTGCTTCACCGCGTAAAAGCTCGCCCGGTGGGGGCAGCCGGCGCAGAGCACCGGAGGCCGGACGGGCAGGGGCGGGGTTTCCGCCGGGGCGGGGACGGTCCGGGGCGTGCCCAGGAAGGCGGCGACGGCGGCCGCCACCCCGTCCCGGGTGTTTTCCCCGGCGGCGGGCAGGTGGCCCGTGAGCTTCCCCAGGATTTTGGTTTTCAGGCCGTATTTTCCGCAGACGTAGATCAGCTGGCGCTCGATGAACGGGTCCAATTCCTCCACGCAGAGCACCTCGTCCAGCCCGGAGAGGAAGCCGGCGGCCTGCTTTTCCGGGAAGGGGAAGGGCATGCCCACCTTGAACACGGGCAGGCCCTCCGGGCGCGCTTCCATCACATAAGTGAAGCTGATGCCGGAGGAGGCGACGCCCTTCCGTCCGCTGCCGGGCAGGAGAAGATTCCAGGGGCTGTCCGCCCGGGACAGGTCCGCGTTGCGCTTTTCCAGCTTCAAATGGTTCTGATAGCTCAGCCGGGGGAAGATCACCCAGCGGCCGCTGTCCCTGACGAACCCTTCCGGCGCGTGGACGCGGTATTCCTCCGGGTCCTTCACCCGAATGGAGGCGTAGCCGTGGGACACCCGGGTGGTGGGCCGCAGGAGCACCGGGGTCTGGTATTGCTCTGAAAAATCGAAGGCGGCCTGGATCATATCGTAGGCCTCCTGAGGATCGGAAGGATCGAAAACGGGCGCTTTCGAGAAAGCGGCGAAGGTGCGGCTGTCCTGCTCGGTCTGGGAGGAAATGGGGCCGGGATCGTCCGCCACCAGCACCACCAGCCCGCCCTTCACGCCGATGTAGGAAAGGCACATGAAGGGATCGGAGGCCACGTTCAGGCCCATCTGCTTCATGGTCACCAGCGCCCTTGCCCCGGCATAGGCCGCCCCCGCCGCCATTTCCATGGCGGTTTTTTCATTGACGGACCATTCCACATACACGTTTTCGCCGCGCCGCTTCGCCACCGTTTCCAGCACCTCGGTGCTGGGGGTGCCGGGATAGCCGCACGCCAGGTTCACCCCGGCGGCGATGGCCCCCAGGGCGATGGCCTCGTTGCCCATCAGGAATTCCGAATGCACTTGCGTCCCCCCTTAACCGAAAGGCCCGTCCCCCTCCAGAACGGGCCTGCGCGGGCGCGGACTGGGCCGCCGCCGCGCATGATTCTTTATCGGATGAAAGTATAACACGGCGGGCGGGGCCTGTCAATTCCGGGGGGTGTATTCCCGCTGTACTTTGCGCAGCGGAAAAATCAGGGAAGAAATACGGAATCATATATAATTTGGGATTGATTTTTCCGGCGGATCCATGTACAATGGCAGTAGATGAACAATCGTTAAGGAGGTGCTCCGTTTTGAACTACGCGGAAGAATCGCTGCGGCTGCATGGCGAATGGCAGGGGAAGATCGAGGTGATCTCCCGGGTGCCGGTGAAGAGCAAAGAAGACCTGTCCCTGGCTTACACCCCCGGCGTGGCCCAGCCCTGCCTGGAGATCCAGAAGGATTACGATAAATCCTTCTCCCTCACCCGGCGGCATAACCTGGTGGCCGTGATCACCGACGGCACGGCGGTCCTGGGCCTGGGGGACATCGGCCCCGAGGCGGGCATGCCGGTGATGGAAGGAAAATGCGCGCTGTTCAAGGCGTTCGGCGACGTGGACGCTTTCCCGCTGTGCGTGCGCAGCAAGGACGTGGACGAGATCGTGCGCACGGTGTATCTCATTTCCGGGTCCTTCGGCGGCATCAACCTGGAGGACATCGCCGCCCCCCGGTGCTTTGAGATCGAAAAGAAACTGAAGGAGCTGTGCGATATCCCCGTGTTCCACGACGACCAGCACGGCACCGCCGTGGTGGTGGGCGCGGCCCTCATCAACGCCCTGCGGGTGGTGGACAAGGACATCGGGGAGGCGAAGGTGGTCATCAACGGCGCGGGCAGCGCGGGCATCGCCATCGGGCGGCACCTGATGAACCTGGGCGTGAAGCACCTGAAGATGGTGGACCGCTTCGGCATCCTGTGCGAAGGGGAAAAGATGAACCCCGCCCAGGAGGAAATGGCGAAGATCACCAACCCCGAAAAATTCTCCGGAAAGCTGGCCGACGCGCTGAAGGGCGCGGACGTGTTCGTGGGCGTCAGCGCGCCGCACATCGTCAGCCAGGACATGATCCGCTCCATGGCGGAAAAGCCCATTGTGTTCCCCATGGCCAACCCCGTGCCGGAGATCGAGCCGGAGGAGGCCCTGGCCGCGGGCGCCGCGGTGGTGGGCACCGGGCGGAGCGACCATCCCAACCAGATCAACAACGTGCTGTGCTTCCCGGGCCTGTTCCGGGGCGCGCTGGACGTGCGGGCGAAGGACATCAACGAGGAAATGAAGCAGGCCGCTTCCCACGCGCTGGCGGACCTGGTGTCTCCCGAAGAGCTGAACGAAAAGTACATCCTGCCCCTGGCCTTCGATAAGCGCGTCGGCCCCGCCGTGGCCGCCGCCGTGGCGAAGGCCGCCCGGGACAGCGGGGTGGCCAGGCTGTGACGGCCGCCGCCTGATCCGACGAAAGAAAGGAAGAGCGACATGGCGAAAGCAAAAGCGGAGCCCAAGGAAAAGAAACCGTTGGAGTTTTTCCGGCTGCACTGGAAACTGTTCCTCGTCATCACGGTGATCGTGCTCATCGCCACTTACCTGGGCGTGCTGCCCGCGGGGATGGCGGGGTGCTTCGTATTCATGATCGTGGTGGGCGAGATCCTGGCCTGGATCGGCGATCACACCCCCATCATCAAATCCTACCTGGGCGGCGGCGCCATCGTGGTCATCTTCGGCTCGGCGCTGCTGGTGTACTTCGGGCTGATCCCGGCGTTCAAAGCGCCCTCCGTCAGCTTCGAGCTGCCGAAGGAAACGAAAGCCGCGGTGGATATGGTCGACAAGGCCGTGGACCATATCATGCTGGTGGAGCTGCAAAAGGATATTGACAGTAAAGCCGTTACACCGGGCATGGAGAAGGAATACACCTATTCTTATCCCGAAAAGACGGATGCCAAGAAGCCCGGCCAGGTCACGGTCACGCTGAAGGTGGCCGTGGTGGAGAATAAGGACAAAAAAACCACAGGCAAGATCAGCACCATGACGGTATTGCCCAACGACGCCATTCAGAATATCGCCGAAGACAAGGAAAACAAGATCGCTGCGGAGAACGTCCGCGATTATCTCACCAGCGATACCTTCAGCGGGTATTATCTGAACAAAACGAAGGCGTCTGAAAAGAATGACCCCATCGGCAAGACCCTGACCGCCGTGAACAACGCGGTGAGCAGCATCCTCAAGGATACTTCCAGCGCCAAGCGCGAGGTGGGCAAAACCTACACCGCGGTGACGGGCGGATACGGCAACAAGCCGGTGACCGTGCAGGTCAAATTCGATGAGAATAAGGCCATCAGCGAGATCACGGTGGATGCCCAGGGCGTGCCGGAGGAAGTGACGGAATACCTGGCCGGCACATTCAACGGCCAGCCGATTGCCGATTACACCAAGAAATTCATCGGCCAAAAGGGCTGGAACATGCTGCTGCCCTTCGGCGATCTGGATCTGGTGGGCAACATCAACAAATTCTTCAAGGGCGACGGCGCGTTCCTGGATTGGTACATCGCCGCGCTGATCACCGGCTCCATCCTGGGCATGAACCGGAAGCTGCTCATCAAGGCGGCGGCCCGGTATTTCCCCGCCATCTTCGGCGGGCTGATCCTGGCCTTCGGCCTGTGCATGGGCGTGGCGGCGCTGATGGGCTACCCGGTGATGAACGCCCTGCTTCTGGTGGGATTGCCGATCATGGGCGGCGGCATGGGCGCGGGCGCGTCCCCGCTGTCCAAGATCTTTGAGGGCAGCGGCACCATGAGCGCGGCCCAGGCCCTGTCCGTCATGACCCCCGCCGTGGCCATCGGCAACGCCATTTCCATCGTGCTGGCGGGCGTGCTGGTGAAGGTGATCCGGGGCAAGCTCAACGGCAACGGCGCTCTGATGCAGGCCGGCAGCATGGATCCCGCGGAATTGCAGATCAGCCCCGAAATGCAGCAGAAGCGCGACCATATCACCCTGCCCAACCTGGGCATCGGCTTGCTGGTGTCCGGCACCTTCTTCGCCATCGGCTTCATCTTCCAGGGCATCTGGAAGTCCCTGGTGCCCAGCATCACGGTTCACGCCTACGCCTGGATGATCATTACCGTGGCCGTCTGCAAGATCACCAACATCGTGCCGGAGCGGATCGAGGTGGCCTGCTATCAGTGGTTCCAGTTCATCATGAAGAACCTGACCAACGTGCTGCTGCTGGGCATCGGCGTATGCTACCTGGAGATCGGCACGGTGATCAAGAGCTTCAGCATCACTTACCTGCTGCTGTGCGCGGCCACCTGCGTGGGCGCGTTCGTGGGCGCGGCCTTCATCGGCAAGCTGGTGGGCTTCTATCCCTTCGAATCCGGCATCACCGCCGGATTGTGCATGAGCAACATGGGCGGCACCGGCGACGTGGCGGTGCTTTCCGCGGCGGACCGGATGGAGCTGATGCCCTTCGCGCAGATCTCCTCCCGCCTGGGCGGCGCGGTGATCCTGCTGCTGGCCAGCCTCATGCTGTCCATCCTGGCCCAGTTCCTGGTGCCCCTGGCATAAATCGGTTTCCGGCGGCGGAGGGCTTACGTTCCCTCCGCCGTTTTTTGCTTTCCGGGGTTGAAGCGACGGGGCGGCGCGTGTTATAATCTGATTATCCTTTGCGGCCAAGGAGGTTTTTCCGTGGATATCACCTATGTCAGCGGCCATCGCAATCCGGACACCGATTCCATCGTATCCGCCATGGCGTACGCCGCTTTGTGCAATATGCTGGGGGAAAACGGGTACGAGCCCGTGCGCCTGGGCCCGGTGAACGACGAAACGGCGGCCCTGCTGCGGCGTTTCGGGTTCGAGGCGCCCCGGCTGCTTTCCACCGTGCGCACCCAGGTGCGGGATATCGACTTTGACCGGCCGCCCACCCTGGGCACCAGCGTGCCGGTGAGCCACGCCTGGGAAATGCTGCAGGAAAACAGGCCTTTCAACGCCTTGCCCGTGGTGAAGGAGGACGGCACCCTGTTCGGCATGGTGACCGCCGGGAGCATCGCCGAAAGCGACATGCGCTCCATCCAGACCCCCGTGGTGCACGACGCGCCGATCTTCAACGTGCTTTCCGCCCTGGAGGGGCATATCCTCAACCGGGAGGACGACGTATTCGATTTCATTTCCGGCGAGGTGGTCATCGCCCTGCCCCTGGCCGGCGATCCCCTGCGGGGGGCGAAGGAAGGCGCGGTGGTGATCTGCGGGCAGCAGGAGGAAGTGGTGGCGGAGGCCCTGGAGCGCAGGGCCAGCTGCGTGATCCTGTGCCAGAGCAGCCTGGCGGAAAAATACCGGGGGCTGGCCTCGGACACCTGCATCATCGCCACGCCCTTCGACGCCTGGCGGGCGGCGCGGCTTCTGTACCAGGCCGTGCCCGTGGAGCGCATCGCCAAGCAGGACGGCATCGTTTGCTTCCATCTGGACGATTATCTGGACGACGTGACGGAAGCCGTGCTGCAGAGCCGCTACCGCAGCTATCCCGTGCTGGACGCGGACAGCAAGGTGGTGGGCACCCTGGGACGGTATCACCTGATCCAGCCCAAGCGCAAGCGCCTGGTGCTGGTGGACCACAACGAGGTGAGCCAGAGCGTGCCGGGGCTGGAGCAGGCGGAGATCGTGGGCATCATCGACCATCACCGCCTGGCCGACGTGCAGACCGGCTATCCCGTATTCATGCGCAACGAGCCCGTGGGCAGCACCAACACCATCGTGGCCACCATGTTCCAGGAGCACGGGCTGATGCCCGGGGAAAAGCTGGCGGGCCTGATGGCCGGGGCCATCATCAGCGATACCATCATGTTCAAATCCCCCACCACCACTCCCCGGGACAAGCGCATCGCCGAGCGCCTGGCCCGCATCGCGGGGATCGACCTGGAGGAATTGGGCCGGTCCGTATTTTCCGCCAGCCTGGCCGATAAGCCCGCCGGCGTGCTGCTGCGCACCGATTTCAAGGAATTCCATCTGGCGGATCACCGGCTGGGCATCGGCCAGATCACCACGCTGGATTCCGCCGACATGCTGAAAAGGGAAAACGAGTTCCTGGAGGAAATGGAAAAAATGCGCGCCGCCAAGGGCTACGATCTGGTGCTGCTGATGCTCACCGACGTGCTCAGGGAAGGCACGGAGCTGCTGTTTGCCGGGGACCGGGATATCGTCCGGCAGGCTTTCAGCATGAACAGGCTGGAGGGCTCCCATGTGTTCCTCAAGGGCATCGTGTCCCGGAAAAAGCAGGTGGTGCCCGCGCTGGCGCTGCTTTGGGGCTGATCCTGGCCCGGAGAGCCGTTTTTCGCGGCTCTTTTGCTTATCTGTGATAGATCAGGGGGATGCCTATGCTGAACGATCCACGGTGGGAAATGGAATTTGCGGCCCGCTTCCGCAGCCGCGCGGACGAGATGAAATGGCTGTTCTGCGAGCTGTACCACAGCGATCTGGAGGCGTTCGACGCCTATGTGCAGATGCTGTATGAAGCCTGGCAGGCCCGGCCGGAAGCCCTGCGGGAATCGGACCGCAGGCGGGAAAAGGACGCGGCGGGATACCGCCGCCGGGACGTGACCGTCATGCAGATGTACGCCGGGGCCTTCGCGGGCACCCTGCGGGGGGTGCGGGAAAAGCTGGATTACATTGAGGAGTGCGGCGTCAGATGCCTGCATCTCATGCCCTTGCTGGAAAGCCCCATCCTGCGCAGCGACGGGGGCTACGCCGTCAGCGATTTCCGCCGGGTGCAGCCGGAGCTGGGCACCATGGAGGATCTCCGCGCCCTGACGGAGGCGTGCCATGAAAAGGGCATTTCCGTGTGCCTGGATTTCGTGATGAACCACACCAGCGAGGACCATGAATGGGCCCGCCGCGCGAAGGCGGGGGAAAAGGAATACCAGGCCCGGTATTATTTTTACGATAGCTGGGAGATCCCCAACGCCTATGAGCAGACCGTGCCCCAGGCCTTTCCCACCACCGCGCCGGGGAATTTTACCTGGTGCGGGGAGGCGGGCAAGGTGGTGATGACCACCTTCTACCCCTACGAGTGGGATTTGAATTACATGAATCCCGCCGTTTTCCGGGATATGACGGACAACATGCTTTTCCTGTGCAACCAGGGGGCGGACGTGATCCGCCTGGACGCGATGGCCTATATCTGGAAAGCCCTGGGCACTCCCTGCCGGAACCTGCCACAGACCCATATGCTGGTGCGCATGCTGCGTCTGGCGTGCGAGACCGTATGCCCGGGGGTGCTGCTGCTGGGGGAGGCGGCCCTGCGGTCGGAAATGGTGTCGGCGTATTTCGGCACGAAGGAAAAGCCCGAATGCCATTTGCTGTACAACGGCGTGATGATGCCCGTCCTGTGGCACACGGTAGCCACCCGGGATACCCGGCTGCTTGCCCATGAAATGCGGCGGCTGCTGGCCATGCCAAAGGAGCAGATCTTCCTTTATTTCCTGCGCTGCCACGACGATATCGCCTGGCAGCTGGATTACGGGTTCCTGAAGGAATGCGGCATTGAGGAAAAAGCGCACAAACAGTATCTGAACGATTACCTGACCGGGAAATGGCCCGGCAGCCCCGCGCTGGGGGAGGTGTACAACGCGGACCTGCTCCGGGGGGACGCCCGGCTGTGCGGCACCGTGGCTTCCCTGTGCGGGGTGGAATCCGCCCGGGCCGGCGGCAGCGCGGCGGACATGGAAAAAGCCCTCCGGCTGGATATCACGCTGCACGCTTTCCTCTTTACGCTCAGCGGCCTGCCGGTGATTTACAGCGGGGATGAATTCGCCCAGGAAAACGATTATGCGTATTATAACGATCCCCTGAAGGCGGGGGACAGCCGCTGGCTGCAGCGGGGGGACCTGGACTGGCGGCGGGCCGCCCAGCGCGGGAAGAAAACCACCCCCGCGGGAAAAATGTTTTCCGCGCTCCGCAGGCTGCAGTCGGCCCGGGCGGACTGCGCCGCCTTCGACCCCGACGCGGACGTGTGGCTGCTGGATACGGGCGAGGACTGCGTGATCGGCGTGGGGCGTTATTTCCGGGGGGAAAAGGTGCTGGCGGTGTTCAACTTTGGCGATGAAGAAAAGGACGTGTGGCTGCGGGAGCTGGAAAGCTATACCGATATGATGACGGATAAGCCCCGGGACGCCGGGGCGGTGACCCTGCCGGCGGGCGGCTTCGCCTGGCTGCGGCATACGTACTGAAAAAGGAGGAATTGGCGATGGATTTCGGCGCGGGCGCTTTTGAAACGGGCAAATACCCCAATTTTTTCGGGGCGGTGGGCCTGAGCGGCGCGGAAGTGGACCGGAGGATCGAAAGGGCCTTTGAAACCATCTTCTTTGATCCGGAGGAAAAATTCTATCACGACGTGGACGGGGACTGCGGCTGCATGGAGGACACCGGCAACGTCGACGCCCGCACCGAGGGCATGAGCTACGGCATGATGATGTGCGTGCAGATGGACCGGCGGGACCTGTTTGACCGGCTGTGGCGGTTCTCCAGGCGGTATATGCTGCTCACGGAAGGCCCCAACGCCGGTTATTTTGCCTGGTCGGTGCAGCTCAATGGGAAGCACAACGCCGAAGGCCCCGCCCCGGACGGGGAAGAATACTTCGCCATGGCCCTGTTCATGGCGGACGGCCGGTGGGGGAGCCGGGGAGAATTTGATTACGCCGCCGACGCCCGGGAGATCCTGCGCCACTGCGTGCACCAGAAGGAGCTCATCGGCGGCGAGCCCATGTGGAACCCGGTGAACAGGCAGATCAAATTCGTACCCGGGGTGGAATTCACCGATCCCAGCTATCACCTGCCGCACTTCTACACCCTGTTCGCCCAGCGGGCCGACGAAGAGGACCGCCCCTTCTGGCGGGAGGCCGCGGAGGCCAGCCGGGCCTATATCGCCCTGAGCGCCCATCCGGTGACGGGCCTGAGCCCGGAATACGCTTCCTACGACGGCACGCCCATCCTGCTGTTCGGAAAGCCCTGGCCCTGGTATTCGGATGCATACCGGGTGATGATGAACATCGGGCTGGACAGCCTGTGGTTCGGCCGGAAGCCCGGGTACGAGCGCATCGCCAGGGCCGTGCAGCAGTTCCTGAGCACCCAGGGGCCGGAGGAAAACTACCGCGCCTGCATGCTGGACGGCACAAGGACGGAGGAGCCCGCCATGCACCCCACTGCCATCACCGCCTGCTGCGCGGCTTCCGTGATCGCGGGGGAAAGCGAGAAAGCGGCGGATTGGCTGCGCCGGTTCGCGGAGCTGCCGCTGCGCAGGGGCAAGCGCCGGTATTACGACAACTGCCTGTACTTCTTCTGCCTGCTGATGCTGGGGGGCCGGTACCGGATCTACTGACCGGCGCTTTCAGGCCGCATTTCTCCGGGAATTTAAGAAAAAATCAACAATTCCGCGCTTTACTTTCCCCGGCCCGCATGGTATAATATCCAGTGGGTCACAATCTGCCCAGTGGGGCAATGTTTGTCCGTGGAAAGGGGGGGCGCGGGATGCTGGATGATCTGAAGGTGCTCAGCCGGATCGCGCCCGACCTGATGGCGGATATCGGCAGGCGGGCGCAGGTGCTTTCCTCCATCGAGAGCATGCAGCCCGTGGGGCGGCGCGCCCTGGCCTCCCGGCTGAACCTGCCGGAAAGGGAGGTCCGTTCCGCGGCGGCGGCGCTGAAGGAGCAGGGGCTCATCACCATGGACGCGGCGGGGATGCAATTGACGCCCCAGGCCATCGAGGTGCTGTCCGGCGCCCATGAGCTGAGCCGGGCCATGTTCGGCCTGACGAAGCTGGAGCACGCGCTGAGCGATATGCTGGGGGTGCCCTACGTGGTGGTGGTGGCGGGCAACGCCGACGCCGATCCCCAGGTGCTCCGGGACGTGGGCCGGGCGGCGGCCCATCGGGTGCACAAGCTGATGCAGAGCGGCATGACGCTGGCGGTTACCGGCGGGCGCACCATGAGCGAAATGGCCCGGGCCATCCAATCCGCCACGCCCATCAACGTCATGGTGGTGCCGGCCCGGGGCGGCATGGGCACCTCGGTGGAAACCCAGGCCAACACCGTGGCGGCGGAGATCGCTCGGCGGGTGGGCGGGCATCACCGGGTGATGCACCTGCCGGATACGCTGGACCAGGCGGCCATGCAGGAAATGATGCGGCTGCCGGAGGTGCGGGAAACGCTGGATCTGCTGCAGCGCACGGATCTGGTGGTCCACGGCATCGGCCGGGCGGACGCCATGGCCCGCCGGCGGCGGCTGACCGCGGAGGAAAACGAATTGCTGCGCAGCTGCAAGGCGGTGGGGGAGGCCTTCGGGGATTTCTTCGATTTCGAGGGGAAAACCGTGCTCCAGGCCAGCACCGTGTCCCTGGGCCTGGGCAAATTGCACCGGGACAGCCGCATGGTGGCTGTGGCCGCGGGCGAAGCGAAGGCGGAGGCCATCATCGCCGCCACCCGCCACGAAAAGCACGATTCCCTCATCACCGACGAAGCCGCCGCCCAGAAGATCGTGCGGCTGCTGGGAGAAACGGTAAAATAAGATACCACGGCCCGGAGGGGCCTTGGCATACAACGCGGACCCATTATGAAAAAAGGAGTGCATAAACCATGAGCGACCTGAACAAGAAAACCATCGACGACATCAGCGTAAAGGGCAAGCGCGTCCTGGTCCGGGTGGACTTCAACGTGCCTATGAAGGACGGCAAAATCACCAACGACAAGCGCATCAAGGCGGCCCTTCCCACCATCCAGAAGCTGGTGAAGGACGGCGGCAGGGTGATCCTGTGCAGCCATCTGGGCAAGCCCAAGAACGGGCCGGAAGAAAAGTTCTCCCTGGCGCCCGCGGCCGTACGGCTGAGCGAACTGCTGGGCCAGAACGTGGTGTTCGCCAACGACGATAACGTGGTGGGCGATCAGGCAAAAGCCGCCGTGGCCGCCATGAAGGACGGCGACGTGGTGCTGCTGCAGAACACCCGCTTCCGCAAGGAAGAAACCAAGAATGAAGAAGCCTTCTCCAAGGAGCTGGCTTCCCTGGCGGACTGCTATGTGGACGACGCTTTCGGCTCCTGCCACCGCGCGCACTGCTCCACTGAGGGCGTGACGAAGTTCACCTCCCCCAACGTGGCGGGCTACCTGATCGGCAAAGAGCTCTCCGTCATGGGCAAGGCCCTGGAGAACGCGGACCGGCCCTTCGTGGCCGTGCTGGGCGGCGCCAAGATCGAAGACAAGCTGAACGTGATCAACAATCTGCTGGAAAAGGTGGATACCCTGATCATCGGCGGCGGCATGGCCTTCACCTTCCTCAAGGCCCAGGGCAAGGAAATCGGCCACAGCCTGCTGGATGAAAGCAAGATCGACTACTGCAAGGACATGATGAAGAAGGCCCAGGAAAAGGGCGTCAAGCTCCTGCTGCCCATCGATACCGTGTGCGTGAAAGCCTTCCCCGATCCCATCGACGCGGAAATCGACACCCTGGTGGTGGACGCCGACAATATCCCCGCGGATATGGAAGGCTGCGACATCGGGCCCAAGACCGCCGCGCTCTTCGGCGAAGCCGTGAAGGCCGCCAAGACCGTGGTGTGGAACGGCCCCATGGGCGTGTTTGAGAATCCCACCCTGGCCAAGGGCACCCTGGCCGTGGCCCAGGCCATGGCGGACAGCGACGCGGTCACCATCATCGGCGGCGGCGACAGCGCGGCGGCCGTGGAAAAGATGGGCCTGGCCGATAAGATGACCCATATCTCCACCGGCGGCGGCGCGTCCCTGGAATACCTGGAAGGCAAGACCCTTCCCGGCGTCGCGGCCCTGGACGAGAAATAAGAGGAACGAGGAAAGGAACGGCGGGAGCCCTTTCTTTCAGGGGAAAGAAAGGGTTCCCGCACCCTCCTGAAGAAAGCCGACAGGGGAAAACAGGCATTTGTACTGCAAGCCTATTGCCCCCCGGCAAGATCCCTGAGCGGGTTTTAGGGAGGGTGAAAAACAATAAAATAATAAGAGGTGCTTCTTATGCGTAAACCCATCATTGCCGGCAACTGGAAAATGAACAAGACCCCCTCGGAAGCCAAGGAACTGGTGAAGGAGCTCAAACCCCTGGTGAAGGAAGCCAACGCCACGGTGGTGGTCTGCGTGCCCGCGGTGGATCTGTACGCCGTGAAGCAGGAGATCAAGGGCAGCAACATCCATCTGGGCGCCCAGAACGTGCACTTCAAGGAAAGCGGCGCGTACACGGGCGAGCTGTCCGCCGCCATGCTGAAGGAAGCCGGCGCGGAATACGTGATCATCGGCCACAGCGAACGCCGCCAGTACTTCGGCGAAACCGACGCCACCGTGAACCTGCGCACCCTGGCCGCCGTGAAGGCGGGCCTGATCCCCATCATCTGCGTGGGTGAGCGCAAGGAAGAGCGGGAAGCGGGCTACACCAACGCCCTGGTGGAATACCAGACCCTGATCGCCCTCAACGGCCTGACGGACAAGGAAATCAGCAAGCTGGTCATCGCGTACGAGCCCGTGTGGGCCATCGGCACCGGCCTGACCGCCACCGACGAGCAGGCCAACGAGACCATCGGCGTCATCCGCGCCGCCATCGCCCGGAAATACGGCAAGCGCGTGGCCAACGCGGTGCGCATCCAGTACGGCGGCAGCATGAACCCCAAGAACGTCAAGGGCCTCATGGCGCAGCCGGAAATCGACGGCGGCCTCATCGGCGGCGCGTCCCTGAAGGCGCCGGATTTCTCCCTGGTGGTCAATTACGACAAATAATCCGTTTTCACAGGCGCCGCCGGTATTCCGGCGGCATTTTTTTATGGAAAAAACAAGAAAAAGGGCTGGAAAACGCGGAAAAAGAATGATATAATAAACCGGCATAGCAATCAATAATCCGCATCGTCTGCCGCAGAGGGAACGCGGCGGTACGTTTTTTAGGCACAACAACGCATCGGGAGCGGAAAAGAATGAATTATCGGATCGCATTCTTTACGGCGGACTGGAATTACGAACTGGTGGAAAGCACGCTGCACGGGCTCAAACAGTACGTGGACGAGCATGAAAACGTGCAGCTGTGCGTGTTCGACTGCTTCGGCAAGGACGTGGAGAACGACAACAGCCGCAGCGAGTACGCGATTTTCAATCTGGCGGATCTGAGCCAGTTCGACGGCGCGCTGATCCAGGGCAACCAGGTGGTGCTCAACACCGCCCGGGAGGAGATCGCCCGGCGGGTGCGGGAGGCGGGCATTCCGGCGGTGAGCGTGGACTGCCCCATCGAGGGCTGCGCCCTGATCGGCATCGACAACCGGAAGGCCCAGGAGGAGATCGCGGACCACGTGATCCGCGTTCACGGCGCCCGGCGGCTGGTATACCTGACGGGGATCATGGACAACGGCTGCTCCGAAGGGCAGCAGCGGCTGGACGGCTTTCTGGACGCCTGCAGGAGCAACGGCGTGGACCCCAAGGACGTGACGGTGCTCCCCTGCACCTGGCGCACCAGCGACGGCAACCGCGTCGCCGACGAATGGCTCCGGGAAGGGAAGCCGCTGCCGGACGCCTTCATCTGCGCCAACGACGATATGGCCCTGGGCATCCTGGAAACCCTGGAAAGGAACGGCGTGCGCATCCCCAAGGAAGTGATCGTCACCGGCTTTGACAACCTCACCAGCGCGGAGCTTTCCAGCCCCCGCCTGTCCACCGTCAAGCGGGACAACGAGGCACTGACCTATGAGGCCATGGACATGCTGATGGGGCTGATCAACGGGAAGAAAACGCGGGATCATGTCATGTTCGGGCACGGCATCGTATGCTCCGAATCCTGCGGATGCAAGGAAAAAACCACGCCGGAATACGTGCGCAACAAGTATTTCCATCAGACCCGGTTCCTGAAAAACTTCTATATCATGCAGGACCAGATGGCCCAGGAAATGTTCGAGGCGGCGGACTTGCCGGAGCTGATGCGGATCGTGGAGAAAAACGAAAGGATTTTCGGCTGCGACGGGGTGTACCTGTGCGTCAACGATTATTATTTCGATAACTATGAGAAGAAGAACTGGCAGCACGATTCCGAATCCTTCGGGAGCGAAATGATCCTGGCCACCCGGGGGAACAGCGGATATCAGCTGGACGACAAAAACCAGTACGCCCGGTTCCCCACGCTGGAGCTGCTGCCCCGGGACCTGATGCGCAGGGAGCGCTTCTGGGTCTTTTATCCCCTGCATTACAACACCTATTCCATCGGCTACCTGGCCATGCAGGGCATCAGCGAAGCGGCGAAGCTGAACCTGCACGAGAGCATTTTCAGCTTCCTGGAAATCGCCATTGAAAACGTGCGCAAGAAGTGCCTGCTGCGGAATCTGAACGAGGTGCTGGACGATCTGTACGTCCGGGATCCGCTGACGGGGCTGTTCAACCGCTTCGGGCTGAAGCGGTTCGGGGAGAAGCTGTTCACGGTATTCCTCCGGGAAGAAAAGGGCGTGCAGGTGCTCTTTATCGACATGGACGATATGAAGGATATCAACGATCAGTTCAGCCACGAAAGCGGGGACGCCGCCCTGTGCGCCGCCGCCCGGATCCTGCAGAACGCCTGCGGCCCCCGGGATTTCATCATGCGCTACGGCGGGGACGAGTTCCTGGTGATCGCCTCCGGCGCGGAAACGGAGCTGCGGCAGCGCATCCTGGCGGACGTCAATGCGTTCAGCGAAACCGTGCCTTACCGCCTGCGCATGAGCATCGGCGTGGCCGCCGCCGTCCCGGGGGAGGAAAAGACCCTGGAGGGATGCGTGCAGGCCGCGGATGCCCAGATGTATGAAATCAAGAACCGGCGCAAGGCCGCCGAAGGGAAACGGCCCAGATAAAAACGGGAAAAGCACGCAAAAAAATGATCGCCGCGGACTGTATGCCCGCGGCGATGCGTTTTCTTATGATGTTACTGCGCCTGCTTGAGGGTTTCCCGGAAATGACTGACCACGTTCATGTAGCTTTCATTGTAACCGGCGGGGCAGGACATGTGCAGGGTGATGATGCGGTTCCCGTCCAGCAGGGCCACCATGACCCGGCCGCGGACGATGGTGCCGTCGTACTGCACGCCGCGGTAGTTGGCGTAATAGCCGTCCTTGTGAAGCAGCGTGCGGGCCGCCAGCTCAGTGGGCTTCCATTCGGTGTAGTTGTACTGCCCGATCTCCTTGAGCATGTTCTTCACTTCGGTTTTCGTGTCGGCCAGTTTATAGGTGGCGGGCACGGAAAGGATCTTTACCGTCATGGTGGCGTTGACGTTGTCGTACATGTTGGGATCCTGCAGCACCAGCGTATCCGACGCGGACACGTCCATGCGCCAGCCCACCGGCGCCTGGAAGGTGAGCTTCAGATTGTCCGCCTTGGCGTCTGCATAGGTGAAGTTCAGCGGAGGCCGGGGCGTGGGGGTGGGAAGATCCACGGGGTTCAGGGCCTTGGGGGTGGCGCCGGCGTAGATCTGCCGGCCCATGGAATCGTAAGCCGCCCCGGAAACGTAATTCCCGCTGTCCTCCTCGGAGGCCGGGTCATACCCCTCCGGCAGCGAGGTATCGGCCCTGGCGGGGGCGTCCGTGGGCGTTTCCACGGTCATGGGGTCCTTCTGCTGCTGGGAAGCGCCTGCTTCCGGATAAGTTTCGTCGCTCCCGCCGCATCCGGCCAGCAGCACGGCGGCCAGGATCAGCGCCAATATCAAAAATGATTTTTTCATCGGAAGAAACCTCCTTGCATCGCCCCGGCCGGGATCCGCAAAACAGGCATGCGAAAAAATGTCCGGGGATGTTTATATTATTGTAACAGTTTCTTCATCTTTCGTCAAGCATTTTTCCGCGCCGGGCGGCGGCTTTTCATAAATTTACAGCAGCCCGTCGTAAGTGCTGCGGCCGTCGGGGGCGGAGGGCCCGTTCCCGGCCTTCGTTTCCGGCTCCGCGGCGGGGGTGCGGGGGTGATAAAGCCGCCGGTCCAGGGACCAGATCTTTTCGGAGAAAGCGCCTGCCGGCGTGCGGCGCATGACGCCCTCCATTTCGTTCATTTTGGCGTCCATATCATCCAGCAGGTGCAGCATTTCCGCCTCCGGGAACATGGGCGGCCGGGGACTGCCGTGGTCCGGCTGGCCGTGATGGCTGATGACCATGTGGGAAAGCAGCAGCACGTATTCTCCGGTGACGCCGCAGTTTTTCGCGGCCTCCTGCACCCGGACGACGCCGTGCACCAGATGGCCCAGCAGCTGGCCCTCGGCGGAATAATCGGCCACGTTGCCCGATTCGTCGGAAAGGAATTCCGCGGTCTTGCTCAGGTCGTGGGCGATGCAGCCGGCCCGCAGCAGATCCCCGTCCAGGTACGGGTACAGGGGCAGCAGGGCCTCCGCCGCCCTGAGGACGGACAGGGTATGGTGCAGCAGCCCGCTGCGCTCGGCGTGGTGCACCCGCTGGGCGGCGGGATAGTAATTCAGCTGATCCCCGCACAGGCGGATCATTTCCCGCAGGATCTTCTGCAGCTCCGGGGTCTGCATCCGGTCGATGGTGCGGTGGATCTCCGCTAGCATGCTTTCGGGCTTTTCCGGGGCGCAGGGCATCAGCTGGGCGGGGTCCACGTCGTCCTCCGGGGCGGGATCGCGCAGGCGCTCGATGCGCATCTGCAGCCGGCCGTTGTATTCCTGCACGGTGCCCCGTACCTTCACCACGCTTCCCTGCTTCGGGGGCTGCACGGTGCCGTCCCACATTTTGCAGTTGATGTCCCCCGTGGTGTCGCACAGCGTCATATCCAGGTATTTGCCGCCGTTGGAGGAGGTGCGCTGTTCGGCGGAGCGCACCAGGAGGAAGCCTTCAAATTTCATATCCCTCGCCAGGGAAGCTACGGTCAACTGACGCATAAATACCCTCTGTTTCTGATTTTTTATTTGGCTTCCGCCAGGAATTCGTTCAGCTGATGCACCAATTCGTCCGCGTTGGCGCCGTGGGCGGCGCAGGCGTCCTCGATGCTTTCCGCCACGGCGTGGGGGCAGCCCAGGCAGTGCATACCGAATTCCATGAAAATGCGGGCGGTGCCCCGGTGGATATTGAGTACGTCGCCGATGGACATGGTTTTGTCGATGTTGTTGGTCATGGGGATTCTCCTTTGCGTTTTCTCGGATTTCATCATACCCTATTTGGATTTGAATGTCAATCGCAGCGGATTTTATAAAAACATGTCCGTTCCCTCCATACGATCGACCGATTCGGCCAGAGGAATTGCGCGCCGCGCAGCGAAATACACCGCGAAATATCCTTTTTGGGATCCCACGAAAAGCCGCCGCCGGGCGGGAAAAAGGAGAGAAGGCCCATGGATATCCGCTATTCCTGCAATCAGCGCGATTTTAAGCGCTATACCACCGAGGAAATCCGAAAGGAATTCCTGATCGAAAGCCTGTTCGTTCCGGACCGGGTGCAGGCCGTGTACAGCCACGTGGACAGGATGGTGACGCTGGGCGTCATGCCGGTGGAGGAGCCGGTGAGCATCGACAAGGGCATCGACATCTGGCACAATTTCGGCACGGCGTATTTCCTGGAGCGGCGGGAATGCGGCATGTTCAACGTGGGGGGCGCCGGAAAGGTGACGGTGGACGGAACGGCGTACGAACTGGGGTACAAGGACTGTCTGTATATCACCCGGGGCGCCAGGAAGGTGCTGTTTGAAAGCGCCGATCCCGCCGCGCCGGCGAAATTCTACATCGTGTCCGCCCCGGCCCACTGCAGCTACGAAAATCGGCTGATCCGGATCTCGGACGCCGCGAAGAAGCCCTGCGGCGACGCGGAAACCAGCAACAAGCGGGTGATCAATCAGTTCATCCATCCCTCCGTGCTCAAAACCTGCCAGCTCAGCATGGGCATGACGGTGCTGGACAAGGGTTCGGTGTGGAACACCATGCCCGCCCACACCCACGAGCGCCGGATGGAAGTGTATTTCTACTTTGAGGTGCCCGAAGGCAACGTGGTGTTCCACATGATGGGCGAGGGGCAGGAGACCCGCCATATCGTGATGCAGAACGAGCAGGCGGTGATCTCGCCCTCCTGGTCCATCCACGCCGGGGCCGGCACCAGCAATTACACCTTCATCTGGGCCATGGGCGGGGAAAACCAGGCCTTCGACGATATGGACGCCATTCCTACCACGGAGCTGAAATAAAACGGGGCGGTACGCCGCACGGGAGGAAAAAGCATGATCGAGTATAAACTGGTTTACCTGAACAAAGGAATCAAGCTCAGCCGGGAAAAGGATCTGGAGCAGGCGGAGGGCATCATCAACCGGTTCGTGGCGGAAGGCTGGACGCTGCAGCAGATCACCACGCCGGGGGACGGCGTGGGCGCCATGATCGGCGTATTTTACCGGGAAACCCAGGCGTGACCGGGGGAGAAGATCCCGTCAAGCAAAGGAGGAAGCAAATCATGGATATGAACGCGTTCAGCCTGAAAGGAAAGACCGCCTGGATCACCGGCGCCAGCTACGGCATCGGCTTTGCCATCGCGGAGGCCTACGCAGCGGCGGGGGCCGCCATCGTGTTCAACGATATCAATCAGGAGCTGGTGGACAGGGGCCTGGCCGCGTACGCGGAAAAGGGCATCGCGGCCCGCGGCTACGTCTGCGACGTGACGGATGAAGCCGCCGTGCAGGAGCTGGTGAAAAAAATCGAAAGCGAAGGGAGCGGCATCGACATCCTGGTGAACAACGCCGGCATCATCCGCCGCATCCCCATGATCGAAATGAGCGCCGCGGATTTCCGCAAGGTCGTGGACGTGGACCTGAACGCGCCCTTCATCTGCGCCAAGACGGTGATCCCCGGCATGATCAAACGGGGGCACGGCAAGATCATCAACATCTGCTCCATGATGAGCGAGCTGGGCAGGGAGACCGTCAGCGCCTACGCGGCGGCCAAGGGCGGCCTCAAGATGCTTACCCGGAACATCTGCTCCGAATACGGGGAATACAATATCCAGTGCAACGGCATCGGCCCGGGCTATATCGCCACGCCCCAGACCGCGCCCCTCCGGGAACGGCAACCCGACGGCAGCCGGCACCCCTTCGACCAGTTCATCATCGCCAAAACCCCCGCGGCCCGCTGGGGCAGCCCCGAGGATTTGCAGGGCCCGGCGGTGTTCCTGGCCTCCGACGCCTCCAACTTCGTCAACGGGCATATCCTGTACGTGGACGGCGGCATCCTGGCTTATATCGGGAAGCAGCCCTGAACGGCCGGATGAATCAAACGGCGGCGCTCTTCTGAGCGCCGCTTTTGCATACGCTCAGGAGGAAGGAGAGAATAACCCCCGACGCCGCGGATACAATAAACGGGGGAGGGGGGATGCATATGCCGGGGAAGCTGGGCAGATTTCTGGAAAAATGGGGCCACTATCTGCTGGCGACCCTGTGCGCCGCGGTGATCCTGCTGTCCGGGCTGTGGACCCGCGCCCTGAGCACCCGGGACGCGGAAGCGCTGCACGATACGGCCCAGCGCCTGGCGGACGTGACGGCCCCGCCGGCTGCGTTCCGTCCCCTGCGGCCCTGCGCCGGGGAAGTGCTGCGCCCCTTCAGCACGGCGCCGGTGTTCTTTCCGGCGGTGGGCGTGTGGCAGGTCCATCCGGGGGTGGATTTTGCGGCGGAGGAGGGAGACGGGGTTTATGCCGTGGGGGACGGCACCGTGGCGGCGGTCGCGCCGTTTCTGCGCATCGATCACGGCAACGGATACGTCTCCGAGTACCGGGGCCTCCGGGAGACGCCTTTGCGCCCCGGGCAGGCGGTCCGGGCGTGGCAGACGGTGGGCACGGCGGGGGCGGCGGTTCCGTATGAGGGCGCGGGGCACGTGTGCGTCCGCCTGACAAAACAGGAAGAGCCCGTGGGCTTTGCGGACAATTGATTGACAAATGTTCCCTGAATCATGTATAATAATTAAAATGAGCGCGGTTTGCCGGGCTCATGGATAAAACAGCTTTCCCGGTAAAGGAGGAAAGCAGGAAGGCTGTTAGCGCCAGGACCGGGAACGGTCGACGAGGTATGGCGGTTTATCGAAAGATTCGGCGGATGCCGCCACGGCGTTCAGCGCGCCGAAAGGGAGAAAGCAAAAAGCAGAAACGACACTGCAACAGAGGTTCTCCCGACGCTGACGGCAATTGAATAGAAGGAGTGTTTTCTTTATGCGCGTCGTCATTCAGGAAAACTATGAAAAAATGAGCCTGTGGGCCGCCCGCTATATCGCGGCCAAGATCAACGCCCAGCCGGCGGAAAAGCCGTTTATCCTGGGCCTGCCCACCGGGTCCAGCCCCATCGGCGTTTATCGGGAGCTGGTGCGGATGAACAAGGCCGGGGAGGTCAGCTTCAAAAACGTGGTGACCTTTAACATGGACGAATACGTGGGGCTTCCCCATGAGCACGACCAGAGCTACTGGTACTTCATGCACGACAATTTCTTCGATCATCTGGTGGACATGAAGCCGGAAAACATCAACATCCTCAACGGCATGGCCGAGGATCCGGAGGCCGAGTGCGCCCGGTATGAAAAGAAGATCGCCTCCTACGGCGGCATCGATCTGTTCATGGGCGGCATCGGCGTGGACGGGCACATCGCCTTCAACGAGCCCTTTACTTCCCTCGCGTCCCGGACCGGCATCCGGAACCTGACCACCGACACCCGCATCGTGAACAGCCGCTTCTTCGGCAACGATCCCGAAAAGGTGCCGTCCCAGGCGCTGAGCGTGGGCGTGGGCACGGTGACGGATTCCCGGGAAGTGCTGATCCTCATCAACGGCCACAACAAGGCCCGGGCCCTGGCGGCCACCGTGGAGGGCGGCATGAGCCACAAATGGACCTGCTCCGCGCTGCAGATGCACAACGGCGCCATCATCGCCTGCGACGAGGCGGCCTGCGGCGAACTGACTGTGGATACCTACAAGTATTTCCTGGACATTGAGAAGGGTGAGCGGCTGTAATGTATACGATCAATGATCTTTACGACCTGGACCATACCCTGGCCAAGGATTATCTGAGCAAATTCACCTATCCCTGGGAAGCCCTCAAGGGCATCAAGGACCTGATCCTTTCTCTGGGCCCCGCCCTGGGGGACGATTACGAGGAACGGGCGGAGCATGTGTGGGTGCACAAGACCGCCAAGGTGTTCCCCTCGGCGTATCTGGGCGCCCCCTGCATCATCGGGCCCAACACGGAAGTGCGCCACTGCGCCTTCATCCGGGGCTCTGCCCTGGTGGGGGCCGACTGCGTGGTGGGCAACAGCTGCGAACTGAAAAACGTGATCCTCTTCGATCACGTGCAGACCCCCCACTACAATTACGTGGGCGACAGCATCCTGGGCTATTACAGCCACATGGGCGCCGGCTCCATCACCTCCAACGTCAAAAGCGACAAAAAGCTGGTGGTGGTGCACAACGGCACCGAGAACATTGAAACCGGCATCAAGAAATTCGGCGCCATGGTGGGCGATTACGTGGAAGTGGGATGCAACAGCGTCCTGAACCCCGGCACCGTCATCGGCCGCCACAGCAACGTATATCCCACATCCTGCGTGCGCGGCGTTGTGCCTGAAAACTGCATTTTCAAGAACAGCGGCGACATCGTGGAGAAAAGAGGCTGATCTATGGGCAAGTATTTCGGAACCGACGGCTTCCGCGGCGAAGCCAACAAGACCCTGACCTTCGAGCACGCCATCAAAATCGGCCGGTATCTGGGCTGGTATTACGGGCTGCGGCTGAACCGCAAGGCGAAGGTGGTCATCGGAAAGGATACCCGGCGTTCTTCCTATATGTTTGAATACGCCCTGTGCACGGGGCTGACGGCCTCCGGCGCGGACGCTTACATCATGCACGTCACCACCACGCCCTCCGTGGCCTACATCGCCCGCGTGGACGATTTTGACTGCGGCATCATGATCTCCGCCTCCCACAACCCCTATTATGACAACGGCATTAAGGTCATCAACGGCAATGGGGAAAAGATGGAGGAGGAAGTGCTGCTCAAGATCGAGGATTACATCGACGGAAAGGTGGATGTGCCGCTGGCGGAGCGCGACAAGATCGGCAAGACGGTGGACTACGTGGCCGGACGCAACCGCTACATCGGCTATCTGATCTCGCTGTCGAAGTATTCCTTCAAAGGTGTCAAGGTTGGCCTGGACGTGGCCAACGGCTCCGCCTGGTCCATCGCCAAGGCGGTGTTCGACGCTCTGGGTGCCAAGACCTATGTGATGAACAACGATCCCGACGGCTACAACATCAATACCGACTGCGGCTCCACCCATATCGAACACCTGCAGCGCTTCGTCGTGGGCAACCAGCTGGACATCGGCTTCGCCTATGACGGCGACGCGGACCGCTGCCTGTGCGTGGATGAGAAGGGCAACGTCGTGACCGGCGACCATATCCTCTACATTTACGGCCTGTACATGAAGGAGCGCGGCAAGCTGCTCAACAACAAGGTCGTCACGACCGTGATGTCGAACTTCGGCCTGTACAA
>JAILBG010000035.1:0-5029 GCA_024681215.1 Clostridiales bacterium
CCCGCGGCGACGCCGGCGGCGACTCCCGCCGCCACCCCCGCCGGGCCTTCCGGCAGCACGGTGGTGGGCTATATCAAGCTGGTCAAGGGCGGCGTGAACGTGCGCGTGAAGCCCTGGGGCACCTCCTACGGCCAGCTGCCCCTGGGCACGGAGCTGCCCTTCTACGGAACGGCGTATTCCGGCGGCTCGGAGCTGTGGTATCTGGTGTACTCCAATCAGTTTGGCGCCTTCGGCTACGTGCTGGGGGACATGGCCAAGGTCGTCAGCGAAAGCGGCTCCACCACGCCCACTACCCCGCCCGATACCGTCGTCACCACCGGCTACGCGGCCACCACGGCTTCCTCTGTGTGGCTGCGGCTCAAGCCCGAACCCAACGCGGAGACTGCCGGCCAGGTGAAGGAAAAGGGCACTGTGCTGCCCATGACGGGCGCTCCCGTCGCCAACGCCGGGTATCTGTGGTATCCCGTGGTCACGGCGGACGGCACCCGGGCCTATCTCCGGGGCGACTTCACATATCAGCTGGCCGACTGGCAGCTGGATGCGTATAAAGCCACGGGCAAGCTGCCTTCGCCCACCCCCGGCGCCGCTTCGCCGCGGCCCGGCAACAGCAACTACATCACCATCACCGCGGACAAGGTCTGGGTGCGGGAAAAGGCCAGCACCAAGGCCGGCACCCTGGGCCAGGTGAACAAGGGCGCTGTGCTGCCCTTCACCAAGAAGGAAACCGTGGGCCAGGTCACCTGGTACCGCGTCACCTATAACGGCAAGACCGCCTACATCCACGGCAATTTCGCCCGGGTGCTCACCAATGCGGAATACGACGCCATGCGCGGCACGCCCACGCCGCCGCCCAACGTGGTGACGCTGGCGCCCGACGCCACGCCCAACACCACGGATCTGAGCAACCTGGCCATGACCACCAAGGAAAAGGTGATCATCCGCAAGGATCCCTCCATGCAGGGCCGCGAGCTGACCACCGTGCGCGCAGCCGGCACCATGCTGACCTACCTGGGCAATTATCAGGCTCCCACCGCCCAGAACCCCTATTACTGGTTCAATATCCGCTACGGCACCATCACCGGCTGGATGCGGGGCGATCTGGTGCGGGTGCTGACCAGCGCGGAAAAGAAGGCCTACGAGCAGACCGGCAACCCCAGCGCGCCCAAGGAAGCCACTTACCGGACGCTGTCCAAGAACGATACGGGCACCGACGTGACCGCCCTGCAGCAGAAGCTGGTGGAGAAGGGCTTCCTCACCGCCGATCAGGTGACCGGCACGTACCTGACCAGCACGGAGACTGCCATCATCAACTTCCAGAAGGCCAACGGCCTGACGGTGGACGGCATCGCCGGGGAAAAGACCCAGCACGCCCTGTTCGGCACCGTGCCCGTGGGCACCTATGACGGCAGCAGCGCCACCACCACGCTGTACCCGGTGGAGAAGATCGACTGGTACACCGGCGGCATCCAGGGCATCTGGGGCGTGGGCACCGTGGCGGTAATCACCGACGTGTACACCGGCATTTCCTTCAAGGCCCAGCGCCTCTACGGCGACAACCATGCCGACTGCGAGCCGCTGACCACCGCGGATACCGCCGCCATCTGCCAGATCTACGGCGTGAGCAACGCCCAGGAAATCTCCGACCGGGAGAATGAGCTGGAGTCCTGGCGCCGCCGGCCCCTGTGGGTCACCATCGGCGGGCGCACCTTCGCGGCCTCCATGTACGGCATCCCGCATAACTTCAAGGGCGACCGGATCCCGGACAACAATTACAACGGTCAGTTCTGCGTCCACTTTACCAACAGCAGAACCCATAACACCGACCACGTGGACGTGGACGCCAGCTACAACGGCTGGTTCGGTGCGGTGAGCGCCATCGAGTACGCCTACAAGAACTCCAAGAGCGGCACCAAATAATCCCATGACATACGATGTGCTGATCATCGGCGGAGGCGCGGCGGGTTTGTCCGCCGCGCTTTCCGCATCGAATCAGGGCGCCCGCGCAGCCGTGCTGGAGGCCGCCCCCCGGGTGGGGCGGAAGATCCTGGCCAGCGGCAACGGCCGGTGCAATCTGGCCAACACCGGGCCCCTCAATTACCCCGGCGGCGCTTCCCTGGCCCGGCGGGTGCTGGAAAACTGCCCGGCGGACCGGGTGCTGGCGTTCTTTCACGGCCTGGGGCTTTTGACGGTGCAGGAGGAGCAGGGGCGGGTGTACCCCGCCTGCGGCCAGGCCGCCGCCGTGCTGGACGTGCTCCGCGGCGCGCTGGAGAGGCGGAGCATCCCGGTCCTGAGCGAGACCCCCGTCGCCCGGATCGAACAGACCGGCGCGGGCTTCTGCCTGTACACCCCCCGCGGCGCGTACGGCGCCCGGGCGGTGATCGCCGCCTGCGGGGGCATGGCCGGGGGAAAGCTGGGCCACGACGGCGGCGCGTATCGGCTGCTGACGGATTTGGGCCACACCCTGGTCCCGCCCCGGCCCGCGCTGACCCCGCTGACAGCGGAGAAAGCCGCGGTGAAGGGCCTTTCCGGCCTGCGGCTGCCCGCCATTCTGACCCTGTGCCGCCGACGGGACGGCATGCCCTTCGCCCAATCCCAGGGGGAGGCGCTGTTCACCGATTACGGGGTCAGCGGCGTGTGCGCTATGGAGCTTTCCCGCAGCGCCGGGGAAGAAAAAGAGAAAAGCGGCGCGTGGCCGCTGCTGTACCTGGATTTTTCGCCCATGCTGGGCCTCGCCCCCCGGCGCTTTTTTGTGACCGGCGCGCCGGAGGACCCCTTCCGGAATACCCCGGCGGCCCTGGCATTGCTGAAGGAGCGGCTGCATATCCTGCCCCGGGAGGCGCTTTTGAAGGGGCTGGCGCCCCGGCTGCTGGCGGAAAGGCTGGCGGGACAGGACATCGAAAATCTGTCGCGGAGCCTGACGGCCTTCCCTGTGCCCCTGACCGGCGTGCGGGGGATGGACGCCGCCCAGGTCACTTCCGGCGGCATCCGCACCGGGGAATTTGACCCGGACACCCTGGAATCCCGCCTGGTCCCCGGATTGTTCGCCGCGGGAGAAATGCTGGACGTGGACGGCGGATGCGGCGGGTTCAATCTGCTCTTCGCCTTCGCCTCCGGCCTGACCGCCGGGGAAAACGCCGCCCGCACCGCCCCGGACCGATAAAGGAGGACGCTTATGGAAAATGGATTCGTGCAGCTCAAGCCCGGCACCCTGCTGGCCCCCGTGCCCGCGGTGATGGTTTCCTGCGCCCGGGCGGGGGAAAAGCCCAACATCGTCACCCTGGCCTGGGTGGGCACGGTGAATTCCGAGCCGCCCATGTGCTCCGTTTCCGTCCGGAAGGAGCGCTTTTCCCACGGCATCATCCGGGAAACCGGGGAATTTGTGATCAATCTGGTGGGCGAGGATCAGCTGAAAGCCACGGATTTCTGCGGCGTCAAGTCAGGCCGGGACGTGGACAAATTCGCCGCCTGCGGCCTGACCCCCGCGGCGGTGGAGGGCTTTGCCGCCCCGGCCATCGCCGAATGTCCCCTGTATCTGGCCTGCCGCGTCACGTCCGTGCAGGATCTGGGCAGCCACGATCTGTTCCTGGGCAAAATCGAACGGGTGGGCGTGAAAAAGGAAATGATGGACGCTTCCGGCCGCTTGGATTTCGGCCGGATGAAGCTGATCGCCTACAACCACGGCGTTTATTACGCCCTGGGCGGGGCCCTGGGCTTTTTCGGGTACAGCGTGGCCGCGCCGGAGGTGCTGGAGCGGCGGATGCGGGAAATCAAATAACGCGCGGCGGGCGGAATACGGCACGCTTTCACAACGATCCCTAAACGGGGAGGAATGAAGTTTGTATCAGGCTTTGTACCGGGTCTGGCGGCCCAGGACGTTTTCGGAAATGGTGGGCCAGGAGGCCATCGTGCGCACCCTGCGCAATCAGGTGACCACGGGGCGGATCGCCCATGCCTATCTGTTCTGCGGCAGCCGGGGCACCGGCAAAACCAGCGCGGCCCGCATCCTCACCCGGGCCATCAACTGCGAGCATCCCGTGGACGGCGATCCCTGCGGGGAGTGCCAAAGCTGCAAAACCATCGAAAGCGGCGCGTCCTTCGACGTGTACGAAATGGACGCCGCCAGCAACAGCCGGGTGGAGGAGATCCGGGACCTGCTGGAAAAGGTGGATTATCCGCCCCAGTTCGGAAAATACAAGGTGTACATCATCGACGAAGTGCACATGCTTTCCAACGCGGCCTTCAACGCCCTGCTCAAGACCCTGGAGGAGCCGCCGGAATACATGGTGTTCATCCTGGCCACCACCGAGCCCCAGAAGCTGCCCGCCACCATCCTCAGCCGCTGCCAGCGGTACGATTTCGGGCGGTACAGCGAGGACCAGATCGCGGGGCATCTGAAAACCGTGACGGAAAAAAGCGGCCTGACCGCCGAGCCCGAGGCCCTTTCCCTCATCGCCCGGGCGGCGGAGGGCGGCATGCGGGACGCGCTTTCCATCCTGGATATGTGCATGGGCGCCGGGGACGTGATCACCGAGGCCCACGTCCGGGACGCCCTGGGCACGGCGGACCGGGCCTTCCTGTTTTCCTTTGCCGATGCCCTGGCCCGGCAGGAGGGCGGGGAAGCCCTGCGCCTGATCGACGAACTGATGCGGGGCGGACGGGACGTGCAGGTGTTCCTCAAGGATCTGTCCGCCCATTTCCGGCTGCTGATGGCGGCGAAGCTCTGCGGCCCCGGGGAGGCGCTGCCCGGCGCCACCGGCGAGAACCGCAAACGGTACGCCGCCCAGGCGGAAGCCTTTTCCGCGGAACGGCTGCTGCGGACGCTGGAGGGCTGCATGAAGGCGGAGGCGGACACCCGCTGGGCGTCCTCCGCCCGGTCTGTGCTGGAAATCTTCGCCCTGCGCGCCTGCGATCAGCCGGAGGACCAGGATGTGAGCGCCCTGCTGGAAAGGATCGGGGAACTGGAAAACCGGCTGGCGGCGCTGGAAAAAACCGGGGTGCGCGCAGCGCCGGCGGCGTCCGATGCGGCAAA
>JAILBG010000066.1:0-2835 GCA_024681215.1 Clostridiales bacterium
TCTGGCTCCCGACGACGAGGACGCCGTCAACGCAGCCCAGGGAAAGTTCGATACCGGCGTGTACCAGCTCAAGGATATGCATTATAAGCACCTCAAGCGGCTGGAATCCACCTTCGGCACCATGGGCAGCCAGATGCATCCTGAGGATTTCATACGTCTCCTGGGTGATCGGTTCGACGACTATTTCCACACGGTACAGGATGAAGCGCAGCTCATGAGCAAAGGTCAAAGGTATTTTGACTATGAAAACAATCCGCAGGATCGGGAGTTTCGGGATCTGCACGATTACTACAGCAGGCTGGTGAACAGGAGCCTCTCCTATGCAGTCACGGAGCGGACCGCTCAGCAGGGCGGCGACGTCGACCCTGACGAATTCGAACGCTTGATAAGCCTTGACTACCAGAATCCCGACGCCGTCCCCGGCGGCTTAGCCGGTATCCACGGCCCGTCCATGTCCCCGAAGGAACAGAAGGCCTATATGAAGGGGCTGCATAAGCGGGGCGAAGGGTGGGCTCCCTGGAAGCTGTTCGGGAAGTTCAGGCCCGGCAAAAAGTGAAGGTGTATGACATGAGCTATACTTATGCCAAACGAAAGCAGGCCGAGGCTGCTTCTCCGAAAACAGAGACCGTCGAAACACAGGGCCCCTCCCCGGAAGCCCTGCGCACAGGCGCAGCCCAGCCCTCGGCGGAACAGCTGGGAAACCGGGCGGACCTGCCCGACGCCATGCGTTCCAAGATGGAAAACGCCTTCGGCGCGGACCTGAGCGCCGTGAAGCTCTATGAGAGCCAGGCCGTGGCCGACGTGGGTTCCCAGGCCATCACCCAGGGCGCGGACATCGCCTTTGCGCCGGGGCTGTTGGATTTCTCCAGCTTCGGCGGCCAGGCTCTGCTGGGCCATGAAATCAGCCACGTCGTATCCCAAGCGCGCGGCGAAGTCACGGGCGGCGGGTTCCTTAACGACGCTTCCCTGGAAGCCCGCGCGGACCGGGAAGGGGCCATGGCCGCCGCGGGCCGGACCGTCGCCCCGCCCACGGCTTCCCTCTCCCCCGTCTCCGCCGCCGACGCGGCGGGCCCCATGCAGGCCAAGCTGAAGCCGAGGAAAAAAGGAAAGGACGCCGCCCCTGCTCCGGCGCAGGCAGCGCCTGCGCCGCTGCCGGAAACGCCGAGAACGCTGTCGGACGAAGAAAAGGAAGATCGTGCCAGGCGCTATGCGTCGTCCGTTGTCGGCACGGAGGCCTACGACAGCGCAAGAATGAGCCGTGAGATCGCCAATCTTGCTCCGGTGGCAAAGGCGGATATCCAGCGTATTGGAAAGTCAGCAGGCCGCGATGCGCTGACCACGGGCAATCGATTCGCCATCATGCGGGAATCAAAAGAAGACAGTCCGGCAGCCATCTACGGCAGGGCGATGAGTTCCGCCGCAGACAGATCGGTGACCGACGTCGTAGCGCACATGTACACCGGACTGGACGCGCTTCCAGACAGAAATTACAAGGAAGATTTCCTGGACTTCATGAAAGGCGGGGAGCTGCTGCCGGAAGCTGCCGCATATCAGCAGCGGGCACTGCAGGAGACACAAATGCTTCTGTCGGGACTGGAACAGAATCCGGACGCCATAGATGCGCTGAAACAGGCGCAGGATATGTACACCGGCTTCGGGACCTTCGGCGAACAGGACGAAAACGGCACAGTAAATTATGCCGGGATGAACGGTGGCCGCGAGGAAGCCGCCCACAGGGCATTCAACGACCTGTATTTGCGCACCGTGGGGCGTCAGCAAATCACCGCCGCCAAGGGGTTCCTGGATGACGGAGGCCTCAGCCAAGAGGAAGGGAACAAGTTCCGGAGTCTCACCACAGCGATGATGCACATGCAGGGGCGGATACTGAAGAGCGCGGTGGACCCGGAGTCTCCCACCAGGCTGTCGGAGGGAGAGCTCGCCATGCAGGACATGTATCGGTCGTTCTTTATCCGCACAGGCATGATGGACGCCCCCCAGGCAGCGCCTGTGTCGCCCCCTCCCGAAGCCAACAGCTTGCCCCCGAACGGGCCTGCCACGCCCGCCCTCTCGCCGCTGGCCGCCCCGCTGGGACCCGCGCCGAGTACTCCTGCGCCGTCTCCGCAGCTTGCGCTGCCCGCGGACGTTGACGCCCACCCCGGCGGGATGACGCTGCCGAAGGCCCCTGTCCGGCCCAACCAGAGGCTGCTGGACAGATTCCGCCGCAGATGAAATCACCGGGCTCCGTCCAAGGGCGCGGGATCAATACAAGATTGAAGTATGGGGAATCTCGGATATGAGCTATACCTATGCCAAACGGAAGCGGGCCGAGGCCGCTTCACCGAAAACAGAGGCCGTCGAAACACAGGGCCCCTCCCCGGAAGCCCTGCGCACAGGCGCGGCCCAGCCCTCGCCGGAGCAGCTGGGAAGCCGGGTAGACCTGCCCGACGCCATGCGAACCAAAATGGAAAATGCTTTCGGCGCGGACCTGAGCGCCGTGAAGCTCTATGAGAGCCAGGCTGTGGCCGACGTGGGTTCCCAGGCCATCACCCAGGGCGCGGACATCGCCTTTGCGCCGGGGCTGTTGGATTTTAGCAGCTTCGGCGGCCAGGCTCTGCTGGGCCACGAGCTGAGCCACGTGGTCTCCCAGGCCAGGGGCGAGGTCACGGGAAGCGGTTTCCTGAACGACGCTTCCCTGGAGGCCCGCGCAGATCGGGAAGGGGCCATGGCCGCTGCCGGGCAGCAGATCGCCCCGCCCTCCGCTTCCCTCTCCCCCGTCACCGCCGCCGACGCGGCGGGGCCCATGCAGGCCAAGGACAAGCCGGAGGACAAAAAGGC
>JAILBG010000075.1:0-3849 GCA_024681215.1 Clostridiales bacterium
TGTCGTCCGGCTTACGCAGCAGATAATGGGGCAGTTTGGTGGCGATGTTGACCCGCTCCCGGGCATGATTCCTTTGCAGCACCTGCCCCAGCACCCCTTCGCTGCCAGCATACACGTAGGCAGTATCGAAATAATTCACGCCGCCGTCGATGGCGGTCGTGATCTCCCGCTCGGCTTTGTTCAGATCGATTTTACCGCCCCGGGTGATGAACCGCAGGCAGCCGAAGCCCAGGATGGACAGGTCGTTGCCGTATTTGTCTTTCCGGTATTGCATCGGTGATTCGCTCCTTTTTCTGGACGCCGTCAGGCTTTGTGGCCGCCGATTTGCTGGTTCCGGGCCCGGGCGGTGGCGCCTTCCTCGAAATTCATGCCCCGGAGGATGGCGTTTTTGCCGAACCGCCGCCGGATATCCAGCACGGCCCGCTGCCTTCGCTTCTCCCGATCCAGCGCCGCGGATTCCAGCGCGCGCCTGCGCTGTTCTTCCAGCGCGTCCATAAATAAATTCAGCTGCTCCGGCCCGTTTTCCTGCGTTTCTTCTTCCGAAATCACATTTCCCGCTACCACGGTGATGCGCCGCACCAGCAGGCAGGGATCCACGATCTCGTCGTACAGCCGGGTCATGGCGGCCATGATCTGGCTGGAAGCGGAGGTAAACCGGGGCAGGGAAACGCCGCCGTGAACCGGCTTGGGCGCCATGCGTCCGTAATAATCCGCTTCCACCGGCCCGTGGTACGCTTTCCTGCGGGCAGGATCCAGCAGCGATTCCCGGTCATAGCAAACCATCAGCGCCACATGATCGGTGGCAAGCCCCTTTTCCACCAGATCCAGCGCCAGCGCGTCGGCCATTTCCCGGGTCACCAGCCTGGCCTTGTCCACCGGATAGGGCGTGGGCAAGACCTGGCCGCTGCTCACGGAATGGCTTTCCGGGGTGAAGGCTTTGATGTCCGCGATGGTGCAGCTTTCATAGCCCCAGGCGTGGTCGATGAGCAATTCCGCATTGACCCCAAAGAGCTTGTACAGCTTCTCCTCGCCCCAGGGGGAATACCAGCCCCCCAGGGAACACCGGGCGATATCGCCCATGGTGTACATGCCGTACTGCGCCAATTTCCGGCTGTAGCCCTTGCCCACCCGCCAGAAATCCGTCAGGGGACGATGAGACCACAGGGTTTTCCGATAGCTCATTTCGTCCAGCTCCGCGATGCGCACGCCGTCCTTGTCCGCCGGGCAGCGCTTGGCCACGATGTACATGGCCACCTTGGCCAGATACAGATTGGAGCCGATGCCGGCGGTGGCGGTGATGCCCGTTTTCCCCAGCACGGCCCGGATCATGCGGCGGGTGAGCTCATGGGCCGTGCAGCCGTAGGTTTTCAGGTACGGCGTCACGTCGATGAACACCTCGTCGATGGAATAGACGTGGAGGTCGTCCGGGGAAACGAACCGGGTGTAGATGCTGAAAATTTGGGTGCTGATCTCCACATAGCGGCTCATGCGCGGCGGGGCGATGATGAAATCCAGCCGCAGCGCCGGATCGGCGGCCAGGGCGGCGGCGTCGGTGGCGGAACCGGCGAAGGTTTTTCCCGGCGCGTGCAGCCTGCGGCGTTCGTTGATCCCGCGCACCTGCTGATTCACCTCGAACAGCCTGGCCCGGCCGGGGATGCCATAGGCTTTCAGGGCGGGGGTCACCGCCAGGCAGATGGTTTTGTCCGTCCGGCTGGCGTCGGCCACCACCAGATTTGTGGTCAGCGGGTCCAGCCCCCGGTCCACGCACTCCACCGAGGCGTAAAAGGATTTGAGATCGATGGCCACATAGGTTTTATCCATGCCGATTCGCCCCAAATTTCAAGATGCTTTCGATCTGCCGATCCGTCGCCTGGGGGCAGATTTCCCGGGCCCGGGTGAAAATCCGCTGCCGGGAATCCTCCGGCTGCCGGTGGTACGCGCCGGACAGAAGCTCGTATCCCCAGATGGTTTCCGGCCGGGTATACACCGCCACGTGCCAGCCGTAGGGCAGGCCCTTTTGGTTCAGCCGCTGCCGGAAATCCCGGATCACCAGATAGGTTTCCATCATCAGATCGGTGATCACGCCCTCGAAATTCTTTTCGCCGTCCCCGCCGAAGCCCGCCCGCCGCTTCACGTCGAAGGAATACAATTCCTGATCGCCCTCAAACAAATCCATGATCTTTTTCTGGCGGAAGGGGGCTTTTTCGTCTTCCCACCAGGCGTCGAAATCATAGCCATCCCGCCGCCAATTGGCGAAATCCGACAGCCACTTAAGGGAAATGAACCCGGCCTTGCGGTCGAAGAATTTGCCGTAGGCCGCTTTGCCGCTGTCCGCCAGCAGCCGCCGCCACTCCCAGGGATCGTCTGCTTCATCCCCGGTCCACCAGCCGTCCGCGGCGGTGCGCTCCTCCACGGAAAAGCCCGGCGCGCTGTTCCGGAACAGGGGCAGGAAGCCCAGCCGGTCGATCACCTCCGCCAACTGCTCCACCGTGCGGATGCGGGCAGGGTCGTCCCGATCCAAACCCCGCATGATCCATTCTCCCTGCTCGTTGCCCATATTGATCCCTCCTGGATATTTAGAACATTTGTTCTCATTTGTATTATACATCATCCGCGCCTGTTTGAAAAGGGGGTAAATCCAAAAAAGATCAAAAAAATAGACCGAACGGATCATTTGCGGAAAGATTGAATGATTAGAAGAATGCCCTCTCCGCCCCTTCTGGGCACCTCTCCCAGAGGGAGAGGCAAGAATCTTGGCTCCCCCTTTGGGGGAACTGGCGCGAAGCGCCTGAGAGGGCGCTCATTCCTCAAACCGCAGGGCGAGGCGCAGGCCGTCCTCGCCGCATTGGGCGGGGGGAAACACAGCCTGGGCGATGGGCAGATAGTCCGCCGGGTTTTCGATGCGCTGGGAAAAGTGGGCCAGCCATAGCCGCTTGGCCCGCGCCTTCGCGGCGGTTTCAGCCGCCATGAGAAAGGTCATATGACCATACGAGGCCGCCAGCTCTTCCTGTTCCGTTTCGCCGTAAGTGGCTTCGCAGATGAGCAGATCGGCCCCCTGGGAGGCGCTGACGAGGGCGTCGCAGCGGGTGGTATCGCCGGAAAAAACCACGGAAAGCCCTTTCCGTTCGGGCTCCATCACCTGCTCCGGGCGGATTACCGCCCCATCCACCGTGACCGCTTCGCCGCGCTGGAGGGTTCGCCACTGCCGCACGGGTACGCCCAGCGCCTGGGCCTTGTCCGGCAGAAACTTTCCCGCCCGGCCCAGAGAAAAAACGTACCCCTGGCTGACACCCCGATGGACGGTGGGAAAGGCGGCGAGCCGCGCCCGATCCGGCCAGCCGGGGATCAGGGCGGCCAGGCTGACGCCGCGGGGCGGCAATTCCATCAGGCACACGGGGAAAGAAAGCCAGCCTGCCAATTGCAGAATGGGCTTCATGGCGTCTTCCAGACCGCGCGGGCCGACGATATACAGCTTTTGCGTCCTGCCCATGCTGAACATGGTTTGCAATAGGCCCGGAATGCCCAGGATGTGGTCGCCGTGATAGTGGGTGAGGGCGATGATATCGGCGGTCATCAGGCTGACGCCGCAGCGCCGGGCGGCGATTTGGGTGCCCTCGCCGCAGTCAAACAGGAGGGTGCGGCCGCAGCAGGTGAGTACGGCGGCGGTCAGCGCCCTTTCCGGCAGGGGCAGCAGGGCGGAAGTGCCCAGCAGGGTCACGTCAATCACGGGATCAACCTCCTTTCGTGGGCTCCCGCTTCCTCCAGAACCGCCACTGCCCGGACCGGGGATGCTTCGGCGTCCAGCGGCAGAGGCAGGGCAATCAGGGTAAAGGCGCGGCCGCGCAGATT
>JAILBG010000097.1:0-12181 GCA_024681215.1 Clostridiales bacterium
TCCCGACGCCTCCGCGCAGGGCGGGGCCCGGCCCCAACCTGCCCAGCCTTCCTATCCCGTGCGCTTCGGCCCCGCCGAATCCGCCCCTCAGGAAGCGCCCCGGACGCCCGAGGCCCACGCGCCCTACGCCCAGGATTATCAGCCCCGGCAGGACTATGCGCCCCGCCAGGATTACCAGCCCCGGCAGGATTATGCCCCCCGCCAGGATTACCAGCCCCGGCAGGATTATCAGCCCCAGGCGCCCGCCGGCCCCAGCATCGCCGAGATCCTGGCCGCCGGGGAATGCGGCGACGGCGAAGGCGTGCTGGACGTGCATCCCGACGGCTACGGCTTCCTGCGGGCCAGTCAGTACCGCCCCGGCAAGGGCGACGTATACATCGCCAACGCCCAGATCCGGCGTTTCTCCCTGCGCTCCGGCGATTATGTGGTGGGCAAAACCAAGCCCCAGAAGGACAGCGACCGTTTCAGCGCCATGCTCTACATCACCGAGATCAACGGCCGCGCCGCCGAAGAGACGGAGCAGCGCCCCCGGTTTGAGGACCTGACGCCGGTATATCCCACCAAGCGGCTCACGCTGCACGCCCCCCGGGCCACCGACGGACTGATGCGGCAGATCGACCTGCTGGCCCCCATCGGCCTCGGCCAGCGGGCGCTGCTCACCTCCCCCGCGGGGGCCGACCGGCTGGAGCTGCTGCGGCAGCTGGCCGTGGCGGTGGACCGCAGCCACAGCAAGGCCCATCTGATGATCCTGCTGGTGGACCAGCGCCCCGAGGATATCACCTGGATGCAGGAGAACGCCCCCGGCGAGATCGTATGCACCTCCTTCGACCAGCCCCTGGAGGTGCAGGGCCGGGTGGTGGAGCTGGTGATGGAGCGGGCCATGCGCCTGGCGGAAGAAAAGAAGGACGTGGTGATCCTTTCCGACAGCCTGAACCGGATCTGCCGCGTGTGGATCCCCCTGGCCCGGCCCCAGCCGGAGGAAGGGGCCAGCCCCACCGCCGTGACCCGGGTGAAGCGTTTCCTGGGCATCGCCCGGTGCCTCAAGGAGGGCGGCAGCATCACCCTGGTCACCACGGCCGAGGTCTCCGAAGCCCGGCCGGACCACGCGCTGGTGAACGAGATCCGCCGGTACATCAACTGCACCCTGGATGTGAACGCGGATTTCTCCGCCCTGAACGCGGACGCCTCCCGGACGGAAAAAAGCGATCTGATCCTGAGCCAGAAGGATCAGGAGGAAGCCGCACAGCTGCGGGAAAAAGGCTGATCGGGCGCGGATCTGGCAAAAGGAAGAAACGCGATCTACATAAAAAAGCCCCGGAAAAGCAGAAATGTTTTTCCGGGGTTCATCTTTAGCCGGCTTTCTTGGAAAGGGGTCTGGGGGAACCGTTTTTTCGCCCCGAAAGAACGGTTTCCCCCAGTACAATCACCAATTAACACTCACAGCACTTTATTGAGAAAATCCCTGGTGCGCTGCTGGGCGGGATGGGAGAAGATTTCCTCCGGCGTGCCTTCCTCCACGATCTGGCCTTCGTCCATGAACAGCACCCGGTCGGCCACCTCCCGGGCGAAGCCCATTTCGTGGGTTACCACCACCATGGTCATGCCCGCCTGGGCCAGCTGCTTCATCACGTCCAGCACCTCGCCCACCATTTCCGGGTCCAGGGCGGAGGTAGGCTCGTCAAAGAGCATCACCTCCGGCTCCATGCACAGGGCGCGGACGATGGCGATGCGCTGCTTCTGCCCGCCGGAAAGCTGGCTGGGATAGGCCCCCGCCCGGTCGGCCAGGTTCACGCGCTTGAGGAGCTCCAGGGCCTTTGCCTCCGCCTCGGCCTTGCTTTTTTTCAGCAGCTTCACGGGGGCCAGGGTCATGTTTCTGAGCACCGTCATATGGGGAAACAGATTGAAATGCTGGAACACCATGCCCATCTTCTGCCGGTGCAGATTCAAATTCACCTTGGGATCGGTGATGTCCACGCCCTCGAAGGTGACGGTGCCCGCGGTGGGCATTTCCAGCAGGTTCAGGCAGCGCAGGAAGGTGGATTTGCCGCTGCCCGAGGGGCCGATCACCACCACCACCTCGCCCCTGCGGATCTCGGCGCTGACGCCCCGCAGGGCCTTGATATCGCCGGAGCCGAAGTGCTTTTCCAGATCCTTCACGGAAATGATCGTATCAGTGGTCACTGCTGCGCAGCCTCCTTTCCAGGCGTCCCACCAGCCAGGTGAAGAACATCACCAGGATCAGGTAGATCGCCGCCACCGCCAGCAGGGGCAGGAAGGGGGAATGGGTGACGCTGCGGATGATGTCGCCGCCCTTGGTCAGATCCTTCTCCGCCACGTAGCCCACCACCGAGGTTTCTTTGAGCAGCACGATGAATTCGTTGGCCAGGGCGGGCAGCACGTTTTTGAGCGCCTGGGGCAATATGATGTGCCCCATGGTCTGCACATAGTTGAAGCCCAGGCTGCGGCCGGCCTCCAATTGGCCCTTGTCGATGCTCATGATGCCGCCCCGGATGATCTCCGCCACGTACGCGCCGGAATTGATGCCGAAGGCCAGCACGGCCACCATTTTGCCGTTATCTGAGGAGGCGAAGACGATGAAATACATGATCATCAACTGGATCAGCACGGGCGTGCCCCGGATTACCGTCAGGTACACCCGGCAGATCCTGTCCCCCAGCGATAAGAAAAACCGGGCGGGGCCGCGGCGCATGTTTTCGCCGTTCTGATCCCAGGTGGAGCGCACCGTGGCCACCACGGAGCCCAGCGCAATGCCGATGAGCACGGCGAACAGGGTGATCTCCAGCGTCACCAGCAGGCCGTTCCACAGGAACTTCCACCGGTCGCCGGTAACGAAATTCCGGCGGAAATCCTTGATGATGGGCGATACCTTCCGGTCCGGGGTGATCTTCCCCGCCATGAATTCGCACAGCGCCAATAATTCTTCGTCCGTGGCGCCGGCGGGCAGGGTGATCCGAAGGCGGATCTTCGCCTCGTCGTACAGGGAATCCATCAGGTATTCCAGGGTGCGCTTTCCGTCCGCCTTTTCATAGCGCGCCCAGCCCGCCTGGCCGTTCAGCTCCAGGAATTCGTCGCCCTCCCGGGGCTGCGCGTCCTCCGCCGGGATGGCGTCCACCACGATCAGGCCTTTTTTCGCGCCCTCCGTGGACACGTAGGCAAAATAATTGGTCAGGGGATCGCCGTCGGGATCGTCGATTTTATTCTTGCTCCCTCTCGGCTTTTCAAATCCCTTGGGCCGGCCGTCGCCCTGCTGGCTCACGTCCGCCACCTTATAGTATTTTTCTTCCCCGCCGCCCTTGGAGAACCGGGCCACCAGGCGGGTCTGGGTGAAATCGGACAGCTTGCCGTTCTCCTTGATTTTCAGCGCGTCGTCCTCGTTGATCAGCAGGAAGTATCCCCCGATCAGCGCCCCCAGCACCAGGATCACCGCCGCCAGGATCAGCAGCCGTTTCGTCTTTTTCTTCATCAGAACGCTTCCTTTGGTTCAGTAGGCGGCGCCTCCGCCCCCGGAGAACAAGCAAAAGGGGGCGATCGCTCGCTCCCTTTTGCGGATCAGAAAAGGCTTATTCCGCCGCGCCGATGTACTTGCTCACGATGGCGTCCAGCACGCCTTCCTCGTCCAGCGCCGCCAGGGCGTCGTTGATCGAATCCAGCAGGTCGGTGTTTTCCAGGGCGATAGCGATGGCATAATCCTCCAGCGCGTACTCGGTATCCAGGATCTTGAGGCCCTCGTTGTCCGCCACAAAGGCTTTCGCGGGCTCGTTGTCGATGATCACGCAGTCCACCTTGCCGGCAATCAGGGCCAGCACGGCGTCCGGGCCGGTCTTGTACTTGAACACGGCGTCCTCGCCGAAATCGTCGGTGCAGTAGATATCGCCGGTGGTGGCTTCCTGCACGCCGATCTTATAGGACGCGCCTTCCGCGTACAAATCGTCCAGCGAGGCGATGGGAGAATCTTCCTTCACGATGATCACCTGCAAGCCGGTGGCGTAGGAATCGGAGAAGTTCACGCTCTGCAGGCGTTCGTCGGTGACGGTCATGCCGGCCATGCCGATATCCACCTTGCCGGTAGCCACGGCGTTGATGATGGCGCCGAAGTCCATATCCACGATCTCCAGCTTCATGCCCAGCTTTTCGGCGATGGCGGCGGCGATTTCCGCGTCGATGCCGATGACCGTTTCGCCGTCGTAATACTCATAGGGCGGGAACGCGGCGTTGGTGCCCATGGTGAGGGTGGGCAGCTCCTCCGCCAGAGAGGCGAAGCAGGGAACCAGCAGGCACAGGGCCAGGATCACAGCAAGCAGCTTTTTCATTTTTCTTTCCTCCTGTTTCTTCATACGCCCCCGCAAGGGCGCTGCAATTTCTTGGGAACGGCATGAGTATACCACCGCCGGCCCTGCCTGTCAAGAGGAAAAATGAATTTTTATTCAAAAATATTTTTATCTATGAATATTTATTGATTTATTCCCATTGATTTTGCATAATATGCACGCCGCGGCTGTCGGCCTGCCTGATTTGGGCGGTTTGCGGCCTGGCTTTACATCCGGGAGCGGATATGATACAATCCGGGAAAGGCAGAAGAAAGGCGGAAGCGCGCATGAAGGGCAAGCTGATCGTCATTTTGGGCACCAACGCGTCCGGCAAAAGCGGGCTGGGGGTGGAGCTGGCGAAGAAATACGGCGGGGAGATCGTTTCCGCCGATTCCCGGCAGGTGTACCGGGGGCTGGACCTGGGCAGCGGCAAGATCACCCCGGAGGAGACCCAGGGCGTGCCCCATCACCTGATCGACGTGTGCGATCCCGGGGATTTCTTTTCCATGGCGGATTTCCAGCGCCTGGCCTACGCCGCCGTCGACGGCATCCTGGCCCGGGGCCGGGTGCCCTTCCTGGTGGGCGGCACCGGGCTGTACGTGGACGCGGTGGCCGACGGCTATATGCTGTCCCTCCGCGCGCCGGACCTGGCGCTCCGGGCGCGCCTGGAAACCTATGAAACCCCGGCGCTGTATGAAATGCTGAAGGAAAAGCTGCCGGATACGGACATTGACCCCAAAAACCGCAACCGGGTCATGCGGGCGCTGGAGCGTCTGGCTGCGGACGATTACCGCCCCGGCAGACGCAGGCCCCGATATGAAACCCTGAAGCTGGGGGTCACCTGGCCCCGGGAGATCCTGAAGCAGCGCATCGACCAGCGGCTGGAAAAGCGGCTGCAGCAGGGCATGGTGCAGGAGGTGCAGCGCCTGCTGGACACCGGGGTGTCCCCGGAATTTCTGGATAAGCTGGGCCTGGAATACCGGTATCTGTCCCAGTATCTGCTGGGAAAATGGACCTACGAACAGATGGTGGACGAATTGAGCCGGGCCATCAAGCGCTTCGCCAAGCGGCAGATGACCTGGTTCCGCCGGGAAGAAAACCTCCACTGGCTGGACATGAGCGCCGACCCCGCCGCCCAGGCCGCTGCGCTGATCGACGGATTCCTGAGCCGATCCTGATCAAAGGAACCCTTTTTACGGTTTTCATTCCGCCGTACAGCAAGATCCCCCGGGAATCATTTCCCGGAGGATCAGAGGGTGTCGAAAAAGTATTTTCGACACCCTCCGAAACAAAGCGGAATCGGAATTCCGCTTTGTTTCGATCCATCAATTTCTTGCAAAATGGCATTTTCGCAAGCGAAAACGTTCATTTTGCGGCCAGAAATTGATAGAGGAAGCAACATTCTGTTGCTCCTCGGCGACGTACATGCCGCCTGCGGATGAAAATCGAAGGGGCTGGGGCCCCTTCGATGCATCCCCTGGGTTTTTCGACAGACTGAAATCCCCCGGGAATCATTTCCCGGGGGATCGTTTGATTTTCGTTTCGATTTGCCGATGCCGTCAGCCCTGTTCCTCGTCTTCCGTGCGGCGGGCCCGGCGATGGCGGCGGCGGGGCTTGTCCTCAGAATCCTTCTGGGCTTCCCAGGCGTCCCCCTCCCCGTCGGCTGCTTCGGGGGCGGCCTTCGGCGTTTCGGGAGCCGGCGCTTCAGGCGCGGGAGCTTCCGGCTTCGGCGCTTCCTTGGGCGTTTCCGGGGGCGGGGTGTTTTCCGTTTCCTCGCTGCGGGTCACCCGGTATCCGCCCTCCAGCATGCCGTCCGTCATTTCGTCGGCTTCCGCCACGGCCTCCTGCACGGACCTTTCGGCGTCGCGGATCAGGCGCTCATGGGGCAGCTCCGGCCCGCCGTCGTCCATAGCCGGAACGAAGGCTTCCAGGTCCTCTTCCCCGGCATCGTCGAAATTGCCGTCGTCCTGGCCGCCGGGCTCGGTATAATCCCGGCGCTCGGACAGCTGCAGATGATCGTAGGCGGCGTTGGAATGGCTGCGGTTCTTGATGCGCATGATGGTGCTCACCAGGAACATCACCAGCGCCACGCCCGCCAGGATCGCCACGGGCAGGAAAACCTTGCCGGCGATATCGCCCAGCGGGGATTTGGCGACCTCCTCCGCTTTCACGTGCTCCGGCGGCGCCACCGTCACCACCGGCACCCGGGTGGGCGCCGCGGTGGGCCGGGCATAGGAGATCTGAATGGTGTTGGATTCAAAGGGCACCACGTTGTTCAGGGTATCCTTCACCGCGGCGGAGAAGCGGAACTGGCCCGCCTGCTTGATGGTGAAATCCCAATCCAGGGGCGTGCTGGCCCCGGGCGCAAGGGAATTGATGGTATAGATGGTTTCGTCCAGATATTTGATGTCGATGTTCTTAGCTTCGATATTGCTGTTGTTGGTGACCACCAGGTGCATGCGCACGTCTTCCCCCGCCTGGCTGATGGTTTCCTGCTCCGCCGTCAGGTTCAGCGTCAGCTTCATCACCTTTTCCGGATCGAACACGCCCACGCTCAGCTCGTTGGATTTCATGGTCTTGGTTTCGCCCGTATTGTCCGGCAGCGTGGCGGTGACCACGAAGGTGGTGGGCTCCTTCAGGATGTATTCCGTGGTTTCCGACACCGTGGCGCCCGCGGGGATGGAAAGGTTGGTCAGGATCTCCCCCTTCTTGGCCTCGGACACGCTGACGTTGGAATAAGAAATGTTGCCGCTGTTGGTGAAGGTGATCACCAGGGTGGCCGCCTCGCCGATATTCACCCCGGCGGTGGGGCTGGACAGCTCCAGCTTCAATCCGGGCTTGGCCACGGGAATGGTCACCGCGTCCACCTTCTGGGTCAGCGTTTTGGTGGAATCCGCGGCCTTGTAGGAAATATCCGCGCTGCTGGTGAGATCGGCGTTGCCGATCCGGGAGGTAAAGGTCAGCGTGGTGCGCTCGCCCGCGGGCAGGGAAGCCACCTTCTGGGCTTTCTTGTCCACGTTTTCCTTCACCCGGATGTCCTTGAGCTCCACATTGCCGCTGTTATACAGCTCATACGTAACGGTAACGCTCTTCCCGTTGCGGACCACCTCGGGGCTCACAGTGCGGTTCACCGTCAGCTCCACGTGCTCCCCGGCATATTCGATGGCCGCGTCGGCGGTGCGGCTGTATTCCGCCGCCTGCCCGTCCGCCCCGGTCAGGGAGTATTTCAGCGTATAGGTCACCTTGCCGGCGTCCAATTCCGCCTGCGTCACGTTCCATTCGCCTTCCCAGGACCGGGAATCGCCGGATTTGAGGATATAGGAGCCGCCGTCCCCGAAGGACGCCACCACCTGACCGGCAGGATCATACAGCGTCACGGGGGCGGACATATCCTGATCGGTAGGATTGGCGATCCGGAGCGATACGTTCACTTTGCCGGGCGCCGTCAGGCTGGCGGGGGACACCTGGATGGCAAACTCCACCGGGTCCTCCTCCGCGGCGGCGCCGAATGCGAATACCAGCGCCAGCAGCAGCATCACCGCGGCGAGCTTTACGATATTCCGGGCAAATTTCATATTGCCCTCCCTCCTTCCGAAAACGCGCATCAAACCGCGCGGGTACATTGCATCCACTCTATAGCATTTTAGTGCAATCTGCCGCCGCTGTCAAGCAAGCAGCGCGTTTTCCTGTGAAAAGATATACGTTTTTACAAGTTTCGCGACCATTTTTGCCCATCACGGCCGGAAAAAGCCCGTTTTTCCGTTTTCAGGGCGCGAAAAAGTTCAGCGCACTGTCCATATCCGGCACCTGCACGAAGGAATCCGGCACCGTGCCCACGATGATGGATTCGGCGATGAGCACCTGGCTGCTCAGGGACACTTCCCGGGCCGAGGAGGGGATCACCAGGCGGACGGTGGTGTGCAGCGACAGATAGATCTTGTGCCGCGTCTGGTTGATCCCGGCGGATTCAAATTCCGTGGAGAAGGCGGCGGACACCGCGCTCACCGGCAGCACCCGGACCGAGATCCGCGGCCCCAGGCCGCTTAAGAACGGCAGCCCCAGGGCGGACCCCAGGGGGATGGAAACGCTCTGGGCTTCGGCGCTCTCCAGGCGGGATTGGGCCTGCATCGCCGCGGCGGTGGCCAGCTCGTTCATGCGCACCGCGTTGGCCTGCAGCATGGCGATCCGCCCCTCCCCGTCCGTGCGCACCAGGATCATGTCCTCATAGGACACCGTATCCCCCATCACGTCCCGCACCGCCTCGTGGATATACTCCACCGCCATGGCCTCCGCCCGGGCGTGGGCCAGATCCAGGATCACGCCCTCCAGGTTCTTTTCCAAAAGCAGGAACAGCGCCAGCAGCGCCGCGCAGATCAAAAGCCCCCACCGGAGCGCCCGCCGCCCGCCGCTGGTTTTTTTGCATTTCCGGGTCATTTTCCTCATCTCCTCCCGTTTCCGTCCATTTTATGCGCCGCGGACCCCCGTTTTGTCCCGCGGCGGGGCGCTTGCCTTTCCGCGGCGCGTATTTTCCCGGTTTTTTTGTAAATTTGTCTTTTTCCGGCGCATGTTTTTTGTAAATATATAAAATGGAAGCATTGACTTGAAATGCAAGATGTGGTATATTTTACGGGAAGAAGCAGGCAAATGATCCTATCGTCGCGGTGGCTGCGTCGGCAGATGCGGCCGATTGACGGCCCGTTTTCGCCTGAGCCCCGCGTTCATCATCGACCCGTTTCTTTCTGCCGTTCCGAGGAACCGGCAGCGGAATTTAGTTCAGCGTCCGGCAGGCAGCCGCCGGATGAAGTTAGGAGGATGGAACATGAACAGGCTCAATCGCTACGGCAAGGCTCTCTTATTCCTGGTTCTTGCGGCAACGCTTGTGTGCGTTTGCGCCGCCGCGCTGGCGGACGAGCACATCGGCGCCCACGTATGGGATGAAGGCACGAAAATCCTGGATGCCAACTGCGATCATCCCGCACGGTATAAGTACACCTGCACGATCTGCGGCGCCACCAAGGAAGAAAACGTCGGCGAATCGGATATGACCAAGCACGACTGGGGCGAGTGGGTCATCGACAAGGCGCCCACCTGCACCGAAGCGGGCGAACGCCACCGGGAATGCAAGAATAATCCGCATCATACCGCGACGGATTATCCCAAGGCCCTGGGCCACGAATTCGAATGGGTCACCGTGACCGAAGCCACCTGCACCGCCACCGGCTTCAAGAAGCAGGTCTGCAAGCGCTGCAATCTGGAAAACGCCTCCGAAGTCATTCCCATGGTCGCCCATAAGCCGGGCAACTGGGAAACCACCAAAGAGCCCACCTGCACCGCGGAAGGCGAACAGGCCCGCAAGTGCACCGTCTGCGGCACCAAGGTGGAAACCAAGACCCTGCCGGCCCTGGGCCACGACTGGGGCAACTGGAGCACCGTGAAGGAGCCCACCTGCGCCGCCAAGGGCAGCCAGGAGCGCGTCTGCAAGCGCGATTCCAACCATAAGGAAACCAAGGACATCGATCCTCTGGGCCACGACTGGGGCGAATGGGCCATCACCAAGCAGCCCACCTGCACCGAAAAGGGCGTTCAGACCCGCACCTGCAAGCGCGATTCCAGCCATAAGGAAACCAAAGATATCCCCGCCACCGGCCACGATTGGGATGCCGGCAAGGTGACCAAGGAGCCCACCTGGACCGCGCCCGGCGAAATGGTCTACACCTGCAAGAACAATCCCGCCCACACCAAAACCGTGAAGCTGGACAGCATCACCAAGCCGAACAACACCGTCTGCGCCTTCGGCCCCCGGCTACGGGACAGCAGCACCATCCTCTATCCCAACGTGACGGATCTGTGGTATATGTACACGCCCTTCAGCGTCCAGGCCATCAAGGATGCCCCGGGCAGCAAGGTGGAATACGAGCTGGTTGCCTCCAACACAGATATCGTGGGCAAGGTGACGCTGAGCATCGTGGACGACGAGCTCATCGTGGATTACACCCTGGCCAGCAACACCATCAAGATCACCTATGAATTCTTCACCATCCTGAACCAGATCACCGATCTGAACAAGTATGAGCCCGAGGATCTGCGTTCCCTGGCCCTGCAGCGCCGCGAGCCCATGAACATCCAGGAATACTTCGGCGACGACGATCAGCTGGTGCTTTACTTCTGCAGCCGCTGCAATTATTCCTACAGCCCCGCGTTCCGGGATCTGGCGTACAATTCCGTCCCGCATCAGCAGCTGCTCCAGCAGATGCTTGCGCTGATCGACTGAGACAAGACCTTGGATTTATCCCCGGATTGCAGCGAAGGGCCCGCGGGCCCTTCGCTTTTTTATCCGCTGCGGCGGCGCGCGCTTCTCCGGGCCGCCGTTTTCCCGGGCCGCTTGTGCTTTTCCGGGATATGGGATATAATAGGTACGTTCCGGTGCTGCCGGAAATAAAGGAGGGTTGAAACGATGGCCAACGACGAGGAACTGGACATCATCGAGCTGGAAGGCGACGACGGCGAACAGATCCGCCTGTGCGTGGAGCGCTATTTCTTCTACAACGGGGATGAATACGTGCTGCTCAGCGACAAGTGCGATCTGCCCGAAGGCGAGGAGCCGTCCCACTACGTGATGAAGGTGCAGCCCCTGGAGGGCGAGGGCGAAGAGGACATGGAAGAATTCGTTCCCGTGGACGAGGACCTGATGGACCAGCTGGTGCAGGTGGCGGAGAGCGTATTCGACGACGACGCGGACGGCGAAAACTGATCCTGGGGATCCCCATGAACGAGATCATCGCGCAGAAGCTGAAGCTGCTTCCCGATTCTCCCGGATGCTACCAGATGAAGGAAAACGGGAAGATCATTTACGTGGGCAAGGCGGTGAACCTGAAAAACCGCGTGCGCAGCTATTTCCATGGCCGCGACCATACCCCGAAGGTGGCGGCCATGGTTTCGCATGTGGATGATTTCGATATCCTTCTGTGCCGCACCAATCTGGAGGCGCTGATCCTGGAGTGCAACCTGATCAAGCTGCACAGGCCCTACTACAACATCCTGCTCAAGGACGACAAGCACTATCCCTACATCCGCCTGGACCTGCGGGAGCCATTCCCCCGGGTGACCCTGGCCCGGCGGCAGCAGGCGGACGGCGCCCGGTATTTCGGCCCCTACATCGGGGCCACGGCGGTGAGGGAGGTGCTGGAAGCGCTCAAAAAGCTCTTCCCTCTGCGCACCTGCAATCACCGCCTGCCGGAGCACGGGCCCCGGCGCCCCTGCATGAACTATGAGATCGGCCGGTGCCTGGGGCCCTGCTGCGGCAAGTGCACGGAGGAGGAATACCGCGCCGTGGTGCAGCGGGTGCTCCGCTTCCTGGAAGGCCGGTATCAGGACGTGACCTCGGGGATCGAGCAGGACATGCGGGCCGCCGCCGCGGCGCTGCAGTTTGAAAAGGCCGCCCGGCTGCGGGACCAGCTGCGGGACATTCAGGGCCTCATGCAGCGCCAGCAGGCCATCCAGACCAGCGGGGCGGAGCCGGACGTGTTCGCCATCGCCCAGGACGATCTGGACGCCATGGCCCAGGTGATGTACGTGCGGGGCGGCCGCATGGTGGGGGGCGATTCCTTCCCCCTGCCCCGGGAAGGCAGGGAGGACCCCGGGGAGGTGCTGTTCGATTTCATCGTGCAGTTTTACGACGACGAGCGCCGCCCGGCCCGGGAGGTGCTCTGCCCCGGGCTGCCGCCGGAGATCGACGCCGACCTCACCGAATGGCTGCGCCGCCGCCGGGGCGGGCCGGTGACCCTCACCGTGCCCCAACGGGGGGACAAGCGGGCGCTGACCCTCCTGGCGGAAAAGAACGCCCGGGACGCCCT
>JAILBG010000111.1:0-2173 GCA_024681215.1 Clostridiales bacterium
TGTCGTAAATATAATTGCTGATGAGCATATCCAGGGGCTCGTCCACAAAAGCGCGCAGGGTGGAAAGCACCTGGGGATACGCCTCGGTGTCGGCCCAGTCATCGCTGTCCACCACCTTGAAGTACAGGCCCGCGGCGTTCCTGAGGCCCATCATCACCGCGTCGCCGTGGCCGCCGTTTTCCTTGTGCAGGGCGCGCACGATGCCGGGATAGCGGCGCTCATATTCATCGGCGATGCAGGCGGTATCGTCCCTGGATCCGTCGTCCACGATCAGGATCTCCACCTCGTCCCCCCCGGGCAGCAGGGATTCCACGGCGTGGGCCATATAATCCTGGGAATTGTAGCTGGGAATGGCGATGGAAAGCAGTTTCACAGCGATCCCTTCCTCTCGTGTGCTTGGGCGGCCGCCGGTTCCTTTACCGGGTCAGATAAGCCAGCAGCAGTTTGCAGGTGTTTTCGATGCCCAGCAGGTGGGTGCGTTCGTAGCCGTGGGAGGCGAACACCCCGGGGCCGATGAGGCCGAAGCGCACGTCGTTGCCCGCCCGCAGGGCCGTGCCCGCATCGGAGCCGTAGGAAGGATACACATCGGCGGCATAGCGCAGCCCCGCTTCCCGGGCGGCGGCCACCAGCTCGCAGGTCAGGCTGTAATCATAGGGCCCGCCGGAATCCTTCACGCAGATGGACACCATGGTTTCATCGCATTGCAGATCGTCCCCCACGCAGCCCATATCCACCGCCAGCAGGTCCTCGATGCCATCCGGCAGGGCCATGGACGCGCCGTGGCCCACTTCCTCGTACACCGTGAACAGGATCGCCGTGCGGCGGGAAAGGACGGCCTTGCCTTCGCTGACCATCCGGGCCAGGGCCAGCAGTATCCCGGCGCTGGCCTTATCATCCAGGTGGCGGCTTTTGAGATAACCGGAGGGCGTCAGCACGGTGCGGGGATCCCAGGAGATATAGCAGCCCGTTTCAATGCCCAGGGCCCGCACATCCTCCGCGGAATGGACGATCTCATCCAGCACCACCTCCAGGGTATCCTCCTCCCGGGGCTCCTTGCCCATGCCGGGAAACACGTGCTGGCTGGCCTTGCAGGACTGCACCGTGCCGGAATAGGTCCGGCCGTCCCGGGTGTGCACCAGGCAGTTTTCGGTTTCCACCGTGGCGTCCTGCCAGCCGCCCACGTGGGTGTAGCGGATGCGGCCGCTGGGCTTCACGGACCGGACCATGGCCCCCAGGGTGTCCACATGGGCGGAGAGCAGGATGCCCCGCCCTTCGCCCCCCAATTCGCAGATCACCGCGCCTTTCCGGGTGCGCCGGGGAGAAAAGCCCAGGGCCGTCAGGGTGTCCATCACATCATCCGCGGCCTGCCGGGTAAAGCCCGTGGGCGAAGGAATGGACAGGAGCTTCCGGATGTACTCAAGGGCGTAGGTATGCATATAGAAACCTCCTTTGCGGGGATCGGCGGATCCAATACCGCGTGTTCCGCGGGGCGGGTGAAGCGCCGGCGGAGCAAAAACGCTCAGCGCTGCCGTCCATCCGTGCTTATTCCCGGATAAAATGGGTATACACCTTGAGAAGCTTGGGATGATTCACGCCATTGCGCCGGCCCAGATCGATGCACCGGAGCAGCCAGGCCATGTTTTTCCCCAGGTTGGTCATGGTGTTGAGGCCCTCCAGGTCCTTTTCCACCTGCCCGGCCAAGGAGCCGTGCATGTCGTTCCAATAGGTGGTGCCCACCACGGGCATGGAATTGATGGTGAAATACTTGTTGATCACGTCGAAGGACGCGCTGGCCCCGCCCCGGCGGCAGGACACCACGGCGGCGGCGGGCTTGAAGGCGAAATGCCGCCCGCCGGAATAGAAGGCCCGGTCCATCACGGTGAGGAGCCGGGCGCTGGGATGGGCGTAATACACCGGGCAGCCGAACACGAACCCATCGCATGCCGCCGCCTTGGATACAATCTCGTTGACGATGTCATCAAACACGCACTTGACCAGCTCCCGGCATTTGCCGCAGGCGATGCAGTCGGTCATGGGCTGGTTACCGATGAACACCGTTTCCGTTTCGATACCTTCCTTTTCCAGCGCCGCCGCCACCGCCCGCAGCGCCACCGACGTGCAGCCGTCGGGCCGGGATGAACCGTTGACCAGTAAAACCTTCATGGGCGTTTCC
>JAILBG010000118.1:0-52875 GCA_024681215.1 Clostridiales bacterium
TGGGCGGCGCACGCAGCCGCGGCCCGGAGCTGACCCCCGTGGTGGAAAAGGAGCGGGTCAGCAATTACGATCCCAATAAAAAGCAGTATATCCGCCAGCACGATCCGGAGCACGTGGCGAAGAATCGCAAGCAGCTGGTGAAGGAATCCTTCAACGGCTACGACGACGATACCGTCCGCGGCGGCAAGAAGGCCCGCACCACCAAGAAGCAGCCTTCCGCCCAGCAGATGATGGCCCCCATCAAGATCGAAAAGGCGTTCATGACCGCCGAAACCATCACCGTCAAGGACCTGACCGAGCGCATCGGCAAGCCCGCGGGCGAGATCCTCAAAAAGCTGCTGATGCTGGGCATCATGAGCAATATCAACAGCGAACTGGATTACGATACGGCGTCGCTGGTCTGCTCCGAATTCGGCGTTGAGCTGGAAATGAAGCTGGATAAGACCGCCGAAGACGTGCTTTCCGAAACCATTCAGGAGGACAGCGAGGACGAATTGCAGCCCCGGCCTCCGGTCATCACCATCATGGGCCACGTGGACCACGGCAAAACGAGCCTGCTGGACTATATCCGCAAGGCCCACGTCACCGCCACGGAAGCCGGCGGCATCACCCAGCACATCGGCGCTTATACCGTGAAGCTGGACGGCCGGCAGATCACCTTCCTGGATACCCCCGGCCACGAGGCCTTCACCGCCATGCGCATGCGCGGCGCCCAGGCCACGGACATTGCCGTGCTGGTGGTGGCCGCGGACGACGGCGTGATGCCCCAGACCATCGAGGCCATCAACCACGCCAAGGCCGCCGGGGTGCCCATCGTGGTGGCCATCAACAAAATGGACAAGGAAGCGGCCAATCCCGACCGCATCATGCAGGACCTGACCAAGTACGATCTGGTGCCGGAAGCCTGGGGCGGCGAGACCATCATGGTGCCCGTCAGCGCCGTGACCGGCCAGGGCGTGGACGAGCTGCTGGAAATGATCCTCCTGCAGGCCGATACCATGGAACTGCGGGCCAATCCCAACCGCATGGCCAAGGGCGTCATCATCGAGGCCAAGCTGGATAAGGCCCGGGGCCCGCTGGCCACGGTGCTGCTGCAGAACGGCACGCTGAAAATCGGCGACAATATCGTGGCCGGCATGGCCGCGGGCCGCGTGCGCGCCATGGTCAACGACCGGGGCGAGCGCGTGCAGAGCGCCGGGCCCTCCACCCCCGTGGAGATCTCCGGCTTCAACGAAGTGCCCTCCGCAGGCGACGAGATGTTCGCCGTGGCGGACGATCACCTCAGCCGCCAGGTGGCCCAGGAGCGCCGCGACAAGCTGAAGGCCGCCCGGAGCAATACGGCCAAGGTGTCCCTGGACAATCTGTTCGCCGGGATCTCCGAGGGCAAGGTGCAGAACCTGAACATCATCATCAAGGCCGACGTGCAGGGCAGCGTGGAGGCGGTGAAGCAGGCGCTGGAGAAGCTGAGTAACGACGAAGTGAAGGTCCGCGTGCTGCATTCTGCCGTGGGCGCCGTCACCCAGGACGACGTGAACCTGGCCTCCGCCTTCAACGCCATCATCATCGGCTTCAACATCCGTCCGGACGCCACCGCCCGGGACGCCGCCGAGAAGGAAGGCGTGGACATCCGGCTATACCGCATTATCTATCAGGCCATCGAGGACATCGAAAAGGCCATGAAGGGCCTGCTGGCGCCGGAATTCAAGGAAAGCCTGCTGGGCCACGCCCAGGTGCGCAATACCTTCAAGATCACCGGCGCGGGCACCATCGCCGGCTGCTACGTCACCGACGGCAAGGTGCAGCGCAACGCCAGCGTGCGCCTGCTGCGGGACAACGTGGTGGTGTTCGAGGGCAAGCTTTCTTCCCTGCGCCGCTTCAAGGACGACGTGCGTGAGGTGGCCAGCGGCTACGAGTGCGGCATCGGATTGGAAAACTACAACGACGTCAAGGAAGGCGACGTCATCGAGTGCTTCGTGATGGAAGAAGTGGAAAGATAAGCGCCGGGACAGGCGGAGGGGCCCTTTCTTTCGTAGAGAAGAAGGGCCCTTCCGCACCCCGAAGGAAAACCGGCTGAGGAAGCATGTTTTCTGATCGGACGGCTTTCTTCCGGAATCGCGCGGGGGATCTGTTTCCTGAATGGCGCTCCCGATAGCAGAAAGAAAGGAAAAACCAGTGAGCAGTTTTCGCATCGACAGGATCTCGGAGGAGGTGCGCCACGCCATCGACGCTATCATCCGGGAAATGAACGATCCGCGGATCACCGGCACCTACGCCGTGACCCGGGCGGACGTGACCAGGGATCTGAGGTACTGCAAGGTGTACGTCAGCGTCCTGGAGGACGACAAGGCGGACGAAATGGTGAAAACCCTCAAGAAAGCCGCCGGTTACATCCGCCGGGAGCTGGGGGCGCGGGTGGACCTGCGCTACACCCCGGAGCTTTTGTTTGAACGGGACCGCAACATCGCCTACGGCGTGCATATCGCCCAGGTGCTCAGGGAAGTGGCCTCCAAGGAGGATACGCAAGAAAATGCAGACTGACACCTGCGAAAACGATATGCTGTCCGCGCTCCAGGGCGCGAACAGCATCTTGTTATGTACCCATGCCGCGCCGGACGGCGACGCGGTGGGATCGCTGCTGGCCATGGGGCGGACGCTGGAAAGAATGGGCAAGACAATCGCGATGTGCTGCGCCGATCCCATGCCCGGACTGTACGGCTTTCTCTGGGGCGCGGACCGGGTGGCGAGCGCGGAGGAGATCCGGGAGGAACGCTTCGATCTGGGGCTGGCCCTGGACTGCGCCAGCATTGAACGGCTGGGCGGATGCGCGGAGCCGTTTTTTCGCTGCCCACTCACGCTGCAGCTGGATCATCACGGGGACAACGAGGGCTACGCCCGGATGAACCTGATCGACGGGGACGCCTCCGCCGCCGGGTGCCTGGTGTGGCGGATGATGAAAAAGCTGGGCGTCCGTCCGGACAGGGAAACGGCGGAATGTCTGTACTGCGCCGTCAGCACGGACACGGGCAATTTCCGTTTCCCCAATACCACCCCGGAGGCCTTCTCAATGATGGCGGAATTGATGGACGCAGGGCTGGAGCTTTCCAAGGTGGCCCGGACGGTGCACCAGATCCGGGAGATCCCGGCGGCGCGGCTGCTGGGGCGGGCGCTGGATTCCCTGCGCTTTTTTGCCGGCGGACGGGGCGCGTGCATGCGCTTGACCACGGCGGATTACCGGGCGGCGGAGGCGCTGCCGGAGCACAACACCGGCATCGTCAATTACGCCCTGGACCTGCCGGGGGTGGAAATGGCGTTCCTGGCGGAGGAAAGGGAAGGCGAATGCAAGGCCAGCCTGCGGGCGGTGAGCCCCCGGAACGTGCAGAAGATCGCAAAGCGCTTCGGCGGCGGCGGCCACGCGCTGGCGGCGGGCATGCGGTATAAGGGCACGCTGGAGGAAATGGAAACGGCGCTGGAAAAGGAAATGACGGCGGCGCTTTTGCGGGAGGACGCATGAACGGCTTTCTGAACCTGCTCAAGCCCCCGGGCATGTCCTCCGGGGCATGCGCGGCGGTGGTCAAGCGCCTGACCGGCGAACGGGTGGGCCACGCCGGCACCCTGGACCCGGAAGCGGCGGGGGTGCTGCCGATCATGGTGGGCAGGGCCACCAGGCTGCTGGACCATTTGCCGGACAAGAGCAAGTCTTACGCCGCGGAGATCGCCTTTTCCGGGGCTACGGACACCCAGGACGCCCAGGGAAAAGTGATCGAAGCAGCCGTGCGGGTGCCGGAAAGGGAGGAGATCGAAAAGGCGCTGGGCGCCTTCCGGGGCATGATCCTGCAGCGGCCCCCGGCCTATTCGGCGCTCAAGCAGAACGGTGTGCCCCTCTACGCCCTGGCCCGGAAGGGGCAGGCGGTGGAAACCAAGGCAAGAGAAACGGAGATCCGTTCCCTGGAGCTGGGGGAGAAGACGGGGCCGGACGGGTACATGCTGCGGGTGGACTGCGGCAGCGGCACCTACATCCGCACCCTTTGCCACGATATCGGCCAGGCCCTGGGCGCGCCGGCCCACATGCGTTTTCTGCTGCGCACCCGGCACGGCGCCTTTTCCATAGCGGACAGCGTGACGATAGAGGAAACCGTGCAGGCGGCGGAGGAAGGGCGGCTGGAAAAGCTGCTCCTGCCGCTGGATTGGCCGCTGCAGGCGCTGCCGCGGATCGTGCTGCCGGAAAAATTTGTGAAGGCCGGCCGGAACGGGGGAAAGCTGCCCGCCGGGCTGAGCCCGGAACTGCGGGACGGGGAAAAATGCCGGGTCTATTACAATGACGCGCTGCTGGGCATCGTGCACCGGGACGGGGACGTGCTGCGGTTCGACGTGGGGCTGACGGGAGGAAGCGAAGGATGACGGAAAGACTGAAGGGGATCCGCTGCTTCCTGCTGGACATGGACGGCACCTTTTACCTGGGGGACCGGCTGATCGAAGGCTCTCTGGAATTTTTGCAGAAGCTGCACGATACCGGCCGTCAGTGCCTGTTTTTGACCAATAATTCATCTAAATCCGCGTCGTTTTACGTGGAAAAGCTGAAAAAAATGGGCGTGCCGGAGGGATTCCGCCGGGTGCTCACCAGCGGGCAGGCGGCGGCGCGGTACGTGACGGCGCGTTTCCCGGGAAAGAAGGCGTTCCTGCTGGCCAATCGCATCGAAACTGCGGAAATGGAGGCCCTGGGCGTCGAAACCGACCGGGAGCATCCCGATTATGTGCTGATCGCCTTTGATACCGAGCTGGATTACAAAAAAATGACCGCCCTGTGCGATCATGTGCGTGCCGGGCTGCCCTATATCGCCACGCATCCGGATTTCAACTGCCCCACGGAAACGGGGTTCATTCCCGACATCGGGGCCACCATCGCCTATGTGAAGGCCAGCACGGGCCGGGAACCGGACGTGATCATCGGCAAGCCTTACGGGGGCATCGTGGAGGAAACGCTGCGGGTGACGGGCCTGAAAAAGGAAGAAATGGCCATGGTGGGGGACCGGCTGTACACCGATATCGCTACGGGCAGGAACTTCGGGATGCTGAGCATCCTGGTGATGAGCGGGGAAACCACGCAGGAAATGCTGCGCGGATCGCCGATTCAGCCGGATCTTGTGTTTGACCGGCTGAGGGACATGATCCCCCTGCTGTAAGGAGAGGAAATGAACAGACACGTGCGCCGGGCGCTGATCGCCGTCGTATGGATCGGGCTGTGGCAGGGGCTCACGCTGCTGGTGGGCCTGCCCAAGTTGCTGCCCGGGCCGGCCGACACGCTGTGGGCATGGATCGCGCTGGCGGGAACGGGGAAATTCTGGCTGAGCGTGGGCATGACCCTGCTCCGGGTGGCCGCGGGATACCTGTGCGCTGTGGGGGCGGGCATCCTGCTTTCGGCGCTGTGCTGGCGCTTCCGGGCGGCGGAGGAATTCCTGTCCCCGGTCCGGTCGGTGATCCGGGCCACGCCGGTGGCGTCCATCATCATCCTGGTGTATCTGTGGATCGCCAAGGGCCGGGTGCCGGTGTTCATTTCTTTCCTGATGGTGCTGCCCATCGTGTGGACGGGGGTGCAGGAGGCGCTGGCCGGCGTGGACCCGCAGCTGAAGGAAATGTGCCGGGCGTACCGGTTCACGAAAAAGCAGACGGCGCGGTATCTGTATCTCCCCGCCGTGCGCCCCGCCCTCACCGCCGCCTGCGTGAACGGGCTGGGCTTCGCGTGGAAATCCGGCATCGCGGCGGAGGTGATCGCCACGCCCGATCTGTCCGTGGGCAAGTATCTCAACGACGCCAAGGTGTATCTGGAGGCGGCGGATCTGTTCGCCTGGACGCTGACGGTGGTGCTGCTATCGATGGCGCTGGAAAGAATGCTGAAGGCCGTGATGCGCAGGAAGGGGGAAAAAGCGTGATCCGCGTGGAGGACGTATCCTTTTCCTATCCCGGCAAGCCGGTGTTTTCGCATCTGAATCTGACGCTGCCGGATACGGGGACCGCGGCGCTGATGGCCCCCTCCGGCTATGGGAAAACGACCCTGCTAAGGCTGCTGGCCGGGCTGGAAACGCCGGCATCAGGCAGGATCACGGGGCTGGAAAACCGAAAAACCGCTTTCCTGTTCCAGGAGGACCGGCTGCTGCCCTGGCTGACGGCGGAAAAAAATATCGCCCTGGTCAGCGGTGCTGAAAGGGCGGCATACTGGCTGGAAAAAATGGAGATCGACGGCGGGCAGTATCCCCGGGAAATGAGCGGGGGCATGCAGCGCCGGGTGGCCCTGGCGCGGGCGATGGCCTTCGGCGGGGACGTGCTGCTGCTGGACGAGCCCTTCAAGGGCCTGGACGAAGCGCTGCGGAGCCGGATCGCCGGGCGCATCCGGGATGTCTTCCCCCTGGCGGTATTGGCCGTCCACGACCCGGAGGAGGCGGCGCTGATGGGCGCGCAGATCCTGCGGCTGGATGCAGGGCGGAACGGCTGACCGACCAAAAGAAAAATCCCCGGATCAGGCACGGTCCGGGGATTTTGCCATGGCTCTGCCGTTTACCGTTTCAAAGCCGTATTTTTCATACAGCCCATGGGCGTCCCGGGTGAACAGGAAGCCCCGGAGATCGGCGTACTCCGGCAGCGACACGATGTGGGAAACCAGCGCCTTGCCCAGGCCCTGACGCCGGTACGCCCCGTCGATGACCACGTCGCACAAATAGTAGGCGGTGGCGTGATCGGTGATCACCCGGGCGAAGCCGATCAGCCTGTTTTCCTCCGCCGGAAAGACGCCGTAGCAGCATGAATTGCGCATGGACGCTTCGATTTTTTCCAGGGAACGTTTTTCCGCCCAATACGTAGTGCCCAGCAGCCTTTGCACTTCTTCCGGGCGGATCTGCTCCGCGCCGTCGACGATCCTGTATTCCATCTTCATCCTCCCGGCGGGTCATTGGGCGTCCGCCACGTCCACGAAGGTGGGAACGTGGTGGACGGCGGGCAGGTAAATATCAAGAAAATCCCGCATGGAAAGGCGGATGGAGGCCGTGTTCACGCAGGGATGGCAGCCCAGCTGCTGCGCGGAGAGCAGCGCCCGGTCCATGATCAGGCGCACGTCCCGGGCGCTTTCAAACAGCAATCCCATGGGGGACACCGCGCCGGGGGAAATGTGCAGCAGGCGGCGCATATCCTCCGGCGTGCCGAAGGACAGGCGGGACACCCCCAGCTGCTTGGAAATATCCTTGGTTCTGAAGGATTTTGTCTCCTGGATCATCAGCAGGTAAAAAACGGTTTTCTGCTGATTGCACAGGAACAGGTTTTTGCAGATCTCGCCGCCCAGGGCGCGGTCGATGGCCTGGCAGTCCTCCATGGTGGCCACCGGCGGATGGTCGATGCGGAAAAAGGGGATGCCCAGATCCGTGAGCAGCCGGTATACGGCGGTTTCGGCTTCGCCCCGGGGAGACTGCGGCGCGCCGGGGAGCAGGGTGTATACGGCGTCGTCCATGGAGGTACCTCCAAAAAGATTTTTCTGCATTATACCGCCCCGGCAGGAAGGAAGCAAGCCCCGGACGGCGAAAAGAACAATAAAAGGATCGTTTTTCCGCAAAGACTGGAAAAAGATGCAAGAAAAACGAGGACAGGAACGTTGTATCGGTGAAAACCCACAGAGAGGAGAAAAAACGATGAAACGCATCATTTCTTTGGCGATGGTCCTGGCGCTGCTGTGCGCCTGTATGCCCGTACTGGCCGACGACGGCGAAGCGGTGAACCCCTACAGCATGGGCCCGGGCTCCACGCTGCTGGTATCCCTGACCCACAACTGCACCCACACCGGCATCATGCTGCCCGAGGTGTTCAGCCCGTACCAGACCACGTACCTGCTGACGGTGGGCTATAACGTGACCCGTCCCCGCTTTACCCCCACGGCCGCGGACCCCAACGCCGTCATCACCGTGAACGGCCAGGTGGTGCGCAGCGGCCAGGATTCCAATTACCTCACCCTGCCGGAGGACAACAAGCCCCAGGTGGCGCAGATCGTGGTGACCAACGGCAGCGCGTCCACCACCTACACCATCTTCATGCAGCGCCGGCCGGATGAAAGGCGCACCCGCGTGTCCGCCGGCTACATCAACAACATTTACCTGGACGGCAATACTTGGATGATCGACGCCGACCTGGTCAGCATCAAGTACAGCGGCGAGGACTATACCAGCGGCAACCTGTCCACGTTCTCCAACAGCTCCGTGGATCATTACCGCTACGCTGTGAACCCCAACTGCATCCTGTACTACGGCACCAAGCAGGACTGCCACCGCAGCGTGAACCTGGTGGATTTCATGAACAACTACCAGAACTACGGCAGCAACCTGTACACCATCGTCTACATCCGGGATCAGATCGTGGCCGTGGTGCCTTACGGCGCGGACTACTGATACCGCGCGAAAAGCCGCCTGAAGCGCTATGCTCCGGGCGGCTTTTTTGGTGCGGAGAATCAGCAGGTTACGCCTTGCTTCCTCTCCCGGGCGCGGCGTTTGGCGTCGGCCTTGGGGTTGATCATACGCCCCTGGCAAGCGGATTTGCAGAAAGGCTTCAGCGCGCAGTTTTCGCAGTCCGGCTTCTGGCTGTGGCACACCCGGCGGCCGTGATGGATCAGCCAGTGGTGCGCCTGGCTCCAGTCCGATTCCGGGATCAGGGCCATGAGCTGCCTCTCCGTTTCCTCCACCGTCCGGGCGTCGGAAAGCCCCAGGCGGTTGGCCACCCGGAACACGTGGGTGTCCACCGGGATGGCGGCTTTGCCGAAGGAAAAGGCCAGCACCACGTTGGCGGTCTTTCTGCCCACGCCGGGGAGCTGCGTCAATTCCTCCAGGGTATCGGGCACCTGCCCGCCGAAGCGCTCCACGATCATGCGGCTGGCGTTGACGATGCTGACGGCCTTGCTTTTGAACCCGCAGGACCTGACGTAGGGGTAGATTTCCTCCGGCTCCGCCTTCGCCATGGCGAAAGCGTCCGGATAATCCCGGAACAGGGCGGGGGTGACCGTATTCACCCGGGCGTCGGTGCACTGGGCGGCCAGGATGGTGGCCACCAGAGTCTCAAAGGGATTCGTGAAGTGCAGTTCCGGCCCGGCGTTGGGGTACAGCTCCGCCAGGCCCTGCAAAACGGCTTTTTGCTGCTGTGTCATCGCGCGGCCTCCCCGGGATCATTCCCGCATCTTTTTGATGCCGGGCAGCTTGTTCAGCCGGTGCAGCAGGGGCGTGGTGACGATCATGTAAACCACGGAGGTCAGCGCGCCGTTAATGTAACGGGTCACCATGATCGCGACTTGGGTGGCTTTCGTGGAATACTGGAAGATTTCCGCGTCGATGATCTGAACCACGGTGTTCATGGTGGTGACCACAAGCGCGGAAACGGCCAGGATCCACAGGATCTGGAAGGGGTTCAGCTGATAATCGTAGGCCTTGGCGTACACGCCGCACATCCAGCCCTTCACCGCCGCCGGCAGGATCCACAGCACGGTGGTGGCGGTGAAGCCGTAGGTTATGAGCTGGTTGAGAAAGCTGCCCAGCAGGCCCGTGATCCCACCGCTGAGGGGGCCGAACAGCAGCCCGGCCACCACTTCCGTGATGCCGGACACGGTGATCACGATGCTGGGCCCGATCTTAATGCTGGCGATGCGGGCGATGATCACGTGCAGGGCCACCAGGATCGCCAGCGTGACCAGCTTCTGCGTGGTAAACAGCTGCCCCCCCTGATTTTCCCGCCTGGGCATCAGGCTTTTGAAGTACGAAAGGACCTTGTTCTGCTCTTTTTCGGACATAAAAAACCGCCTCCTCACAGATGAATTGCTCGATCCGCAGAGGCAGTTTCCTAAAGCAGCGGGATGCGCAGCAGGCACCGCGCCGGAAACCCGGCTTCGTCCCATGGCAACTCCCCGTCCATGAGCACTTGACGCGCCTGCCGCTACTCTGCGTACGAATCAAGCGCATTGTAGCATGAAGCGAAGAAAAACGCAAGGGAAAAACAAATCGCGTGCATTTTTCCGGGCGTCCCTGCGGCGCGTTTCAGGCAATGAAAATCATAAGGCCAGGCGGTGAAAAGCATCCCCCGCCAGCGTTTTCCATGTGAAAACGCCGTTTTCAAACGTCATATAGCTCCTGGCGGAGCCGTTTTTGGGGATGGAAACGGAGCCGGGGTTCAGCCACAGGCAGCCGTCCCGGTCCTCCCAGGCGGGCACGTGGGTGTGGCCGTACAGCAGCACGTCGCCCCGGCGCAGGGGAGGCGGACTGTCCGGGCCGAGGGCGTGACCGTGGCAGGCGTACAGCGCGGCGCCGGAGAGCGACAGCAGGGCGTATTCCGCCAGCATGGGGAACCGCAGCATCATCTGGTCCACCTCGGCGTCGCAGTTGCCCCGGACGCAGAGGATCCCGTCCCGGCGCTGGTTCAGCATTTCTGCTGTCCGGCGGGGGTCGTATCCCTCCGGCAGATCGTTCCTGGGGCCGTGATAGAGCAGATCCCCCAGGAGCAGCAGCCGGTCCGCCCGTTCCCGGTCCCAGGCCCGCATAAGCGATTGGCAGAAGACGGCGGAGCCGTGGATATCGGATGCGATCAGCAGCTTCATTCGGCACCTCGCGCTGTGTTGACGGAATCCAGCAGGCGCTGCACATTCCCGAAATACTGTTCCACTTCTTCTTCTGTCAGCTTCATATGGCTTTGCAGCATGGATACGATTTTCACCGGCCGCATCCGGGCGTAGTACTTTACCGCGTCCACGTTCTGCCGCCAGGCCTTCATGGTGACGTGCTTCCACCGGGTCAGGTGCCGGGGCAGCAGGATTTCCATGGTTTCCTCCCAGGGCAGGAAATGGCTTTCCACATAAGGCCACTGGAAGGATTTTTCCAGCACCTCCGCAAAGCGGGCGAGGAACCTTGCGCGCATTTCCGGCACGTTCAGCAGCGCGGCCAGGGGCTCGTGCCGGAAGCCCTGCACCTTGTCGTTCACTTTCTTGATGTAGTAATTCATGGGCCCCTTGTCCATGGACAGGAAGCCGGCCTCCACGTCGAAAAGCAGGTATTTCCATTTGCCTCCCGGCACCCGGTAGACCCGCACGTTGGTGAAATCGTTGTTGCCGATGATGATTTCAAAGGCGGCGTGGGTAAACAGGCTTTCCGTATCCAGGCGGTCCAGGACGTACTGCAGGTTTTCAGGATCGTTCAGGTCCTTGGTTTTGCAGAAATCGCACAGGGAGAGCCAGTCGGCGTTGTCGCCGTTATTGACGAATTCGTCCCGGCCGGTGCGGGCCAGCAGGTCGATCCGGTCGATCTCCTTTTCGTCGGTCACGCCTTCCCATTGGGCCACGAAATGCTTGTTGATCTTTTCCCGCAGATTGTAATGTCCCCAGTATTTGCCGTTGATGTACACCTCGATGGCCAGCGCGTCCTGATAGCAGATGTCCAGGGGCTCTGCCAGGGAGGAGATCACCGCATCCCGGATGCGGGTGGAAAAGGCGTCGGAATTGGCGCCGCGCAGCAGGAGGGATTTATAGCTTTCATAGTTCCGGTGGGGGAAAGGATTGAAATAAAACCGGTCCGGCCCGTAGGCCTTGCGGGCGAATACGGCGATGGATTTCTGGTTGTTCTGCCGGGCGGAATGGCCCGCGGTGGTGAAGGTGCCCAGCTGGTTGATCTCACATGTCCCGTCGGCGGTGTAGTATTCCACGTTGGCGGGGTATTCCCAGTCGTGCTCGTAATTGGGATAGCTTTTGCTTTTGCCCGTCACCAAAAGGCCCGTGTTCTGATCGAAGAGGTATTTTTCGTCCGTCACCAGGCACACCGCGGACACGGGATGGTCCTGGCCGATCAGGTAGGTGGCGGACACGGTTTCGGAGGGCACCAGGTTTTCCCCGAAGGCCCGCACCCGGAAAACGCCGGTTTTCTGGAACGCGACGCCCTCCGGCGGCAGGAGCTTGGATTTTTCCGTGGGGGTGGAGCCGTCCAGGGTGTAGCGCAGGGAGAGCCCCTCCTCCGCTGTCGCCCCGACGGTGATCCGGCCGTCGTAGAACCCGCCCGGCAGCGTCAGCGCCGGCAGCGCCGCCCGGGCGGGATACGCCTGGGCCGGGTTCTTTTTCCCCGGCGTGGCCTGGGCGAAAAAGCCGTACTCCCCGCCGCCCGACGGCAGGCCCCAGGAGACGTTTCCGTACTGGACGGGGAATTTGAGGGAAACAATCTCCGTTTCTCCGTCCCGGTCCGTCAGGATCACTTTATCGCCGGAGGAGGACAGCTTGAAATTGGCGTAATACACGCCGTTTTTCCCGGGGTTCACGTCCTCGCCGGTACAGTAAACCAGCAGGTATTCCCCGCGCTTCAAAGCGGTTTTTTCGGGAAAGGCCCATTTGGTGGGGTTCTTTTTGCTGTCGGAAAGGTAGCAGCCGCTCAGGTCCACGGCCTTTTCCCCGGCGTTGTACAATTCCACCCAGTCGTAGGCTTCGCCGTTGATATACACACCGTTGGAGGCCATCACCTCCGTGACCGCGATCTCCGCACAGGCGGGGGCGGACAGGAGCAGGAAAAGCAAAAACGGAAGCAGGAATTTTTTCATAATCGCCGTCCTGTTTTTACAGTAGGGGAGCGTAAGGGTTCGGGTTCTTTTTCTTTTTGTCCGGGTCGATGAATTCCACTTCCATCCGGTCGAAGGGAACGGATTCCATGAAATGCTCCGGCAGGAACCGGGCCTGATTGAACTGCTCCCAGTCCCTCTCGTGCCGGGCGAGGATCAGCGGACGGGGCATATCCAGCTGGCGGCAGGCGGCGTCCAGTGCGGATTGCCATTCCCCGTGGGCGCAGTCCACGGTGGCGTCCCGGAGGATGTGGTTCTTGTGCATCAGGCGCACCCAGATGCCGGTGGCCATGGGCATCATCTCCTTATCGGTTTATTATGGCATAGAACGCCCCCGATTTCAAGGGAAAAAACGCGAAAGATGCCCCTTCACAAATGCGAACATATGTGCTATAATGGGCCGTACCCGATTGAAATGACGGAGGCGGACATGGAGGATAAAATCATTGTCCGGGGCGCCCGGGAGCACAACCTGAAAAACGTGGACCTGACGATCCCCCGGGACAAGCTGGTGGTATTCACGGGGCTGAGCGGATCGGGCAAATCCTCTCTGGCCTTCGATACGATATACGCCGAGGGGCAGCGCCGCTATGTGGAAAGCATGAGCAGCTATGCCCGGATGTTTTTGGGCCAGATGGACAAACCGGACGTGGACGGCATCGAGGGCCTTTCGCCCGCCATTTCCATCGACCAGAAAACCACCGCCCGAAACCCCCGGTCCACGGTGGGCACGGTGACGGAGATCCACGATTACCTGCGGCTTTTATACGCCCGGACGGGCCTGCCCCACTGCCCCAAATGCGGCAGGGAGATCAGGCAGCAGACGGTGGACCAGATGGTGGACGCCGTGGAGGCTCTGCCGGAGGGCACGAGGATCCAGATCCTGGCTCCGGTGGTGCGTCAGCGCAAGGGCGAGCATGTGAAGCTGATGGAGGACGCGCTGAAAAGCGGGTTCGTCCGGGCGCGGATCGACGGGGAAATGTACGAATTGGACGACGCGCCGCCCCTGGACAAGCAGAAAAAGCATCAGATCGATCTGGTGGTGGACCGGCTGGTGGTGCGCCCGGGCATCCAGCAGCGGCTGACCGACAGCCTGGAGACCGCCATGAAGCAGTCCGGCGGGCTGGCCTGCGTGCTGGTTTCCCCGGACGATAAGGAAATGATGTTTTCCCAGAATTACGCCTGCCCGGACTGCGGCGTGAACATCGAGGAGCTGGCTCCCCGGATGTTCTCCTTCAACAATCCCTACGGGGCGTGCCCCCACTGCTCCGGCCTGGGGGAGACCATGAAGGTCAGCGCCAATCTGGTGGTGCCGGACGCGGACAAATCCCTGAACGAAGGGGCCGTCAGCTGCATGGGCTGGAACAGCGGGGACGTGGGCTCCACCGCCCACAGCATGTTCCGGGCTATGGCGGATTTTTACGGCTTTTCCATGGATACGCCCTTCCGGGCGCTGCCGGAGGAGATCAAGGAAAAGATCCTCTACGGCACCGGGGCGCAGAAGCTGAAAATCGTCTTTGAAACGGGCACCTACCAGACCACCTTCGAGGGGGTGATCCCCTCCCTGGAGCGCCGCTATCAGGAGACCCAGAGCGAGGGCATGAAGGCCGCGTACGAGGAGTACATGGCCCACGAGACCTGCCCCATCTGCAAGGGGCGGCGGCTGAAGCCCGAGGCCCTGGCCGTTACCGTGGGGGGCAGGAACATCGCGGAAATCAGCGAATGGAACATCCGCAAGACCCGGGATTTCCTCGGGCAGCTGAAGCAATCCGAAAAGGAGCGGATGATCGCCGCGCCCATCCTGCGGGAGGTGAACGCGCGCCTGGGCTTCCTGTGCGACGTGGGGCTGGATTATCTGACGCTGTCCCGGGCGGCGGCCACGCTCTCCGGCGGGGAAGCCCAGCGCATCCGCCTGGCCACCCAGATCGGCAGCGGCCTGGTGGGGGTGCTCTATATCCTGGACGAGCCCAGCATCGGCCTGCACCAGCGGGACAACGCCCGGCTGCTCCGGACGCTGCGCCGTCTGCAGCAGCTGGGCAACACCCTGATCGTGGTGGAGCACGACGAGGAAACGCTGCGCAGCGCGGATTACCTGGTGGATATCGGCCCCGGAGCCGGGGAACACGGGGGCCGGATCGTGGCCCAGGGCACGGTGGAGGACGTGATGAACGCCCCGGAATCCATTACCGGCAAATACCTGAGCGGCAAAATGCGCATCCCGGTGCCCAAAGCCCGCCGCACGCCCCAGGGGTGGCTGACGGTGCGGGGCGCCCGGGAGCATAACCTGAAAAATATCGACGTCAGCTTCCCCCTGGGGGTGTTCTGCTGCGTCACGGGGGTCAGCGGCAGCGGGAAAAGCAGCCTGGTGAACGCCATCCTGTATACCGCCCTGGCCCATCAGCTCAACCGCGCCCGCCCCCGGAAGGCGGATTACGACCGCATCGAGGGCGTGGAGCAGCTGGACAAGATCATCAATATCGACCAGTCGCCCATCGGGCGCTCTCCCCGCAGCAACCCGGCCACCTACACCGGGCTGTTCGACCTGATCCGCAAGGTGTTCGCCCAGCTGACCGAGGCCAAGATCCGGGGCTATAAGGAGAACCGCTTCTCTTTCAATGTGAAGGGCGGCCGGTGCGAGGCCTGCTCGGGGGACGGGCTGCTGAAGATCGAAATGCACTTCATGGCGGATATTTACGTGCCCTGCGAGGTATGCCGCGGGAAAAGGTACAACCGGGAAACGCTGGAGGTCAAATACAAGGGGCTGTCCATCGCCGACGTGCTGGATCTGACGGTGGAGGAGGCCATGGGCGTTTTCGAGGCGCATCCTGCCGTGATGCAGAAGCTGCGCACGCTGTACGACGTGGGCCTGGGCTACATGAAGCTGGGCCAGCCCAGCACCACCCTGTCCGGGGGCGAGGCCCAGCGGGTGAAGCTGGCCACGGAGCTGAGCCGCCGGGCCACGGGAAAGACCCTGGTGCTCCTGGACGAGCCCACCACCGGGCTGCACATGGACGATGTGAGCCGGCTGGTAAAGGTGCTGCAGCAGCTGACGGATCAGGGCAATACCGTGCTGGTGATCGAGCACAACCTGGACATCATCAAGACCGCCGACTACATCATCGACCTGGGCCCCGAAGGGGGAGACGCCGGCGGTACGGTGATCGCGGCGGGGACGCCGGAGGAGATCGCCGGCGTGAAGGCAAGCTATACCGGACAGTTTTTGAAGGGAGTATTGAAATGAGCGGGATCGTACGGAAAGACATCAACGAGGGCTTCGCCCATTCCGGCATCGTGAAGGCGGGGGATTACTATTTCCTGTCCTACTGCGTGGGCAACGTGGGCGGCACGGTGGAGGAGCAGATAAACGGCGCCTTCGACGAGATGGAAAGGCGGCTCGCTCTGTTCGGGCTGACGCTTGAAAACGTGGTGCAGATGGATTGCCTTTTCCGGGACGTATGGAATATCCCGGTGATGGAAAAGGTGATTCACGAGCGCTTCGGCGGGCATTATCCCGCCCGGAAATCCATCCAGACCAATTTCGCCCATGTGGGCGGACCGGATGGACTGCAGTTCCAGGCGGACGCGATCGCCTACTGCAGGAAGTAAAAAGCTACTCAAAAAAGAAAACCCCCTGTCTCGCTGATTCTTTCGGGACAGGGGCTGTTTTTGTTCTGGCTGCTGTTTCACCTGATATTGCCATACTGGTCGACTGTCAGCCGGTTAAAGCCCTGAACGACGGATGCTACCCCATTTTTGAAACTCTCTGCCTCGTCAAACTGGTAAGCGAAGAGAAATTCGCCCCGGTCATTGACATAGCCCCACTGCAGATCGGCATTCATCACTGCGGCAAAACCCTCTGACCATGGCCCTGTTTTTTCGACCCCGTTAACGGTTTTGCACGTCTTAGTATCATAATCGAATACCTGATAGCCCTGTGAAGCGCTGTAGACGAACTGAATGGTTCTGCCATCGGGGGTTTTGTACGGCGCTTTATCCAGACGGATGTCACTGATCGGCTGGGCGTCAAAGCCATACAGGGCATACTTGCCCTTTCGGGAAGCACTGTCAAAGACCCAAAGCAGGCCATGGGTGTCATCAAATTCGGAGATATTTCGGACTATCCTGCCGTCCATTGTGATATACACGTTCGGTTTTTCGTCTTTGTAGTCGGTCTTGGCTGCAAATCCCAGATCCGGGTAATAATAAATGCCACTGGTGGAGACATTGTCGTAAGACCACAGCAACTCACGCCGGGAGATGCTGTAAATTCCGGTGGGCTGGATGGCTTTTAAGGCGCCTGCGTAATCAACGAGACGGTCGATTCTCCATACCACTATGTATTCATCGTTGATAAAAGAACTGAAATAGTAATCTCCCAGGTCACTGACGATCTCCCAGGTGCCTTTTCGGACCAGGTAATCCCGACGCTCTCTGGTCTTTTTCCCGTTTTTTTCTCCACCGTCCGGAACCAGATCAGTGAAGACTACATAACTGCCCGGATAAGGCTTCACATTGCTCCGCCCGGTTTCGTTATCATAGAGGATGCTGCCGGCATCAATGTCTGTATACTGTGGCTGGACTATCACCTTTCCATCAGCGTCCAAAATCCCGTAACGGAGTTCATCATCTATTCCTGTGACGGAATCATATTCCTTCCTGATCTGGGCCCCTTTTGTTTTATCACGATAGCCCACGACGTAAAAAACGGTATCGCCCCCCACCGCTTCTTTGATGGATTCCCACACCGAATCTGCGATGATCGTATCACCGCGCTTGATTCCATAGCGGCCCTTCTCAAAGAAGACCTCGTTGCCATAAATGTTTGTGGCTTTCTTTTCTGCAGCCAGCTTTTCTTCCGCCTGTTTTTTTGTGGTAGCGTTGGGCTGGAACACGGCCCCGTAGACAGTCATGCCGGTCAGGATTGCCACAATAATGAGCACAACAGGCCACTTTTTCTTCTTGCCATCTTGCCGCTGTTTTGCCATGAGAAAACTTCCTTCCTTGTTGTATGATATAAAAATTTGCTACACATATTTTATATTATTTGACAGACGCCGTCAAGGTGATTTATGCCGAAAATGCATGCTGGTTTACCCGAATAGTCTTTCCAAAACGGAATAAAGCCACCGGTTGAGCCGGTGGCTTTGATATTTTGGTTATCTGTTGGGGGTCAGCTGGGTGCCGGGCTGGGGGAAGGCGCTGTCGGAAAAATACACCACGCCGTTGTCGCCTTCATAGACGTAATCGTAGGCGGTGGAGACCTTGACGTGGGAGCCGTCGGACAGCGTGTAGTCGTTCTGATCGAAGATGTAATCGGTAAAGCGCTCGTCGTCGTAGGTTTCATCCGAGCCGGTGGCGGTGCTCAGGACGGCGCGGCTGTATTTGTAGCCGGAGGGCATCCGTGAATCCACGATGATCTGACGCAGCTCCTCGCTCAGGCGCTGGTTGGCGGCGATGAACTGGTCGCTGACGGTGGTGTTCTCCATGAAGATCTCAAAGGCGGGATAAACGCTGTCGAACTCCGCGACGGGGCAGGAGAGCACATAGGTGCACAGGGGGCTCCATAGGATTTCCACTTCCTTCAGCGTGCCTTCCAGCAAGGCCATGGTGGAGGTGGTCTGGGTGGCTTCGATCACGGTGCCCACCACGAAGAAATAGGGTTCGCCGTTCACTTCGCCGCTGAAGGCGCAGATATCTCCGTTGACGGAAACGCTGTCGATGTTCAGGCCCACCAGCTCGGGATGGCCGGCGCAAAGGGCGTTGTATTTATCCTCGGCGTTTTTCTGGAACAGGGGCTGATAAGCGGACAGATCCTTGGATCCGATATAGGTGATTTCCGTGCCGGGGTACTTGCCGGTCAGATAGGCATAGGCGTAGGCGTTGGGCTGGGGGAACTGGGCCATGGGGGTCATGGTCATGGTATCGTAGCCGCCGTTCTCCTGCGTCCGGAAAGGCCTGCCGCCCTTGGTGGAGGATGCGATTTCCAGGAAAGCGCTGGGGGATTCGTACACCATGGAGGTCCGCCCGTCCGGGGATTTGGCGATGACGGTCAGGCCCAGGGGCGCGGTGAAGCTGCGGGTGTCGCCGCAGATGTCCGGATAGGGCGTGATGCTGTAGCCCGCGGGCGCCGCGCATTGGGCAAGGCGCATGTCTTCATACCGTACATGCTCGAAGGACACGGCCACGGCGCCGGTGACGGGCGCGGGCTGCGGGGCGGGGCTGGTCTGCGGAGGAACGGGCCCGTCCACAGGCGGCTGCACCTGAGCGCCGCCGTAGTAATGGGCGTCGGGCTGATAACAGCGAACGGCCATGTCCAGGGCGTTCAGGGTTTCTTCCCGGTATTCGGAGAGGAATTTGGCGGTGTAGAACACCGTGTCGTCTCCGTTGAGCTCCAGCGCCTGCAGGAAGTACACCGTGTATTCGCCCACCTTGTAGGTGAACTGGGCGGCGGGCAGATCCTTGCCGCCGACGGTGTAGTATTCCATGACGGAGGTGCCCCGCAGGCTGTCGCCGTACCGGGACTGCATATCGTTCATCAGGATTTCATAGAAATACCTGTCGGTATCGTACCGCTGGCCCAGGACTTTGTCGATCTCCACATAGGGGATGCCGTCCACGGGATCCAGATCTATGAACATGGATTCCCCGTCCGCATACACGGCGGCGTCCTCGGGCGCCAGGGTGGAAAACTGCAGGGCTTCGCTGGATACGATCTGGGATCCGGCGGGGACCTGGGCGAACGCGGCGACGGAAGCCGCAGTAAGCAGCAGCGCCAGCAACAGGGCGATGGACCGTTTCATGCTGTTTCACTCCTTTGATGGCTGTGAACGATCGGTATAAAGGAATGGCTGTCTGATTCCATTATACGGATCTGGAAAAAGTTTGCAAGGGATTCTTCTCCCTGCGTTTTCCGTTTCACTTAAGTTGGACGGCGGAAGCGGTAAAAAAGTTCCCGCAATTTGGGGAAAAAAAACCCGGCCGATGAACGGCCGGGGCCATACGTGTATAAGATCAGAAGTCCGCGCTGCCGGTAGTGCGGGGGAAGGGCAGCACGTCGCGGATGTTGCCCACGCCCGTCAGATACATGATCAGGCGCTCGAAGCCCAGGCCGAAGCCGGCGTGGGGCGTGGTGCCGTATTTGCGCAGCTCCAGATACCACCAGTAGGAATCCATATCCAGGCCCAGCTCCCGGATGCGGGCTTCCAGCACGTCCAATCGTTCCTCGCGCTGGCTGCCGCCGATGAGCTCGCCGATGCCGGGCACCAGGATATCCACGGCGGCCACGGTTTTCCCGTCGTCGTTCTGGCGCATGTAGAAGGCCTTAATGTCCTTGGGATAATCGTACACGCACACGGGGGAGCCGAAATGCTCCTCGGCCAGATAACGCTCATGCTCGGTCTGGATATCCATGCCCCAGTGGACGGGATAATCGAACTTCCTGTCGGCCTTGAGGAGGATATCGATGGCGTCGGTATAGGAGACCCGGGCGAAGCGGCTGTTCACCACATGCTGCAGCCGGGCGATCAGGCCCTTGTCCACGAAGCTGTTCAGGAATTCCATTTCCTCGGGGGCCTTCGCCAGCACGTCGGAAATGACGTACTTGAGCATCTCCTCGGCCAGGGCCATATCGTCCTGAAGATCGGCGAAGGCGATTTCCGGCTCGATCATCCAGAACTCCGCGGCGTGGCGGGGGGTATAGGATTTTTCCGCCCGGAAGGTGGGGCCGAAGGTGTAAACGTTGCGGAAAGCCTGGGCGAAGCATTCCACGTTCAGCTGGCCGGAAACGGTGAGGTTGGCGGGCTTGCCGAAGAAATCCTCCTTGTCCAGCACCTTGCCGTTTTCATCCTTGGGCAGGTCGTTGAGGTCCAGGGTGGTGACCCGGAACATTTCGCCCGCGCCCTCGCAGTCGGAAGCGGTGATCAGAGGGGTATGCACGTAAACGAAGGAGCGCTCCGCAAAGAAAGCGTGGATGGCCTGGGCCGCCAGGGACCGGATGCGGAACACGGCGCTGAACAGATTTGTGCGGGGCCGCAGATGGGCCTGGGTGCGCAGGTATTCCACGGTGTGGCGCTTCTTCTGCATGGGATAGCCGGGATCGCAGGCGCCGATCACGGTGACTTTTTCGGCCTTGATCTCAAAGGGCTGCTGGGCTTCCGGGGTCAGCACCAGGGTCCCGGTGACCTCGATGGCGCTGCCCAGGGTGATTTTGACTACGTCCTGGAAATTCTCCAGGTTCTGCTCGCAAACGATCTGCACGTTCTTGAAGAAGGTGCCGTCGTTGAGAGCGATAAAAGCGAAAGCCTTGCTGTCGCGCACAGTGCGCACCCAGCCGGATACGGTGACGGCCGTCTGATCCGCGGGAGTCTGGCGGAACAGCTGGCGAACGGAACAGTTCATGGGAATCCCTCCAAATTCATTCGTTTCAGATCAATGGGGTTTACCGCTTGCCCAGCATGGCGGCGCCGATGATGCCGGCTTCGTTGCCAAGCTGCGCCAATTCCACCTTGGGAATGGGCAGGGCCTTGAAGATCTGATACCGGGGAAGCAGCGCCCGGACGGCGTCCAGCAGGAAAGCGCCGGCGTGGCTGACGCCGCCGCCCAGGACGATCATTTCCGGGTCCAGGGACGCGGTGAGGTTATTGATGGTCAGCGCCAGATAATACACGAAGGAATTGAATGCCCGGAGGGCGGGCGCATCACCTTCCTTCGCAGCGTCAATGACGGTTTTGGCGCTGATTTTTTCCGGATCGCCGCCTGCTTTTTTCAGCATCAGGCTGTCCGGGAAAGCGCGGCATTCCTGCCGGCCCATGCGGATCAGGGCGGTGGCGGAGCAGTAGCGCTCCACGCAGCCGTTGTTGCCGCAGGTGCAGGGGACCCCGTCGGGCACCAGGGTCATATGGCCGATCTCGCCGCCCCGGCCGTGGGCCCCGTTCCAGGGGCGGCCGTCCAGCACGATGCCGCCGCCGACGCCCGTGCCCAGGGTGATCATAACGCTGCTGCGGCAGCCCTTCGCCGCCCCCACGTGGCATTCCGCCAGCGCGGCCACGTTGGCGTCGTTGCCGATATAAACGGGCAGATCGAAATATTTGCGCATTTCGTCGGCCAGGGGCTCGTTGAACCAGCCCAGGTTGGTGCAGTTGAGCACGGTGCCGTTTTCATCCGCGATGCCGGGGATGCCGATGCCGATGCCGGAAAATTCCCTGCCCGGCAGCGCATCCATCACCCGGCGGACGCAGCCGGCCATATCCCGGACGATTTCGGTGAAGGGGCGCTGGGCCAGGGTCTTGGCGGACGCCTGGGCCAGGATCCTGCCTTCTTCGTCCACGGCGCCCACGGCGATATTGGTGCCTCCCAGGTCAATGCCGATCAGGATCATGGGGAAACCTCCTTTTTTCGCGGAGCGTTATTTCCGCGTGTTCATCATTTCGTTCAGCCGCCGGTCCAGCTCCTGGGCGGCGGAATAGCCAAGCTGCTTGAGGGAGAAATTCCGGGCGGCCACCTCGATGACCACGGCCAGATTGCGCCCCGGGCGCACCGGCAGCACCACGTGGGGCACCCGCACGTCCATGATGGTGGTGAAATCCTCGGCCAGGCCCAGGCGGTCGTAAGCCTTTTTTTCCTTCCAGTTTTCCAGGTGGATCACCAGGTCGATGGATTTGCTCATCAGCACGGCGCTGATGCCGTACATGGCCTTGATATCGATGATGCCGATGCCGCGGATCTCCATGAAGTGCCGCACGGTCTCCGGGGATTCGCCGATGAGGCGGCTGGGGGTGATGCGGCAGATATCCACCACGTCGTCCGCCACCAGCTGATGCCCGCGCTTGACCAGCTCCAGGGCGGCTTCGCTTTTGCCCACGCCGCTTTCGCCGGTGATCAGCACGCCCACGCCGTACACGTCCACCAGCACGCCGTGAAGGGTGGACCGGGGGGCGATGGCGCGGTTCAGATAATTCATGGCGTTCACCACCAGGCTGGTGGTGACGGATTCGGTGCGCAGCACGCATACGTCGTGGGCCTTCGCCAATTCCAGGATATCGTCCTGGGGCATCATGCCGCGGCAGAGGATCATGCAGGGGATAGGGTAGGAAAACAGGGCGTCCAGCCGGGCGTGGCGCTCCTCGTCGCTGAGCTGCTCCAGGTAGCTCATTTCCGTCAGGCCCACCACCTGGGGCCGGTCATAGGCGAAATGCTCGTAATACCCCACGAACTGCAGCCCGGGCCGGTTCAGCTCCGCGCTGTGGATATCCCATTCCGTGCGGCTGCTGGGGGACAGGATCTGCAATTGCAGGGCGTCGATGAATTGCCTGGCGTTGATCAGCATAGGCTTCCCTCCCGGCGGATGAGCGTTTCATATCATTATACATTGGAAGAAGGGATTTTGCAAGCTCAGCGGTCCGTGGGGGCGGGCACGAAGGGCTGCAGGGCGCCGACGCCTTCCACATAGGGCCGTATCTTCAATCCGTAGGGCTGGGCGTCGCGCTGCAGGGCCTGGATGACCCGCTCGGCGTCCTGGCCGGAAACGGGACGGGGCTGGTAATCGTTGTACCCCGTATGCCCGGACATGTGGCAGGGGATCACGTTGAGCTGATGGCCCAGGTATTTGCCGTTTTCGTCGAAGGAGAAGGTGAACTGGGCGATCATGGTGCTGATGACGGATTCGCCGGCGTGGTTCATGCGGATCTCCGGATTGCCGCCGAAAACGAAATTGCCCAGGCTCCACAATGTGGTGCGGCCGTTCTCCACGCGGATGCCCTGGAGGGTGTGGGGATGATGGCAGATCACCACGTCCGCGCCCCGGCGGATAAAGCCGTTGGCCGTGCGCTCCATGGCCTCGTCGTGCAGCGTGTCGTATTCCACGCCGCCGTGGATGCAGCCCACGATCAGATTGCAGCCCGCGGCGTTCAGTTCGTCGAAGCACTTCGTCACCAGCTTGCCCTCGGTGCGGAAATAATCGCTGATGTAGGTGGACACAAAGCCGATCTTCACGCCGTCTTTTTCAAAAATATAGGTAGCGCACGCCGTTTCCGAGGCGCCAAACCAGGGGATATCCACCTTCTCCAGCGCTTCCAGCGTGGAAAGGAACCCCTTGGCGCTGTAATCCATGGTGTGGTTGTTGGCGAAGGACACCGCGTCCACGCCGCCCATGGGCAGGATCCCGGCGTAGGACTGGGGCGCGCGGAAATTATAGGTCTTGTCCGCACGGCAGCTGTCATCGTCCTGGAACACGCTTTCCAGGTTGATCACGGTGAGATCGTCGTTTTCAAAGATCTCCCGGACCCCCGCGAAAGGATACGCCATTCCCTCGCGCGCAACATAGCCCTCAAAGCTGGTGCGGGGGTTCATGCGCTGGTCCGGGGTGCAGCCCAGGGTGCAGTCCCCGGTGAAGGAAACCACGATCTGCACGGGGGCCGTCCGGTATGGGACGGCGTCCTCCTCAGCCCGGCAGACAGGCGCGGCCAAAGCGAAAATCAATGCCAGAAAAAGCAAACGGCGCATGGGGGTCTCCTTTCTGTTTCCGGGGATAATTTATCATACCGCGGCGGGGCCTTTTCTGTCAATGATTCCCGAATGAGCGCGAGAAATTTACAAAACTACTTATTACGAAACTATTGCAATTTTTGGGTCGATTCGTTACAATATAGCATGAATATGTCTTATTCCATGGAAAAGCCCGGAAAGGATGAGCAGCATTGACGGATTTTTTGAACAGCCTGGCTGCAAACGCCGCTGATTTTGCCATTTATCTGGCCATTGCTTTGGTGGCGCTGATCGGGATCTTCAAATGCGTGCTGCCGGTGCGCCGGGGGGCGCGGCGGCTGCGCCGGGGCATCCGGATGCTGGAAGGAAATCCCGGGGAGGGCCGGCCGGTGTGGCAGGACGCCATGTTCCTGGGCAGGGAGCTGGAGGGGCCTTGGCGGCGGTTCCTGGTGAACGCGGAGCAGTTGGACGCCCGGGGATTGAACTGCAACGTGGAGGATTACATCAACGACGATTCCGTGATCTATTCCGCGGGGCACGAGCAGCTGGCCCAGGTGGTGCCCAGCCTGCTCACCAGCCTGGGTATCCTGGGCACCTTCATCGGCCTCATGCGGGGCCTGGGCGGGCTGGACGTGAGCGACGCCGCGAAGACCATGGAAAGCATCCCCCAGATGATCGGGGGCATGACCTTCGCGTTCATGACCTCCATCGCCGGCATCGCCTGCTCGCTGGTGTTCAATATGCTCAGCCGTATGGCCCACGGCAGCGCCACCCGGGCCATCGACGAATTCCACGACGCGTTTTCCAGCCTGGTGATGCAAAAGCCCCTGGAGGACAACGTGCAGATCATCCTCCAGCAGGAGGACCGCAGCGCCCTGCTGCGGCGGCTGTCGTCGGATCTGAGCGCCCGGGTCAGCGAAGGGATCGTCAGCGGGGTGGAGCGTTCGCTTTCTCCCGTGGTGCAGAATATGAATCATTTCGTCCTGGGCCAGACCCAGGCGCAGATCGACGGCGTGCGGAACATCGCCAATCAGTTCATCGCACAGATGAACGCCTCCCTGGGCGGGCAGTTCGCCCAGCTGGGGCAGACCCTGTCCCAGGTGAACCAGGCCCAGGCGGTCTCCTATGAGTCCCTGGAGCGCACCATGGCCGCCGCCGGGGAGATCCTGGACGGGATGCGGCAGGTGCAGGCCACCACGGAACGGGTGATGGGGCGGTTCGAGAGCTATATCGGCACCCTCAGCCAGGGCCAGCAGACGGCGGACGCCTTCGTGACCCATGGCTCCCAGGTGCTCTCCGGCATGATCGCCGCGGGCCAGGAGCAGACGGCGCTGCTGCAGCAGCTCAAGAACGCCCAGGGAGACATGGAAAGCGCCATGCGGGAGTACGCCGAATGGAGCGGACGGGTGCTGACGGCGGTGAAGGAGCAGGCGGACGGCGCGCTGAGCGCGGCGGGGAACGTGTCCGCCGGCATGGATGAGAGCAGCAGGAAGCTGGCGGATACCTACGCCAACTTCGTGGACGATCTGTCCGCCGCCTTCAGCCGGGGGCTGGGGATGTTTGACGAAAACATCACCAGCATGATCAAGGCGCTGCAGGAGCAGCTGGAGGAGATGAAGACCCTTTCCGGCGGCGCCGGGGCCGCGGCGCGGCTGGAGAAGGAAGCCCAGGGCTGCGTCAGCGCCATTTCCCAGCTGCAGCGGGCGGTGACGGGCCTGTCCGCCGCCATGGAACAGAAGCCAGCGGAGGCCGCGTCATGACGGTGATATCGAAAAGAAGGAGCAGCCGCGGGCCCCGGGGCGGGGACAACGGCGCGCATTGGATCTCCTATTCGGATATGATGGCGTCGCTGCTGCTGGTGTTCGTGCTGGCGGTGGTGTACAGCGTGTACCAGTATTACAGCATGCTGGCCATCAAGCAGAAGCAGCTGGACGAGCAGCAATCCGAGCTGGACCGGGCCATGATCGTGCTGGCTCAGCGGGAAGACGAAGTGGAGACGCTGAACGTGACCCTCATGGGCAAGCAGGAGGAGCTGGCCGCCATCCAGGTGCAGCTGGATCAGCAGGAAAACGACCTGCACGCCGCCCAGAGCGCCCTGAAAACCAAGGAAGAGGAGCAGGCGCTCCTGCAGCTGCAGCTGGCGGAGCAGGCGGACAGGCTGGCCGCCATGCAGACGGTGCTGGAAAGCCAGAAGGCGGAGATGCTGGCGTATCAGAAGCGCATCGACGCCATGATCGGCGTGCGCACCAAGATCATCCAGGATCTGAGCCAGGCGCTGAAGAACGCCGGCCTGGATGTGCATCCGGACGACGTTACGGGCGATATCATGCTGAAGGGCAACGTGTGCTTCGATTCCAATTCCTCCACCATCAAAGAAGAAGGAAGGGCGTGGCTGGCCCGGTTCCTGCCGGTGTACCTGGACGTGCTGATGCGCCCGGAATACGCCGATTATGTGGGTGAAATCATCATCGAAGGGCATACTGACGATCAGGGCGGGTATATGACCAACCTGAAGCTGAGCCAGAACCGCGCCCTGTCCGTGGCGGAGTTCTGCCTGACGGATCTGAATCTGAACAGCCGCCAGGTCGCCCGGCTGCAGGAGCTGCTCACCGCCAAAGGCCGCAGCTTCTCCGATCTGAAATATACCGACGAAACCCGGACCGTCGTGGACAGGGAAGGGTCCCGCCGGGTGGAATTCAAATTCCGTTTGAAGGATGCGGAAATGATCCAGGAGATGAACAAGATCCTCTCCACGCTGGAATAAAGCAGAATGGACCGGGAGGGATTCCTTGAAAAAGGTCGCGTTGATCCTCATGGCGCTGGCTGTCATCGCGGGGGGAGTGCTGCTCTACGCGCTGTTTCATTCCGCGCTGCAGGTCACCGGCAAGGGCCTGCAGGAACTGAACGCAGCGGAGCGCGCCGGGGATTTTGAAAACCATCGGCTCGCCCTGCAGCGGCAGAGCCTGCTGGGGACGGTGCTCAGGGGCGGCGAATTGGGGCAGCCGGAGGATTATACCTATTACGTGTATACCCTGCGGCTCAAAAACAGCGGCCTGGTGCCGGCGGAAATGGTGGAATTGCAGATTTCCCCCGCGGCGGGGGATATCCTGTACTACGGGGAAACGAAGGAAATCGATATCGCCCCCGGCGCCTCGCGGGACGTGTGGTGCGTGCTTTTGACGGAGGGCAGGCCGTCCCCCGTCCGGGAGATCCATGTCACGTATTATCTGTGGGGCAATCCCCAGGAGGTAAAATTCACCTATGATCCGTCGCTGTAAAGCGCTGCTCCTGCTGGCGGCAGCGCTGCTGGCGCTGACCACCGGGTCGGCGGAGGAGATCCCCGCCCCCGCCCATGAACTGCCGTCGGGCTTCTGCTATCTGCATGAAATGATCCCGGATATCCTGCTGGACATACGCTATGCCGGCACGCATAATTTCGTGGGCGATCCAATCGACGGCTACGAAGCGCCCTGGGCCATCATGACCGTGGAAGCGGCGGAAAAGCTGCGGCAGGCGGCGGACGTGTTCCGGGAGATGGGCTTCCGCCTCCTGGTGTTCGACGCGTACCGCCCCCGGCGGGCGGTCAGGCATTTCGTGCGCTGGGCCCAGGACCCGGATGATCTGCGGATGCAGGCGGAATTCTATCCGGAGATCGGGAAAAAAAGCCGGCTGCTGGATATGGAATACATCGCCCGGAATTCGTCCCACTGCCGGGGCAGCGCCATCGATCTTTCGCTGACGGACCTGGAGGGCACGCCCCTGGATATGGGCACGGGCTTTGATTATTTCGGCCCCCTGGCCTGGCACGGGGCGAAGGGGATCACCCAGGAGCAGGCAAAGAACCGCGAGATCCTCCGGACCGTGATGGAGCAGTGCGGCTTCCGCTGCTTTGAAAGGGAATGGTGGCACTATAAAATGGTGGGAGAGCCTTACCCCGATACGTCCTTCGATTTTCCTGTGAAGTGACGCGGAAAGAGAGCATCTTAGAAAGCGCCTTGGGCCGCAGGAGCCCGGGGTTCTTTTTTATTGACAAAAAGCGGCGTTTCCCGTTACAATCAAAAAAAAGAAGCAAAAGGAGAAACGGTATGAAAATCCTGTATCTGGAATGCGGCATGGGCGCGGCGGGAGATATGCTGACGGAGGCGCTGCTGGAAATGACGGCGGAAAAAGACGCCTTTTTGCGGAAAATGAACGGCCTGGGGCTGCCCGGAGTGCGCGTGGAAGCGGAGAAAGCGGAGAAATGCGGCATCGTGGGCACCCGGGTGCGGGTGACGGTGGACGGGGAGGAAGAGCATTCTCATGACCGTCACGGGCATGAGGAGTACGGGCATCATCACCACGCGGCGCTTGCGGACATCGAAGGCCTGATTGGCGGGCTGGATGTGAGCGAAAAGGTGAAAAAAGACGCCCTTTCTGTGTACCGCCTGATCGCGGAGGCGGAAAGCCGGGCTCACGGGAAGGCCGTGGAGCAGATCCATTTTCACGAAGTGGGCGCCCTGGATGCGGTGGCGGACGTGGTGGGCGTCTGCCTGCTGATGGAGAAAATCGCGCCGGACCGGGTGATCGCGTCGCCCGTGCACGTGGGCAGCGGGTCTGTGCGCTGCGCCCACGGCGTGCTGCCGGTGCCCGCGCCCGCCACGGCGCGCCTCCTGGAAAACGTGCCCACCTACGGCGGCGGTATCGAAGGGGAGCTGTGCACCCCCACCGGCGCGGCGCTGCTCCGGCATTTTGCGGAGCGCTTCGGCCCCCAGCCGCTGATGGCGGTGCAGAAGATCGGCTGCGGCATGGGCGCGAAGGATTTTGAGCGGGCCAACTGCCTGCGGGCGTTCCTGGGCGAAGCGGACGGAGCGGCCCGGGGAAAAATCGCCAAGCTGGAATGCAATCTGGACGACATGACGGGGGAGGACATCGCCTACGCCTGCGAGCGGCTGTTCGCCGTGGGCGCCCGGGACGTATACACCGTGCCCGTCGGCATGAAAAAGGGCCGGCCCGGGGTGCTGCTGTGCTGCGTGTGCCTGCCGGGGGACGCGGAGAAGATCGCCGGGGAAATGCTGAAGCATACCACCACCCTGGGGGTGCGGCGGCAGGATATGGACCGGTACGTGCTGGAGCGGCGCGTCCGGGAAACGGAAACGCCCTTCGGCACGGTGCGGGTGAAGGAAGCCCGCGGCGGGGGCGTGCGCAGGGAAAAGCCGGAGTTTGAGGACCTGGCGGAGATCGCCCGGGAGACGGGAAAGCCCCTTGCGGAGATCCGACGGGCGCTGGCGGAAAAGAAATAGGACGGGGGTGACCGGCGCGTGACGCTGCAGCAGCTGAATTACGTGATCGTGATTTCGGAGGCGGGCTCCTTCAACAAAGCGGCGGAAAGGCTGTACGTTTCCCAGCCGTCGCTGACCAGCGCGGTGAAGGAACTGGAAAAGGAACTGGGCATCGTGATCTTCCACCGGGGCGGACGGGGCGTGAAGCTGACGGCGGAGGGCGCGGATTTTCTGCCCTATGCCCGGCAGGTGTACGATCAGTACCAGAACCTGCTGGACGCCTACGCCCGGCCCGGGCGGCGCAGGCAGAAATTCGCCGTGTCCACCCAGCATTATTCCTTCGCGGTGAAGGCCTTCGTGGAAATGACCCGTACCTTCGACGTGGCGGAGTACGAATTCGCCATCCGGGAGACCCGCACCCGGGACGTGATGGAGGACGTTTCTTCCTCCCGCAGCGAGATCGGCATCCTGTACCTGAACGATTTCAACCGCCGGGCGATGATGAAGCTGTTTTCCGAAAAGAACCTGCACTTTACGGAATTGATCCGATGCGACGCCTATGTGTACCTGTGGAAGGGCCATCCCCTGGCGAAAAGGAAGGAGATCCGCTTTGAGGATCTGCTGCCCTATCCCTGCCTGTCCTTCGAGCAGGGGGACGACGGCAGCTTTTACCTGTCGGAGGAGATCCTGTCCACCAACGAATACCCCCGGCTCATCAAGTGCTGCGACCGGGCCACGGTGCTGAACCTGATGGTGGGGGTAAACGGGTATACCCTGTGCTCCGGCATCATCTGCGAGGAGCTGAACGGCGGGGAATACACCGCCGTGCCTTACCGGGAAGCGGGGGCCGGCAGCGCCATGGAGATCGGGTTCCTGACCCGGAAGGGAAGCGCGATATCCCCGGTGGGGGAAAAGTATATCGCGGAGATCAGGAAGTATCTGGGCATCGCCGGATAACGGCGCAAACGGGGCTGCTGCACAGCCCCTTCGATCAAATGGATCCTCCATTTGATCGACAGATACGCCTTTTCCTCTCGTCCCTGCGGGACTCCCGGGCGGAAAAGGCGCAAGGAAAGCATTTTTGCTCTCGCAGGGCATGCTCTGCGAAAGCAAAAATGCTCCTCGCAGCGCACAGGTCGCTGCTGCGGATTCCACTTGGAGGGGCTTTGGGCCCCTCCAAACCACCCCGGGGTTTTTGATTTCCCGGTATTCAATGCTGCTCATTCTTCTATAGAGAACCAATATCCCTGTAAACAAAGAGGATATTGCAGATTGGCTTCTGCAACATCCCCTTATGATATGTTTTTCTCACTGCTTTTTCCCGCCGGCCGCAGCGGCCGGCAGAGGCGCAGATCGTGCTTATTTTTCCAGGGAAACGCATTTCAGCTGGGCCTTGCCGGTGCCCCGATAGGTGAGATACAGGGCCTGTTTCCCGTCGGGGAAATCCACCGCAGCCTCGCCCCGGGTCCATACGTTGGTGCCCTGAACGGGGATCTCGCCCAGCACCTCCCCGAAGGGGGCGGATTTGATCTGGAACACGCCGTTGCAGTAGGCCCGGGTCTGGATGGCGATGCGGCGGACGCCGCGGCAGTCGAAGTACTTGAAGCCCACGGTGACGCCGTCGCCGATGTCGGCGATGTGGCCGGGGATCTTGTCCCCGTCCCGGCCGTCCTGGGTGACCCGGGGATAGCCCGGTTCGCCGATATAGAGGGGCTGATCCTTTTCCATGAAGATGTGGCAGGCGATATAGGCGGGGTATTCGCCCTCGCCCCGGAGGGGGCCGCCGTTCAGGCCGCAGGAGGTGATCTCCGCCTGTTTGATCCCCCCGTTTTCATCGAAGAAAATGGGCTCGGCGCAGCCCTGGCGGCTGAACCAGTGGCCGTTGGTCTGCCGGTGATAGAAGATATACCACTGGCCGGCAATCTCCACGATGCTGCCGTGGTTGTTGCCGCCAAAGGCCATCGGCCGGTCCGCGGGCTTGTAGGAGCCGATGCCGATATCGTTGTTGCTGACGATGACGCCGCCGTAGGCGAACGGCCCCCGGGGATCGGAGGCGGTGGCGTAGCACAATTCGTGCATCACCTGGGAGGAATAGACGAAATAGTAGGTGCCGTTCCGCTTGCGGATGGAGGAAGCCTCGAAGAAGGCGTGGCCCTCAAAGCCGGTGCCCTGGGCGTACATGGCGCCGGGGGCCGCCAGGACGGGCTCTTCCTCCACGGTCACCATATCCGGCCCCAGCACGGTGCAATAGGCGCCGTGGCGGCTCTTGTCCCCGTGGCCGCAAAAGCCCGTGTACAGGAACGTCTTATCGCCCTCGGTGAGCACGCCGGGGTCGAACTGGGGCTCGTCCCCGGGGCGGTCGCCCAGGCGGGTGCCGTCCTTGTAATGCACGTAGCCCAGGAATTTGAACATGCCGGCGGGGGAATCGCACACGGCCACGGACACGAAGCCCACCTTGTCGTACACGTAGTAAAGATAATACCGGCCGTCGGGGCCCCGCGTCACGTCCGGGGCGTAGAGGCACATATGGCCGTCGGCGTTGACGGGGTCCGCGTCCCGGGGGTAAATGACGCCCTCGCAGCGCCAGTCGCTCAGATCGTTCACCGGGGCGGACCAGCCCATGTAATCCCCCTGGCAGAACACCCAGCCGTTGAACTGATCGTGACTGCCGTAGACGTAAACCCGGTCGCCGAACACGTAGGGCTCCCCGTCCGGGATGTATTCCCAGGAGGGCAGGTAGGGGTTGAAGGCCTGCTTTTTCATGTTATTTCATCATCCTTTGCATGTATTGATCCAGAAGGAACTGCTCCAGGGGGGATGCGGGGCAGCGCTGGGGCGCGGCGGAGGCGGTGAAATTCATGCGCACCGGCTGATCGGGATCGAAGGCCGGCCACCAGGGCAGGTCGCTGCCCTGGGAATCCGGGCCGTTGGGATCGCCGGTTTTGATGAAATTGCACCAGTAATCGCACATCTGCCGGGCCAGATCGTAATGCACGCCCCGGAAAGGCCGCCAGCATTTGGCCAGGGTCTCGAAGAAGAACCACAGATCCACGCTGTGGAAGGTGCCGGGGTGATCCCAGCCCGGGATGTCGCCGTCGAACTGATAGTAATACAGGGGGGCGCTGATCCCCAGGCGTTTTCCCGCCTCCACCGCGGCGCGGACGGCGAATCCGATGGAATGGACGGCGCCCTCCTTGCGGATGGTTTCCTCCTCTGCAGGATGGGAGAAGAAGGAGAGGAATTCTCTTTCCCTGCCGGGGTAGGTCTTTTCCGCCAGGGCGCGGAGGCTTTCCTCGTCCTTGGCGGGCGGGAAGCCGAAAAATTCGCTGCTGGTGTGGCCGATGAACACGGGCACGGGCAGGCGGTTTTCATTCAGGAACCACTGCTGGCTGCTGCGGCGGGAGAACACGCCGTCCACCGCTTCCCCGAAGGTTTTGCCCCAGCCGTACACGCCGTCCCATTCCAGGGCTTTGTCCCGCAGGGTCTCCGCGTCGATCCGCCGGGCCTCCGCCAGGGATTTTACCCCCAGGAAATCAAAGAATTTCTTTCCGTTTTCCTCGGCGGTCTTCATATCGCTGCACAGCCCGAATTCAAAGGGATAGGGCGGGGCGAAAGCGCCGCTCTGGATGATGGCGCGCCGGAAAAGCCCGGCGTTTTCCGGGCAGGCGAGCTGGGCGGATACGCTCATGCCCCCGGCGGACTGGCCGCCGATGGTGATGTTTTCGGGATCGCCGCCGAAGGAAGCGATATTGCGCTGCACCCAGCGGGTGGCCGCCTGCTGATCCAGGAAGCCGAAATTGGCGGGGGCCTCCGGGAATTCCGCGGTGATTTCCGGATGGGCCAGGAAGCCGAAGCAGTTCACCCGGTAGTTCACCGTCACCACCACGATGCCCCGGCGGGCGATGCGCTCCCCGTCGAATTCCATTTCCGCGCTGTAGCCCACCTGCAGCCCGCCGCCGAAATACCACACGAACACGGGCATGCCCGTGCGTCCGTCGGCGGGAGCCCAGATATTCAGGTACAGACAGTCCTCGCTCATGGGGATCTCTTTGTCCACGTGCCATTCCCGGTCGTAGAGGTTTTTGGGATCGGCGGAGATGGGGGCCTGCATGGGGATGGGGGAAAAGGCGAACGCATCCCGCACGCCTTCCCAGCTTTCACAGGGCTGGGGGGCGCGCCAGCGGTTCCCGCCCACGGGCGGCGCGGCGTAGGGGACGCCCTTATAGCTGGTGATCCGGGGGTCGGCGGCGGGCAGCCCGCGCACCCAGCCGTTTTCTGTTCTGACCTGACGAATCATGGCAAATCACGCTCCTTTTCTATATTTTGCCTGATCGCGGGCCGGGATGCAATGGATATTTCAAAAAAAGTTTCAACAAACCCCAAAAACAAGAAAAATGCGCAGAAACTGCGCAAAATCAGCGGTTGTTCAGGGGCCGCCGTAAAGGCTGCGGTACCGGGAGGGGGTGCAGGACATGGCGGCGCGGAAGATGCGGTTGAAGGTGGCCACGCTGCCGAAGCCCGATTGCTCCGCCACCTGGCGGATGGGCATCCGCGTCTGCGTCAGCAGCTTCATGGCGGCCTCCAGCCGGCAGCGGGTCAGGTAATCGGTGAAGGTGACGCCGAAATATTTCTTGAACGCCCGGGAAAAATAGTACTTGGAAAAGCCGGAAAACGCCGCGGCGTCGTCCAGATGGATTTTCTCGCCGTAGTGCTGGCCGATGTAGCTGAGCACGCTGTTCATGATCTCGGAATCAATATTCACCGGCTCGGGCCCGGCGCTCTGCTGGGCCCATTCCCGGCCCAACACGGAATAGAGGCGGATCAGCAGGGAATAGCACAGGGAATTCCACATGGGCTTGCGGGCCTGGAAGGTCTCCGCCGCCTGGAGCAGAAGATCCCGCACTTCCCGGCGATAGACCGTGTCGTCCTCCATATAAATGATCTGGGAAAGGCGCTGGGCGTACACGGAAAGATCCCGCAGGCTGCCGAAGATATGGGGCTCGAAAAGGAAAACATACCGCTGGGTGCCCGGCTTGTGGGAACAGGCGTGGGCGCACTGGGGCGGCAGGATCAGCACCTGCCCGGCGGAGACGGTGCAGGTCCTGTCCGGCAGGGTATAAACGGCTTCCCCCTTTTCCACCAGGACGATCTCCACCGCGGAATGATAATGCGTTTCGCAGGCGCACATCTCCGAAAACGGCAGAACGAGGATTGAGGAGTTGGAGGGATAGGCGATGAATTCCTGCGTTCCCTGCAGGATGCGGCAGCCGTCGCAAACGCGGCGGTCAGCTGCCTTGCCGGCGGAGGAATTCCCGGTCATATGGATTCTCCTTCCCTTGCAGCGCGTGCGGATCCTGTGTGGAGTGCATGTGAAAAACAGGGATGATTCCAGCGGGATACAGAAGGCCCGGAAAAACGAAGAACGGGAAAACACGAAGAGGAATTCAATTTCTGCGATGATTATACCATATATTGGTAATCAATGCAAGCAATTTCTTTTCGTCCCGGAAAACGGGGAAGGAAGAAAAGATTTTTGTGGCGGAAACGGGGAGAATATGATAAAATGACTGCGTTACATCGGCAGCACTGGAGGAAAAAACCGTGAGGAAATGGATGCGGAGAGGAATCGCCCTGGCGCTGACGCTGGCGCTGACGGCGGGCTGCGCCTTGGCGGAAACGGGGCGCATCGTGACGCCCAAGGGCCCGGCCAACATGCGCAAGCGGCCCGAGGACAAGGCGCCGCTGGTGGAAAGCGTGCCCAATCGGACGGCGGTGGAAATCGAGGAATTGGGCGAAGAATGGAGCCGCATCCGCTATAAGAAGCAAACGGGATACGTGAAAACGGAATTCCTCCGGGCGCCCAGCCGCCTGGTGGGGAAGGAAGCATACCCCGACGGCGGCACCGTGCTGATCCATTCAGAAGCGGCGGAGGACGCGCCCGTGATCGGTGTGGTGGGCTGCGCGGAGAAGGTCGCCGTCACGGGGATCGAGGGGGACTGGCTGATCCTGAATAAGGACGGGGTGACGGGCTACACGCCCTGCGCCGGGTTTTCCTATCAGCTGGAGGAGCCCAGCGGGGCCATGGAATGGATCCCGGAGGAGGCCGTCGCCCAGCAGGATACGGAATTGAAAAGCGGGCCCCAGGGCAAGGGAAGCCCGGTCGGGAGCCTGAAGGCGGGGGACGGATGCACCGTCACGGTGATCGACGGGGACGAATGCTTGGTGGAAGCAGCGGGAAAATACGCCTGGGCGCCGGTGTCGGCCCTGTGCCTCAAGGGCGCGGCGAACACCTGGGACGCCCTGGAAGGCATGACGCCCAACGAGGCCTGCTCCGCTGCCCGGGCGGCCCTGGAAAAGCAGTTCAAGGCGTTTGCCAAGGAAAAGCTGTATGAGACCTGCGCCGCCGCGCAGGACGTGGGCGGATATCCCGGAAACGTGTACCGCGTGGGCTTTTTCAGCGATAAGGATCAGTATCTTTACGGCGCGCTGGTGGACGCGGAGACGGGGAAAGTGGTGTTTTCCGCCCGGTACAAGGGCTTTGCGGAGCCCAAGCCCGAGGAGATCCCGCTGCTGGAAAAAGGAAACGTGGAAATCTCTCTGAGTGCGGATACCCTGGGCGTGGGGGACGTGCTTGAGATCCGGGTGGACGCCTGGACGCGGAACGAGGTTTCCTATGCCCTTACCCTGGACGGCGCCCAGATCGTGAAAGGAGAGCCCTGCGGCCATTTCACCGCCGCGTTCCGTCCGCGCCAGGCCGGGACGTACAGCCTGACGGTGACTGTGAAGGACGAAGCGGGCGAAACTGCTGCCCGGGAAGCCGGGTTCACCGTGAAGGATACCTTTGTGGTCAGCGAGGATGCGGCAGAAAATGCGGCCGCCCCGGTTTACAGCCAGAAGGACGGCTGGTGGAAGGACAAGAAATATCGCCACAGCAACCTGGGCAAATCCGGCTGCGCCATTTTCGCCCTGTCCCATGCGCTGCACCATTTGGGCGTGTCCGGCCCGGATACGGAGCCGGAAACCTTGGCGGTCCGGTACGCCCAGTTCCTGATCCCGGGGGAGGGCACCAGCAACGAACGGCTGATCAACAAGGCAGCCGTGGATTTCGGCTTCAGGACCCGGGGGGCGCTGTACGTCGAAAAGGCGCAGATCATCAGCCTCTTTGAATCCGGGGCGGTATTCAGCTTTTCCCCCGCCCGGGGGCACATCGCCATGGCGGACGGGGTGAGCGAGGACGGGACCATGGTGCACGTGGTGGACTCCGCGCCGGGGGCCACCTATGAACGGATCAAGAGCGCCTCCCTGTATCAGCAGTCCCGCAGCGGCGCGTTCCGGGCGGTCAGGACGCTGGATGAGCTGCCGGGGGCGACGTGGTACTTTGAAACGGGGGAATACGGGGCGCTGGAATACTGGCTGCCCATGGAATACATCACCGCCCGGGGCCTGCGCCTGATCCAGCCCATCCCCGGCGGAGAGGGAGAGATCCAGCCGTGATCCGGGTGCTGATGGTGTGCCTGGGGAACATCTGCCGCAGCCCTATGGCGGAGTATATTTTCAAAAGCATGGCGCGGCAGCGCGGCCTGCCGGTGCAGTGCGATTCTGCCGGCACCAGCGACGAGGAATGGGGGAACCCGGTGTACCCGCCCGCCCAGCGGAAGCTGGCGGAAATGGGCATCTCCTGCGTGGACAAGCGCGCCCGGCAGATGGACAGGCACGATTACGGGCGGTACGATCTGCTTATCGGCATGGAGGAAAGGAACCTGAGCGCCATGCGGCGCATCTGCGGCGGGGATCCGGAGGGCAAGATCCACCTGATGCTGGAGGATTCGCCCCGCCGGCGGAACATCGCTGATCCCTGGTATACGGGGGATTTCGACGCCGCGGCCGCGGACATTTTGGAAGGCTGCGGGCTGTGGCTGGACCGGCTGGAGCGGGAAGGCAGAATCAAAGGGGATGTTGCAGAAGCTAATCTGTAATATCCGCTTTGTTTACAGGGATATTGGTTTTCATAAAAGAATAAGCAACAGTGAATACCGGGAAAAAAGAAAACCCCGGGGGGTTGGAGGGGCCGCAGCCCCTCCAAGTGTAATCCGCAGCAGCGACAGGTGCGCTGCGAGGAGCATTTTTGCGAAGCAGAGCATGCCCTGCGAGAGCAAAAATGCTTTCCTTGCGCCTTTTCCGCCCGGGAGTCCCGCAGGGACGAGAGGAAAAGGCGTTTTATGTCGATCAAATGGAGGATCCATTTGATCGAAGGGGCTGTGCAACAGCCCATTTTTTTATAAGTTCCATTCCCGGATAAAGCGCTGGCGGGCGCGCTTTTCCAGGCGGGATACGCTGTACTGCCGGGTGTGCAGCCGGCGGGCGATCTCCCGCTGGGTGCGCAGGCGGATAAAGCGTTCCCGCAGCAGCCAGCCTTCGATCCGGGGCAGACGGTCCAGGATATCAGAAATGCACAGCCGGAGCAGAAAATCCTCTCCCCGGGGGTCCGGCAGGGAGGAGAGCAGATCCCCTGTTTCATCGTACACAGGGGGCTGGGAGCGTTCCTTCAGCAGCATCAGCTCCTCCGGCGTTATCCCTGCATGGGCGGCGGCGTCGGAAACGGCGGGACGGCGTCCCGTACGGGAAAGGACGCTGTTTTCGTACTCCCGGGCGCGCTTCAGGGCGGCCCGGGCGCGCCAGCCCAGGGCGTGGCTGCGGGCGGCGCGCATTTCGCCCAGGATCACGGGCACGGCGTAGGTGGAAAAGGCATAGCCCAATTCCGCACGGAAGCCGCGGATGGCCTTCACCAGCCCCACGCAGCCCGCCTGAAACGCGTCCGGCACATCGGGAAAACGGCGGCAGAGCGACTGCACCAGAGGGACGTTCCGGCGCACCAGGGCGGAGAGCGCGTCGGCGTCCCCGGCCCGGGCCCGGGAATACGCCTCCATTCAATCCCCCCGCAGCCGTTTTTTCATGCGCACCGTGGTGCCCTCGCCGGGGGCGGATTCCACCTGCACGTCGTCCATAAAGGTCTGCATCACGGAAAAGCCCATGCCGCTGCGCTCCTTTTCCGGCTGGGTGGTGAAAAACGGCTGCATGGCCCGGGGGATATCGTCGATGCCCCGGCCCTGATCGTGCACGGAGATCTCCAGCACTCCGTCGGGCCGCAGCGCGGCGCTGACGGTGACGGTGCCTTTCCTTTCGCCGTAGACGTGAACGATGGCGTTGGTGACGGCCTCGCTGACGGCGGTTTTGATATCGGCCAGCACGTCCAGGGTGGGGTTCAGCTGCACGGCGAAGGCGCTGACGGCCACCCGGGCGAAGCCTTCGTTTTCCGGGACGCTGACGAATTCCAGTTTCATCTGATTGATCGGCTCCATGGCGTTTTCCTCCGTTAGATGATGTCGATGACCTGGTTCATGCCGGACAGGAAAAAGATCTTTTCCACGTGGGGGTTCATGCTCCGGACCGCCACCCGGCCGCCCCGGGCGCGCATTTCCCGGTATCGGCCCAGGATCACCCCGATGCCGGAGGAATCCATAAACGTCATGCCGGACAGATCCAATACCAGCCGCCGCACCGACGGGTCCCCGATCAGCCGGTCCAGCTCCCGGCGGACGGCCGGGGCGCTGCAGTGGTCCAGTTCGCCCGTGACGCGGGCGATGACGGTGTCTTTCCGCCGCTCATACTCCATGCTTCATCCCTCCTGACGGTATACGCGGGGAAAGGTATTCCGTAACGGGCCGGGCTTGTCCTGCGAAGAAAAATGGATGTTTTTGACGACGGCCTGATAAATGTTCGACAATTTGCCCCACGTTTCGGGGCGCAAGGGTTGTAATCTGCGGAATGATAGGATATAATGGTGCGGAACCCGAATATTCGAGGGGAGGAACCAAGGATGCTGACGGATATCGAAATCGCCCAGGGCACCCCCATGAAGCCCATTTATGAAATCGCCCGGGAAGCGGGAATCGGCGAAGAGCTGCTGGAGCCCTACGGAAAATACAAAGCGAAGCTGGATGCCAAGGCCATCCGAGCACGGGAGGGAAAGGACGGCAAACTGGTGCTGGTGACGGCCATTACGCCCACCCCCGCCGGGGAAGGCAAAACCACCACCACCATCGGCCTGGCGGACGGATTGCGCAGGATCGGCAAAAAATCGATCGTGGCGCTGCGGGAACCCTCTCTAGGCCCGGTGTTCGGCATCAAGGGCGGGGCCGCGGGCGGCGGGTACGCCCAGGTGGTGCCCATGGAGGACATCAACCTGCATTTCACCGGCGATTTTCACGCCATCGGCGCGGCCAATAACCTTTTGGCCGCCATGCTGGACAATCACATCCACCAGGGCAACGCCCTGAACATCGATCCCCGGCGCATCGTGTGGAAGCGGTGCGTGGATATGAACGACCGGCAGCTGCGGTTCGTGGTGGACGGACTGGGCGGCCGGGTCAACGGCGTGCCCAGGGAGGACGGATACGATATCACCGTGGCCTCGGAGATCATGGCGGTGCTGTGCCTGTCCGACAGCCTGACAGACCTCAGGGAACGCCTGGCCCGGATGGTGATCGCCTATACCTACGACGAGCAGCCCGTCACCGCGGGGCAGATCAAGGCCGCCGGCGCCATGACCGCCCTGCTCAGGGACGCCCTCAAGCCCAACCTGGTGCAGACCCTGGAGGGCACCCCCGCCATCGTACACGGCGGGCCGTTCGCCAATATCGCTCACGGCTGCAATTCCATCATGGCCACCCGCACGGCGCTGAAGCTGGGGGATTACGTGATCACCGAGGCCGGCTTCGGCGCGGACCTGGGGGCGGAAAAATTCCTGGATATCAAGTGCCGGGTGAACGGCCTGAAGCCCGATGCCGTGGTGGTGGTGGCCACCGTCCGCGCGCTGAAAATGCACGGCGGCCTGCCCAAGACGGAATTGAAAACCGAAAACCTGGACGCGCTGAAGAAGGGCCTGCCCAATCTTCTGCAGCATGTGGAGAATATGACGCAGGTATATAAGCTGCCCTGCGTGGTGGCTATTAACCGGTTCCCGGACGATACGGAGGCGGAGCTCCGGCTCATCCAGGACCAGTGCAGGGCCCTGGGCGTCAACGTGGCGCTTTCCGAAGTCTGGGCCAATGGCGGCGCGGGCGGCACGGCCCTGGCGGAGGAAGTGGTGCGGCTGTGCGACGAAAAGAATGATTTTTCCTTCAGCTATCCCCTGGATGCCTCCATCGAGGAAAAGATCGGCCTGATCGTGAAGCGCGTCTATCACGGCGACGGCGCGGTGCTGACGCCCCAGGCGAAAAAGCAGGCCCTGACGCTGGAAAAGCTGGGCTTCGGCGGCCTGCCCGTTTGCATGGCGAAAACCCAGTATTCCTTCTCCGACGATCCGGCGCTGCTGGGCGCGCCCAGGGGCTTCACCGTAACGGTGAGGAATCTGCGGGTGTCCGCTGGCGCGGGCTTCATCGTGGCGCTCACCGGCGAGATCATGACCATGCCGGGGCTGCCAAAAGCGCCCGCCGCCGAAAAGATCGACGTGGACGCGGACGGGAGAATCACGGGGCTGTTCTGATCTTCACATCGCTGGGAATAATAAAAAAGCCCTCCGGCCAGGAGGGCTTTTTATTTGCGTATATGGGCTTCAGCGTTCCCCGCGAAGCAGGGCGTACCAGCAGGCGTCGCACACGCCCCGGTTGCTGCGGACGGCCTGGCGCAGGGTGCCTTCGTATTTCATGCCGCACTTTCGCATCACCATGCCGGAACGGGGGTTTTCCGGATCGTGCTCGGATTCCACGCGGTTGACGCCCACGGTGTCGAAGAAAAAATCCATCACCGCCCGGAGGGCTTCGGAGGTATAGCCCCGGTGCCACCAGGCCCGGCCGATGCAGTAGCCGATGTGCACCATTTCCGTATCGTCGTTTTGGTTTACCGCGGCGATGCTGCCGATGGGCTCGCCCAGCGCCTTGGGCACGATGGCCCACTGATAATAGGCGTCATTGGCGTAGGAATCCACCCATTTTTGCACGACGGAACGGCTGACCTCCACGCTTTTGTGGGGCGGCCAGGTGAGGAATTTTGTCACTTCGCTGTCGGCGCACCAGTTCCTGTACATGGCTTCGGCGTCCTCCGCCGCGAAGCGCCGCAGGATCAGCCTTTCCGTTTCCAGCCGTTTTGTGCCGCAGTGGTTCACGGTATCTCTCCTTTCCCGGATCGGGGGTTATTTGATGTGCACGTCCATCTGGGGGAAGGGGATCTGGATGCCGGCGTCGTCCAGGGCCTTTTTGCCTTCCTCCAGGAGATAGAAATTCACGTTCCAGTAATCGGCGGTTTTGACCCAAACGCGGACGGAAAAGACCATGCAGCTTTCGCCCAGCTGGATCAGACGCACCTCCGGCACCGGATCGGGCAGCACCCCGTGGCACCGGGCCACCAGCTCCCGCAGGGTATGATTCACCAGGGCAAGATCGCTCTGATAGCCCACGGAGAAGGAAACGTCCAGGCGGCGGCTGCCTTCCCGGGTGTAATTGACGATGGCGGTGTTGGTGAGGGAGGAATTGGGCATGGAGATATGGCGGTTATCGTAGGTGGTCATCTCGGTGTAAAAGGCGTTGATGGCCTGCACGGTGCCCTCGTAATCCCCGACCTTCACGTATTCGCCCACCCGGATGGGCTTGAGGATCAGCAGCGTCAATCCGCCCACCAGGTTGCTCAGCGCCCCCTGCATGGCCAGGGAAACGGCCACCCCCGCGGAGGCCACGATGGTGAGCACCGAGGTCAGCGGGATGCCCATGACGCTGACGGCGGTGAGGATCACGATCAGATACATCAGCAGCTTGAACAGATTGCGCAAAAATCCCAGCAGCGTGGGCTCGATCCGCTTGATCCTGAGCTTTTTTTCCAGCAGCCCGGCGATCCAATGCACCAGAAGGACCCCCGCGATGAGGATCAGCAGCCCGAACAGCAGCCGCATGCCCTGCTGCTGGATCATTTCTTTCACGTCATTCCATTCCATAGCCGTCCTCCGCGTCGCTTTCGTGGGCTGTTTTTTTTCATTGTATCATACATCCCGCTCCCGGCACAAGCAGAAAAGAAAAAGCCCCGCGGGAAGGCGGGGCCGGGATGAAGGATCAGGCGTCGGCGGGGTCCAGTTCGTCGAAGTGCTTTTTGCCCTTGATCATAATGACCAGGCCGATGAGGAACAGCACGATCAGCGCCAGCACGCCGTAGCTGCTGCGGCCCGTCCAGGCGCCGATGGTGGCGTAGAGGAAGGGGCCCATCACGGAGGCGAACTTGCCGAAGATATCGAAGAAGCCGAAGAATTCGTTGCTGCGCTCCTTGGGGATCAGCTTGCCGAAATAGCTGCGGCTCACCGCCTGGATGCCGCCCTGCACGGTGCCCACCAGCGTGGCCATGGCCCAGAACAGGATGGTGGAGCGGCTGACGGCGCCCTGGAATTCCGATACGATCTCGGTATGATTGCCCAGGGACTCCGCAAAGGTCGTCATGACCCGATCCACTTCCGGCGGGATGTTTTCGTCGGAAACGTACTTCGCCACTTCCTTGTCGAACTGCGCTTTGGCGTCCTTCTTGGTGATGAGGCCGGCGGCGGCGTCCCGGAGAGCGATGGCGTCCTTATCGGCAAGGTCGCTCAGCGGCTCGGTGAAATCGGCTTTCAGCGCCGTTTCGTAAGCCTGCTGATGGGGCTCCAGGGAATAGCCCATATAGAAGCCCACGCAGCAGATGAGGGTGTACATGATAATGGCGAAGATCAGGGCCTTGCGGGCAGTGATTTTCGCGGCCAGATTGGCAAACCAGATGGAGCAGGGCATGGCCACGATCTGGGTGACCAGCAGGGCCAGGATCATGCCCACGCTGCCCAGGCCCAGCACGCTGCCGTAGGCGGTGGAAATCGAAATGATGGTGCCCACGCCGTCAATATAGAAGAAGTACGCGATCACGAACAGGAACAGGCCCTTGCGCCGGAAAATGTCTTTCGCCGTGTGCGCGATATTGCGGAAGGTGTTTCCCAAAGAATTTTCCGCCGTGCGTTCGATGTAGTGCTCCTGCTCCACGTTTTTGATGAAGGGGAGGGAAAAGACGAGCCACCAGACGCTGACGATGATGATGGAGAATTTCTGGGCGATGGGGTTGGAATAGCCCAGCACAAGCAGCACGGCGATGGAAATGACGAAGGGGATGGTGCTGCCGCCGATATAGCCCATGGCGTAGCCCCAGGAGGAAACCTTGTCCATGCGCTCGTCGGTGGTGACGTCGGTGAGGAAGGAATCGTAGAACAGGCAGCTGCCGGAGAAGCCGATGCGGCTGATGATGTAGCCCACCAGCATCAGCTTCCAGTCGTTCATCACCAGGGCGATCAGGAAGGTAAAGACCACGCCCGTGAGCATAAAGCCGGTGAACAGCTTCTTTTTCATGCCTTTATAATCCGCCAGCGCCCCCAGCAGCGGGGCCAGGATGGCCACCAGGAAGGTGGCGATGGAGGTGCCGTAGCCCCACCAGATATCGCCCGCGTCCCCGGCGATGTTGACGAAGATGGTGGGGAAAATGGCCGCCATGATGTTGGTGGCGTAGATGGAGTTGGCCCAGTCGTACATGATCCAGCTCCATTCCCGTTTTGTGAAGCGCTTTTTCTTCCCGTTTTCGGTGATTTCCATGGTATCCCCTCCCGTATGCGGTTTCATCTGCATTCATTATACGGAGTTTTTGCGGATTTTGCAAGAAAAAGAAGATGAAAAGGGAAAACAGGCGCTGGGAATGATTGGCAGATGGAAAGCGGGGGAAAGGCGCGGGCGCGCGGGGCGGGGGAAAGGGCGGATGGAAAGCGCTGGAAACGCGGGGGGAAAACGGGCGCGATTGCCAGAATTTACCGGCGGAAAACAGGAACGGCGGGGGCGATCCGGGCGTTTTTGTGGTGTACGGTCAAGGCCGGAAAAAGAAAACAAAGGAGGAATTCCCATGAAAAAACGCACGCTTTCCAGCATCCTCAGCCTGGCGCTGGTCGCGATGTGCCTGCTGCCGGTGCTGGCGCAGGCAGAGGAATACGCCACCGTGCAGGGCGGCGGACTGAACCTGCGGGAAAAGGCGGACCTGAACGCCAAGGTGCTGGGCCAGTACTGGACGGGCACCTGGGTGGAGATCGTGGAAAAGGGCGAGGAATGGTGCAAGGTGAAGGTGGCCGGCAAGGATGGCTACATGATGAGCAAGTTCCTCAAGGCCGCGGAGGCGGACAGAAAAATGTACGTGCGCACCAACACCGGCATCGGCCTGAACCTGCGCAAGGGCCCCGGCACCAATACCGCCATCATCACGTCCTTCCCCATCGACACGGAAGTGACCGTGCTGGAAAAGGGCAAGGGCTGGTATAAGGTGAAGGTGGGCTGCTACGAAGGGTACATGGCCAGCGCGTACCTGTCTGCGAGCAAAGCCCCGGCCTATACGAAGCCCCTGGACGCCCCCGTGACCGCCACCATGAAGAACATCAACGGCGGCAAGGTGGTGAATTTCCGCCTGTATCCCGGCATGAAAACCAAAATCATCCAGGCGTATCCCGTGGGCACCCAGGTAAAGGTGCTGGAAAAGGGCGAGCTGTGGTGCAAGGTGGAAATCGAAGGCAAAATCGGGTATGTAAGCACCTATATGCTGAAGTTCTGACGATAACAGACCGTATTCTGTTTCAAGGCATGCCTTGACCGCGAACAGAGAGGCCGCGTCCCAGCAAGAGACGCGGCCTTTTTGCGATGGATCATTCTTTCCGGAGCAGGCTTATTCGGCCGGTGGAATCGGGGCGATCTGCCCTTCGTCCATCCTGTACAGCCTGTCGGCATAGTGAAAAGCGTCGTTTTCGTGGGTGACGATAAAGACGGCCTTTCCCTGCTCGCGGACGTATGCCTGGAACGCGGATAAAACCAGGCGGGTGTTTTCATCGTCCAGGTCGCCGGTGGGCTCGTCGGCAAAGAGGATGTCGGGAGATTGGGCCAGCGCGCGGACGATGGCCATGCGGCGGAGCTCGCCGCCGGAAAGCTCCGCGGGGCGGGCGTCCCGAAGGGGCGCGATGCCCAGCCGTTCCATCCATTGCAGCGCGTTTTCCGCCGGAAGGGGCCTTCCATACAGCTTCGCCGGCAGCAGGATGTTTTCCAGCACGGTCAGGGTGTCCACGGTGCTGCGGCCCTGGGGCACCGCGCCGATCCTTTCGCTGCGCAGGCGGGAAAGGGCCCGGTCGTCCAGGCTGTACAGATCGGCGCCGTCGAAATACACTTTGCCTTCCGTGGGCGTCAGCAATCCGGAAAGCATATGCAGCAGCGTGGTTTTGCCGCTGCCGCTGCGGCCCGTGAGCACGGCGACCTCCCCGGCCGCGATTTCAAGGGTGACAGGCTTTACGGCGTAAAAATAATTGGCGGCGCCCGTATTGCGGAAATAGCGCTTGGCGATTTTTTCAGCTTTCACGGTCATATCAGTTTCCCTCCCGCAGAACCGTGCCGGGATCGACGCGGCTCAGGCGATACGCCGCCAGAACGCTGGAAAGCGCGGCCACGGCCACGGACAGCAGGACCGTCCCCGCCGCCAGCAGCAGCGCTTTGCCTGCGTCCGGCATCAGATAGGGCAGCTTCAGGGCGCTTTCGATGAGCTGGGCGAAGGGGAAAAGCAGCGCCGCCGCGAGGCTCACGCCGATCAGTCCCCCCAGCAGCCCGCACAGGGACGATTCCAGCAGCACCATCCGCGCAAGCATCCTCCGGGACGCGCCCACCAGCCGCAGCACGGCAAATTCCCTGGCCCGCTCCCGGGTGATCAGCACGAAGGCCAGCAGCAGGATGATGAACGCCAGCGCCCAGACCGCCGCGATCAGCACCGTCACCGTGCGGCTGACGCCCGCCAGGCTGTCGGATACGCCGGTGATCATGCTGCGGGTGCGCACGGCGGTGACCTTGCGGATCCGCCCGTTCAGCCGGCTGCTGACGGCGTCGATGTCATACCCGTCCCGGACCTTCACATACACGGCGGAAATCACGGAATCCCCGCTTTCGATCCTGTGGCTGACGCCCTTTTCCTCCGCGGCGGAAAGCAACGCGTTCATGGTGTTCATATTGCAGTATACCGCCGTATCCAGCCCGGTGCCGGTGGCCTCCAGGCGGGCTACCACCTTGCACCGCTGCTCATAGATGCGGATGATCTCGCCTATGCCCGCCTCCACCTTGCAGCCCACCGCCACGTCCATATCGCTAAGCTCCCGCTTCAGGCTCCGGGCGATCCAGGGCTGCACGGTGAAGTCCTTTTCCGGGTCGATGCCGATCACCTGGATCTTGATGGAGCAGCAGTCGGCCTTCAGGGAAGCCAGGAAGGTTTGCGGCGCGGCCTTTTCCACGCCTTCCGTCTCCAGCGCTTTGTCCAGAACGGAGGCGTCCATGTAAAACGCGCCGGTGGTGCCTTGCAGGAACATGTTCTGAAAGCTCACCTTGCTCTGGGCTTCGGAGGGCACCAGGATGATGTCCGCCCCCAGGCGGGCTTCCAGGCTGTCAAGGCCCCTGCGCAGGGACAGCACCACCACCGACCCGCCGAATACCGCCAGGGCCAGGAAAGCGGTGAGCAGGGCCAGCGTCCACGTGCGCCCGGGCTTGCGAAGCAGGTTTTTGACCGACAGGGAAAAGTGATTCATGGCCGCTTTCCTTCCTTCGCGCTGAGGATCACGCCGAGCAGGGCGCACAGCAGCGCCGCGGAAAACAAGATCATCATGGCGGGCTGCATCACCATCCGGCACCGCATGGTGCTCATCCGGCAAAGATCGATCAGCGTGCCCGGGGTCAGGATGCCCAGGGCGCACACGGGCAGGCTGCCGAGATAAACGCCCAGGCGGGCGCGCTTCAGGCACAGAACGAATGCCGCCATGACGCCCAGAGAGCAGCCCAGCCCCAGCAGCATTTGCCCCGCCCAGTGGCACGGGCCGAAGGAGCCGTCCTCGTGGACGCAGGGGGACAGGAAGGTTTGGCTGCCAAGGATAATGACAACTGAAAGAATCAATAGGATGATTGCGGGAATCATCTGTTTTTTCATCAAAATTTCCTCCTCAGACGGCTTTCTTGGAAGGGGTGCAGGGGGACCCGTTTTTTGGCCTCCAAAGAACGGTTCCCCCTGATGTCACTTCCCGAAGTTTTCGTTGATCACTTCCCGCGCCACCTTGCCGTGCTCCAGCACGATGGTGCGCTGGGCGGCGTCGGCCACCTCGGGGTCGTGGGTGACGACGATGAGGGTGGTGCCCTCCCGATGGAGCTGGGCGAACAGATCCAGCACGATGTTTTCGTTGGCCTCGTCCAGATTGCCGGTGGGTTCGTCCGCCAGGATCAGCTCGGGGTGATTGATCAGCGCCCGGGCGACGCAGACGCGCTGCTGTTCGCCGCCGGAAAGCTGGCTGGGCAGGTGCCGGGCGCGCTCGCGCAGGCCCACGCGGTCCAGAGCCTCCAGGGCTTCCTCTTCATCGGGCATGGAATGATAGTATTGGGACACCATCACGTTTTCCACGGCGGTCAGGTAATTGACCATGTGGAACTGCTGGAAGATCAATCCGATCTTGTCCCGGCGGATATCGGTCAGCTTCTTGCTGCTCTCCTTGGATATGTCGACGCCGTCCAGCAGCACTTCGCCCGCGGTGGGCTTATCCATGCAGCCGATAATGTTCATCATGGTGCTTTTGCCGCTGCCGGAGGGCCCCATGATGGCCACCCATTCGCCCTGATCCACATGGATGCTCACGCTGTCCAGCGCCTTCAGCTCGCCGTAGATCTTCGATACGTTTTTCAGTTCCAATAAGCTCATGATGTTATTCTCCTTTCAGAACGATGGCGGGATCGATGGCCACGGCGCGCTTGATGGGCAGCAGGCAGGAGACCGCCGCGATGGCCATGGATACGAGGATGGCGGCGGGCAGCAGCAGGGGCTGGAAGGTGATGGACGAGCCGAATACGTTGACGCTCACCACCTGGGCGAACGCGAAGCCCAGGACGGCCCCAATCACGCCGCCCAGCAGCCCCAGGAACAGCCCTTCGCCCAAAAACTCCGCCCGGATAGAGCCGTCCGACGCGCCCAGGGCTTTGCGCAGGCCGATCTCCCGCCTGCGCTCGGAAACCACCGCCATCATGGTGGTGCTGACGCAGATCATGGTGAGCAGCAGCACCACCAGCGTGACCAGGAACACCAGCGCCGTCAGCTTTTCCAGCACCGACGCTTCGGAGCGCGCCACGCGCTTGACCAGCCTGGCCTGGACGCTGCCGCTGTTTTCGGTGATGGCGTCGGCATAGGCTTCCAGCTGATCCACGCCCGCGGAAACGGAAAGCTCCGCCACGTCCAATTTGTCTTCGCCCGTCATGGCCTCCATGTCCTGCAGGGAGAGGAACACATAGCCCTCCTCCTCGCCGCCGGTGGTCAGGATGCCGGCGACGGTGAAGGACTGCGTTTTGGGGCGGGCGGAAACCGTCGCTTCCGTGGCCTTGTTCAGCGCTTCCACCACCGCGCCCGACGTGACCGTGGCGCCGGTCAGCGCGTCCACGTCTTCATTCAGCGTCAGGGGCAGGGCCTTTCCGATGAACTGCTGCAGGAACCCTTCGTCCTCCGGGATGCGCCCGCCGTATTCCTGGGTCTGGGTGGAGGCGTCCACGGAAATGGACGCGATTTTCTTTTCATCATCCAATTCGGCGCTGACGTACACGATCCCGCCGCCGAAGCCCTCCGCTTTGCCGGACAGGGCAGCGCCGGGCACGCGGCTTTCTTCCGGGGTTTTCTCGGAAGCGCTGCCGGCCGGCTGGTAAGTCAGCTTCATGGTGGAGCCGGGCTTTACGCCCACGGTGTCCGCGATTTCCTTGCCCACCAGCACCTGGCCGCTTTCGCCGGGGTATTCGCCCTCCACGCTGAAGTAGGGGCTGGTCCTGGTGATCTCGTCAAAATCCGTGCCCGCGGCGGTGAAGGACTGCTGCCGGGTGGTCATATCCAGCCGCACATACCGGTACGGGGCGGCGCCCACCAGCGCGTCCTCGGGGATGGCCTTAAGGGCTTCCGCCAGGCGATCGCCGTTCAGGGTTTCCCCGTCCTTGGGCAGCAGCAGCATATTCGCGCCGTAGGAACGGAACTGCGCGCCCATCTGCCGGGGCACGTCCACATAGATGGTCACAAGGCCCGCCAGGATGGTGGCCCCGATGCCGATGGAAAGAAGCGCGATCAGCATCCGGGAGCGCCGCCGCAGCAGCGACGCGGTGATCATGCGCAGGAACATTCGCCTTTTCGTCATAAAACCTTTCTCCCTCTACATGGCTTTATATGGCTTTCTCGGAAGGGGTCCGTGGAAATGCTCCGTCCCCTCACCGTCCTCCGTGCAGCACCTCCGCGGGCCGCAGCCGCAGGATCTGCCGGATGGCTGGCAGGCTGCCCGCCACGGTGACCAGGAAAATCAGCCCCGCCACAATGGGCGCGACCCGGGGATTCATGTCGATGGACGATCCGAATACGCTGTGCCCGATGAGCTGCGCGAAGCCGAAGCCCAGGAAATATCCGGCCCCGAAGCCTACCAGGGCGGTGATCAGGATCTCCGTCATCACCACGCCGGTGATGGAATGGTCCCGCGCGCCGATGGCCTTGAGCAGGCCGATTTCCTGGCTGCGCTCCATGACAGAGGCGGTGACCAGGTTGGAGATGCCCAGGGCCGAGCCGATCAGGCTCAGGGCGGTGATCAGGATCATGAGCAGCTTGGTTTTATCCAGGATCGTGCCCTCGCTTTCGGCCACCTTGCGCACGGCGCTGGCCACGGAGCCGGTGATGACCTCCTGGATCTGATAGCAGATGGCGCTGACGTAAGCCGTGCAGTACCAGGTTTCATAGTCGCGGCTGGACAACGCGGCGGGGTTGCGGGCCGCCCGGCGGGCCAGGTCGTTATCCGGGGTGGTGAGGGCGGAGACTTCGATGGAGGCCACCATGTTTTCCCGGCCGGTCAGGGCCTGCACGGAATCCAGGATGGCGAAAATCTGTTCGTCCTCGTCGCCGCCCGCGTCGTAGATGCCGGCGATGGTCACGTCTTTTTCGCCCTGGGAAGCGGCGATGTGCACGGTGTCGCCCGCGTGCCAGCCCATTTTCTGCGCCAGAAGCGCCCCCACCATGATTTCGGAAGCGGCGTTCTCGTCCTTTTCATCCAGCCAGCGGCCTTCCGTCACATCCCACCAGGACCGCATGCCCACCACGCCCGCGTCCAGGCTTTCGCCGGTGGGCAGATCCAGATGATGGTTGAACCAGGTGCCGGTCAGCTTGACCTGGCTTCCGTCCGGCAGTGTTGCCTGCGCGTCCAGGAAGGGCGTAAAGTCCACGATGTTGAAGGCCCAGAAGATGGTTTTGAGCCTGCCCAGCTCGTCTTCCCGCAGGTAAGCGGCGTTCAGGGAATCGCCTTCGCCCACGTCGTAGATGTCGGAAAGCAGGGAGGAATCCTTGGGCTTGACGGTGATGTTGGCCCCGTAGTTTTTCAGCTCCTTGTTCACCTTTTCTTCCACGCCCAGCACCACGTTCAGCATCCCCGTGGCCAGGGACGCGCCCAGGGCGATGGTCAGCGCGATCAGGAGCATTTTGCCCTTCTGATGGAAGAGCACGCCGCGGATCATACGGAGTAGCATGGTTTATGTCCTTTCCGGGGGAAACCGTTCATTGGAGGCCAAAGAATGGGTTCCCCAGGCCCATTCCAAGAAAGCCGTATGGGGAAATTGATTCTTTGGCGAATCCGGGTTGATTCTCCCTGTTTAACGAAATTCTTTTTCGCCCGCGATGATATCGCTCAGCCTGAATACCAGGTTTCCGTCCTTCACTTCATACGGCATGGGGATGGGGTTGCAGCCGCCCTTGAAGCCGATGGTGTTGATGTTCATCACCACGTCGCAGCGCTTACAGATGATCTGCCCGTTGCGCTCGAAGTATCCAGCGTTGCCGCAGACCTCGCAGGCGTCCAGCCCCACGCCGAAAGCGGCGGAATTCGGCTTCTTCACCACGATCCAGCGGACGGAGATGTTCTTTTCGGTTTTATACTCGAAGCGGTGCAGATGCCCGTCGCTGACGTTCTCCATGGGCACCAGAACGACGCCCGCTTCCTGATCCACGGTATAGGCCTCCGGCGCGGACAGCTCCACCTGCTTCGTATCGCTGGCTTTCACTGCGGTCATGATCACGGCGCACAGGATGACGCAGATCATCACGCCCGCCGCCACCCGCCGCCAGTGCCGGTTCCGGGCTTTCAGCTTGCGCAGCTGGGCCGGATTGTCGTATGGTTCTTTGATCGCCGTGCCCCGGTGGAACAGAAAAACGGCCAGCAGGGCGGAAATGCCCGCCGTGATCCAGGTAAACAGCATGGCGTGGTTGGCGGTGAACATCATCCATTCGCCGATCCAGCCGTACGCCGCGTCGGTGTATTTTACGGGCCATTTCAGCCATTTCGCCCGGTTCACCCAGGGTACGAAGAAACGGCCGAAGCAATACACGGCAAAGGAAAGGAGGCCGGCGTTCAGCGCCGCGGGGATCAGGCCGTAGGGCTTTATATACAGCGCGCAGCGGGAAAGCAGGCGTGAAAAGACGAGCAGCAGCACCAGCGCGCCCAGCCATCCGGCCATGCGCACCAAGTAATATGAAGACAAATATCCCTGGCCCATGGTGTTGAAGCTGAAGGGATACAGCAGCACGCCCGGCAGGGAATAGAAAATCAGCGCGGCAGACAGGAGAGAGCCCGCGGCGCAGAGGACCACGCTTCCCGCATTGAATCCGGCTGTTTCCTTCCGGCCGAATAGAACCGTCAGCACAAGGATCAGGAATGTAAGCGCCAGGATCACGGCGTAAATATAATGATTCCAGTGGCTGGAAATGATCAGCTTGGTGTTGAATTTCACGGCGGCCAGGGCGATGGAAGCAAGAACGCCCGCGCCCAGCGCGATCCCGTGGATCAGCCGCCCTTTCCGGCCGGTCAGCTGGCAAAGAAAAACGTGCATCAGAGTGGTCAGGGCGACGGTCAGGAACAGATCCTGCGTCACCATCCAGAGATACTTGAACACGGTAAAACCCCCGTATGATCAAAGTGGATAAACGCGCGCAATGCTGGCATGTCCTCCCCCGCGGAAGACATGCCAGCAATCGCTGAAGGTCATACCCATTGCGCTTTCTCGGAAGGGGCCCGGGGAAACCGTTCTTTGGCTTTTTAGAGCGGTTTCCCAAGAAATCCCCGTTTTTCCGTTCTTACCATTCCTTGACGAACTTCCAGCCGGTCCAGGTGGCGGTCAGGGGTTCGGTCCAGAAGCCGTCCTTGGCTTCCACGCCGGTTTCGGCGTCCACGTGGAGCAGATAGCCGTTTTCAGCGGGGCTCTTGATGTAGAGGGTGATGGTGTATTCGCCCTCGGGGAGGGGAATGTTGTTGCCGTAGTGGGGGCCGTCGGAAGCGGCCATGGGCATCATGGAGCCGGAGTACACTTCCTTGCCGTCCAGATCCTTGATGACGAAATCAATGCTCAGGTAGGGCACCCAGCCGTCCACGGGGAAGCCGTAGGGG
>JAILBG010000078.1:0-10408 GCA_024681215.1 Clostridiales bacterium
CCACCCGACAGGCGATCCGCGCCGCCGCCCGCCGCGGGGCGGACCTGACAGGCCACGCCGCCCGGACAGTAACGCCCGCCCTGATGGCCCGGGCCGAACGGGTCTACGCCATGACCGACGCCCACGCCGATATGCTCAAAGCGCTGTTTCCCGCCCAGGCGGGCAAGGTCCGCGTGCTTTCGCCGCAGATCCCCGATCCCTTCGGCGGGGACGACGCGGTGTACGAGGATTGCGCCCGGGCGCTGATCCGGGCGCTGGAAGCGGAAGGGCTCTGACGGGAAAGCAAGCTCCTTCCGGGCTGTCGCTTATCAATCCGGGGGAAACCTCTTTGGAGCCCGAAGAGCGATTTTCCCCGAACCCTTTCCCGAAAAAGGCGAAGAAAAGATAAACGAAGCAATCCTTGTTCATCATATCCTGCAATTCCTGAACATTTCTTTTTGCTTCGGCCATGATTCCTTGAACGAAACCGCAAAAAGCGATGGCCCTGCAAACTCCTCCCGCCCCCTTCCCAAATCTCCAAATCCCTGCTATAATGATAGGTGACTTCGCTTTTTGGAGGCTTTCATGCGGATTTTAGTGATTGGCAGCGGCAAGATGGGCACCTCCCTGGCCCAGAGCCTGATCGCCGAAGGCCATGACGTCACCGTCATCGACCGCAGCGACACCGTGATCCAGCGCAGCCAGGACGCCCTGGACGCCATGTTCATTCACGGCAGCGGCGTCAGCGTGGATACGCTGCGGGAAGCGGACGTGCAGCACGCCGATATCGTCATCGCCGCCACCATGGGCGACGAGATCAATATGCTTTCCTGCCTGACGGCCAAGCGCCTGGGGGCCCAGTACACCATCGCCCGGATCCGGGATCCGGAATACCTGTCCACCCTGCCCTTCCTGCAGAAGGAGCTTTCCATCGACTACGTGATCAACCCCGAGCGCGCCACCGCCCGGGAAATCAGCCGCATGCTGCGCTTTCCCTTCGCCGGCATGGTGGAGACCTTCGCCCGGGGCCAGGTGGAAATGGCGGACTTCCGGGCCGCGGAGGGCGACGGCGTGGTGGGCGTGCCCCTGCGCGATATGTACCGCAAAAACAAGCATCTGCCCCAGGTGCTCTTCTGCGCGGTGGAGCGCGGGGACGACCTGATCATCCCCAAGGGCGATTTCGTCATCCAGGCGGGGGACCGGGTGCACGTGGTGTCCGACGTGAAAACCATCACCCAGTTTTTCGAGGCCCTGAACAAGGGCTCCTCCGCCATCAATTCGGTCATGATCATGGGCGGCGGCCGCATCGGGTATTATCTGGCCAATATGCTGCTGGGCATGAAGATCAAGGTGAGCCTCATCGAGCTGAACCCCGAAAAGGCCCGCCGCCTGTCCGAATCCCTGCCCGGAGCCACCATCATCCAGGGCGACGGCACGGACCAGGATCTGCTGGAAAGCGAAGGCCTTTCCGACGTGCACGCCTTCGTGCCCCTGTCCGGCCGGGATGAGGAAAACCTGATGGCCGGGTTCTACGCGGTGCAGCGGGGGGTCAAGAAGGTCATCGTCAAATCCAACCGGGACAATTATTCCGCCATCATGCACAACATGGGCCTGGACAGCATCATCAGCCCCAAGACCGTGGCCTGCAACACCATATTGCGCACCGTGCGCACCCGGGCCAGCCGCGCCACGGCCACCGTGGAGCGCATGTACCGCCTGATGGACGGCCGGGCGGAAGCCCTGGAATTCATCGCCCAGGCCAACGCGCCCTATATCCACGTGCCCCTCAAAAACCTGAACGTCAGCGGCGACGCCCTGATCGCCGTGATCGTGCGGGAGGGGCAGGTGCAGGTGCCCTTCGGCAACGACACCATCGAGGCCGGGGACCATGTGGTGGCCATTTCCCGCCGCCCCGGCATCAGCGATCTGGGCCAGATCGTAAGAAAATAAAAATGCGCGCCCGGGCAACGACGCCCGGGCGTCCATCTGACAGACAAGGGGATTTTGATTTTGAACTACGCATTGGTATTCCGGCTGCTGGGCAGGCTGCTGATGATGGAAGGGGCGCTGATGACCCCCTCCCTGGCCGTGGCGCTGATCCACCGGGAGGGCGACGCCGTCGCCATCGCCGCGACGATCCTGCTGTGCCTGGGCTGCGGCGCCCTGCCGGGCTATCTGCTCTCCCCCAAGCGGGAGGATCTCACCGCCCGGGACGGCATGGCCGTGGCGGGCCTGAGCTGGCTGATCCTGTCCTTTTTCGGGGGCATCCCCTTCGTGCTCTCCGGGGCGATCCCCCATCTGCACGACGCGTTTTTTGAATCCGTCAGCGGCTTCACCACCACCGGGGCCACCATCCTCACCGCCATCGAGGGCCTGCCCAAGGGCATATTGTTCTGGCGTTCCTTCACCCACTGGATCGGCGGCATGGGCGTGCTGGTGTTCACCCTGGCGGTGCTGCCCCGGCTGTCCGGCCGCACCAGCCTGCTGGCCCGGGCGGAAAGCCCCGGCCCCACCTTCAGCAAGCTCAAGCCCAAAATGGGCGATACCGCCAAGGTGCTCTACGCCCTGTATTTCGCCCTTTCCCTGGCCGAATGCGTGTGCCTGCGCCTGGCGGGCATGAACCTCTACGACGCCCTGATCCACACCTTCGGCACCGCGGGCACCGGCGGCTTTTCCAATTACAACGCCAGCGTGGCGGCCTTTGGCAATCCCCTGATCGAATGGATCATCGGTGGGTTCATGCTGCTGTTCGGCGTCAATTTCGCGGTGTATTTCCACGCCGTGCGCCGGGAGGGGAAGCCCATACTGCACAGCGAGGAAATGTGGGGCTATCTAGGCCTGGCCTTCGCCGCCACCCTGGGGATCACGCTGACCATCCTGCCCGAATACCCCGATTTCTTCTCCGCCCTGCGCCACGGCTTTTTCCAGACCAATTCCGTCATCTCCACCACCGGCTTCACCACCGCGGATTTCAACGCCTGGCCCATGTTCGCCCGGGCGCTGCTGCTGCTGGTGATGTGCACGGGCGCCTGCGCGGGCTCCACCGCCGGCGGGTTCAAGATCAGCCGGGTGCAGCTGCTGCTCAAATCCGCCTACCGGGATCTGGAGCATACCCTGCTGCCCCGGAAGGTGGCCGTGGTGCGCTTCGAGGGCAAGCCCGTGCCGGAAACCACCCTGGGCCAGCTGGGGGTGTACCTGTTCATTTATCTGGGCGTGTTCCTCATCGGGGGGATCATCCTCTCCGTCGACGCTGCGGACCCCACCACCGCCTTTTCCGCCTCCCTCACCTGCCTTTCCAACGTGGGCCCGGGCCTGGGCCAGGTGGGCCCCAAAGGCAATTTCGCCTTCTTTTCCCCCTTTTCCAAGCTGATCATGTCCCTGCTGATGCTGGGGGGCAGGCTGGAGATCTATCCCATCCTGATCCTGTTTTCTCCCACGGTGTGGAAAAAGAACTGACGCAAAAAACGGCGCCTGCCCCAACGCGGGGAAGCGCCGCTTTTCATTTCCGCGGCGAAAAGCCCGTCCCGGCGAAAATCGGCCCTTACCGGCTTTCCTCCGGCGGTTTTACCGGGAGCTGCATCAGATCCGAAAGCGCCCCGGCCTCTCCGTCCCCCTCCACCTGGGCGGGGAGGAGGCCGGTGCACTCGGTCATGGACGCCGCCTGTCCGATCCCGGACGGGAGCGTTCTTTTCTTTTTCTTCTTTTTCATCGGCACTCGTAGCTGGAGCACATGCTCTCATCCGCGGGGTCGCCGGAATAGGCCATGGGGGTGGGGGATACCTGGATGCTCTCCAGGGAGCACAGCCCCTTTTCCTGCTGCAGATGGCGGCAGCTTTCCACGCTGCAATGGATGCACTGTTTTTTGGGCTCGGCCATGGGGAAAACCCTCCTTTTCAACGCTGGGATCCGAAGGATAGCGTGCGCGCATTTCATCCTTGCCATGCGCGGGAAAATATGGTATCATACGCCCGGCCGACTGTTCTCGGCTCTCGGACGATGCGCGCTCCGGCGCGCCACCCGCCCGGAATAATTTTATAGGAGGGATTTGGCTTGAATAAGTCTTTCAACGTCAAAACCTTGACCATGGGCGGCGCCATCGCCGCGCTGTACGTGGTGCTCACCTGGGTATCCAAGCTGCTGGATCTGGACAGCCAGGCCATCCAGCTGCGCCTCTCCGAAGCGCTGACCATCCTGCCCGTGTTCACCTTCGCGGCGGTGCCCGGGCTGACGCTGGGCTGCCTGCTGGCGAACATCACCGTGGGCTGCATGCCGGGGGACGTGGTGCTGGGCACGCTGGCCACCCTGCTGGGCGCCATCGGCACCCGGCTGCTGCGCAAGCGCGTGGAGATCGCCTGGCTGCCGCCGGTGATCAGCAACATGCTGATCGTTCCCTTCGTGCTCATTTACGTTTACATGATACCGGACGTGAGCATTACCATCCCCTTCAAGAAAACCACCCTGGCCGCCTCCGGCTATGTGCCGATCATGATCACGGTGGGCATCGGCGAGGTGCTGGCCTGCGGCTGGCTGGGCTTGCTGCTGCACAAGGCGCTGAAAAAAGCGCCCGGCCTGAACGACTGAACATGAACGAAATCAAAAAGGCAGACGATCGCATCGCCTGCCTTTTTTGCTGTCCGAAAATTATTTCTTCGCGGTGGTTTTCCGGGCCGCGGGCTTCTTTGCCGTAGTGGCGGTGGTTTTCTTCGCCGTTGTCGTCGCAGGTTTCTTCGCTGCGGTGGTGGTTTTCTTAGTCGTTGTCGCTGCGGGCTTCTTCGCGGCGGTGGCGGTTGTCTTCTTCGCCGTTGTCGTCGCAGGCTTCTTCGCGGCGGTGGTGGTCGTCTTCTTCGCCGTTGTCGTCGCGGGCTTCTTTGCCGCGGTGGTGGTCGTCTTCTTCGCCGCCGTCGTCGCGGGCTTCTTTGCCGCGGTGGTAGCCGTCTTTTTCGCCGCCGTCGTGGTGGTCTTTTTCGCGGCGGTGGTGGTTTTCTTTGCCGCCGTCGTGGTGGTCTTTTTCGCGGCGGGCTTCTTGACGGCGGTGGAGGTCTTTTTCTTCTTGTTGGGGTTCTGGATCACGGTGGGCTTTGCGGACGCGCCGGACGCCGCCGTCTGCCCGTCGTCCCCCAGCAGGCCCATCAGCAGGCTGCCGATCCCGCCGCCGGAAGGCGCCGCGGAAGCGGACGCGCCGCTGTCGCCGCCCAGCAGCCCGGTGAGCAGGCCGCCCAGCCCGCCGCCGGAGGAGCCGCCGTTCCCCAGCAGCTTTTTCAGCAGCGGCAGCGCCACCGCCACGATGGCCAGGATCTTTTCCAGGTCCAGGCCCGTTTTTTTGCTGGCGGTCTGCGCCGCGTCCTCGGGGCTTTCCCCGCCCAGCAGCGCGGGCAGCACGGAGGACAGCACGCCCCGCACCTCGCTTTCGCTGGCGCCGCTGCCGCGGCACACCTGCTGCAGCGTATCGTCCCCCAGCAGGGAAGAAAGCAGCAATGAAAGATCCATAAGCATTCCTCTCCTTTTGAACGGCGGCGGGGCCGCCCGTTTTTTCATTCAGTATCATTATGCACACAACATGGTGTTGCGTCAAGAAAAGTTTTCCACAATTTGTTGAAATATTTCAAATTGTATGTATAATAGAGAGGAAGTTAAATCTGAAAGAATGGAGTGAAGCGCATGTCCGAAAATAAAACCCCGCAGAAAAAGGAGCATAAAATCGTTTCCGCGGCCACCGGCAAGCAGGTCACCAAAGAGCAGGCCCAGAAGGAAGTGGCCCAGGCCCTGCTGAACCAGACCCACAAGAGTACCGCGGGTCTCCGCGCCGGCGCGATCATCCTGTGGCTGCTGGCCATCGGGTTCGAGATCCTGGCCATCCTGGTGGCGGTGGAAAAATTCGCCCCCAAGTTCCTGGACAAAATGCCCCTGTGGCTGCCGGTGGTGGTGCTGCTGGCGCTGGACCTTGTCTGCCTGGTGATCGGCAGCCAGCTGTGGAAAAAGGCCAACCACATCAACCCCATGTCCGAAAAGAACAAGGCCCTGTTTTGGCTGTGGAATAACCTGGGCCTGGTGGTGGCCGTGCTGGCCTTCGTGCCCTTTATCATCATCCTGGCCACCAACAAGGACGCGGACCCCAAGCTGAAGAAGGTGGGCATCATCGTGGCCGTCGGCGCGCTGCTGGTGGGCGGCGCCACCGGCATCGACTGGAACCCCGTTTCCAAGGAACAGAAGGAAGCCGCGGTGGAAGCCATCTCCACCACCGTGTACTGGACCAACACCCGCTCCGGCAAGGCCTATCACACCCATGAGGACTGCCAGACCCTGAACCAGACGGACGAGCTGGTGGCCGGCACGGTGGAGCAGGCCATCGAGGCCAACCGGGTGAAGCTGTGCTACTTCTGCGCCAAGCGGGACGGCCTGGACGACAAGGAAGGCCTGGCCGTGGAAGACGGCGTGGGCGAAGTGGTGCTCAACCAGCTGGAAGAAAAAGTGGACGAAGCGGTGGAGAACCTCACCGAAGGCGCGCCTGCGGAAACCCCCACGGAAGACGCCGGCCAGGAAGCCCCCGCAGCCTGACCGCATAGGAAAAGCAAAACGGCATTGCGAATCGCAGTGCCGTTTTTGTTTGACGGAAAACGCGCCCCTACAGGTCGTCCGCGTCCTGCACGGGCCGGTCGTCCTCCTCGTCCGCGGGCACGCCGGTGTAGCTGCCCAGCACGTCGCTTCTGTCCCGCTGGCTCACCAGGGCGAACACGCCCCGGCGCTGCCACTTTTTGGCTTTCTTTCCATTTTGTTCTTCCTCCTTTTCCGCGATGCCGCGGGCATATTTTCGCGCGGATCGGGCCAGCTTATTCACGAGAAGCAGCAAGGAGGAGAACGGGATGAAAAAGTTTTTCAGCGTGTGTCTGGTGCTGGCCCTGGCGGCCGGCGCCTTCCTGATGATCGACCTGGCGGGCCGGGTGAATGCGCTGCAGGCCGAGAAGAACATCCTGCAGCGCAAGCGGGACACGGCCCAGGCCCTGTACGAACAGGCGAAAAAGGAGCTTGCCGCCGCCCAGGAAGAAAGCGGGCAGGCCCAGGCGGATTGGCAGAAGGAGCGCGCCGCCCTGGCCGGGGAGATCGACGGGCTGAACGAGGCCCTCGCCGCCGCCCGGGCGCGGCTGGACAGCCAGGAAGCGGCCTCCCGCCAGGCGCTGGCCGACTGGGAAGCGGAAAAAAGCGCCCTGCAGGAGGACCGGATGGCCGCGGAGGAGCGGCTGCAGGCGGTCACCGCCCTGCTGATGCCCGAAGAAACCCCCGCGCCGGAAGCCGCGAGCACGCCGGAGGCATCCCCGGAGAGCGCGGCGGATAAGCCGGCGAAGGAACTGACCAATATTTTCTTTCCGTAAAAAAATGCCGGACGCAGGGCCTGCCGCTCCGCGTCCGGCGTTTTTTCGCGCGTCACACCGCGTCCAGCTGATCCAGCAGCGTTTCCATGTCCTCCGCCACCCGGAGGCGGGCAAGATCCTCCTCCGTCATGAACCGGTCCTGCACCATGCGGTGCAGCTGCAGAAGCAGCCCGTCGTAATACCCGTGAAAATTCAACAGTCCCAGAGGCTTGTTCTCCGCGCCGATCTGGTTCAGGGTGAACAATTCCGAAAACTCGTCCAGGGTGCCCATGCCCCCGGGCAGGGCGATGCAGGCGTCCGCCCGGGCCATCAGGGCCTGCTTGCGCTCGGCCATGGTGTCCTTCACGGTATACTCGTCCACCTCCACCGTGCCGTGCAGCCCGTCGAACTGGCGCACCATCACCGCCGCCACCCGGCCCCCGGCCTCCTTGGCGCCCCGGGCGACAAGGCCCATCAGCCCCCAGTCCCCGCCGCCGTACACCAGCGTGCGCCCCTGCAGGGCGATCAGGCGCCCGGCCTCCCGGGCCATAAGCCGATAGATCTCCGGGCAGTCCCGGCCCGAACCGCAGAACACTGCGACCGCATTTTTCTTCATCTGTTTTCCCTCAGTCAAAATGAATGTGGCAGTACCCGCCGGGGTGCTTTTCCAGGTATTTCTGGTGGTATTCCTCCGCGGGGTAAAAATTCTGAAGCGGCAGGCATTCCACCGCGATGGGCGCGGCGTATCCCTTCGCCAATGCCCGGAGCGCGGCGCGGATCACGCTTTCGTCGGCGGGATCGGTATAATAGATCCCGGTGCGGTACTGGATGCCCGCGTCCCCGCCCTGGCGGTTCACGGACGTGGGGTCGATGACGGCGAAATATTTTTCCAGCAGCGTTTCCAGCGGCAGCTTTTCCGCATCGTAAACCACCCGCACCGTTTCCGCGTGGCCGGAATCGTGCTTCACGTCCTCATACGAGGGGTTTTCCGTGGGCCCGTTGGCGTAGCCCACCTGGGTTTCCGTTACGCCGGGGATCAGATCGAAATACTTCTGGCAGCCCCAGAAGCAGCCCCCGGCCAGATACACCGTTTTTTTCACACCCACAGGATCGCCTCCTCCAGCGCCCGGACGAAATCCTCCAGCCCGGCCTGATCGGCCTGACTGAAGCGGTCTTCGACGGGACTGTCGATATCCAATACCCCCGCGATCCGCCCGGCCGTGCGCAGCGGGATCACGATTTCCGACCGGGAAGCGCAGTCGCAGGCGATGTGCCCCGGGAAAGCGTGCACGTCCGGCACCCGGAGGGTCTTCTCCTCCGCCCAGGCCGCGCCGCACACGCCCCGGCCCTTTCCGATATGCACGCAGGCGGGCTTGCCCTGGAAGGGGCCCAGCACCAGGCGATCCCCCCGCACCAGATAAAAACCCGCCCAGTTCACGTTTTCCATCGCGTCATACAGCAGCGCCGAAGCGTTGCTCAAAAGCGGCGTCCAGTGCCGGTCTGTTTCCGCAAGCGCCAGCATCTGCGCCCGGAGCAATGCGTAATCCGTCATGCCGTCCTCCGTTTACGAGCCCTGATGCAGCGGCAGCTCCACGATGAAGGAGGCGCCGCTGCCCTCCTCGCTCTCCACGCGGATGGAGCCGCCGTGGAGCAGCACCAGCTGATGCACGATGGAAAGGCCCAGGCCCGTGCCGCCCTTTTCCCGGCTGCGGGCCTTGTCCACCCGGTAAAAGCGGTCGAAGATATGGGGCAGGCTTTCCTTGGGGATGCCGGGGCCGTTGTCGGCCACCGTCAAGCGGGCGTCCCGGCCCTGGCGCTGCAGCGTCACCTTCACCTGGCCGCCGGCCTGGGTGTATTTCACCGCGTTTTCCATCAGGTTGTAGATCACCTGGTTCAGCTTGTTCTTGTCAGCGTACATATCGCAGGGATCGGTAAGGGAAAGGAGGATCTTCTGCCCCTTCTGGTCCGCGATGGGCTGCAGCCGGTGGGCGTTTTCCTTGACCAGCTGCGCGATGGACAGATTTTCCCGGGTCAGCTTCACGTTCTGGGAATCCATCTGCACCAGGGTGAGCAGATCGCTGACGATGGCGCTTAAGCGGTCGATCTCGCTGTTGATATCGGTCATGAACTCGGTGCGCAGGTTTTTATCCATGTCCGGCTGATAGATCAGGGATTCGATCATGATTTTCATGGTGGCCAGGGGGGTCTTCAGCTCGTGGCTGGCGTTGGATACGAACTGGTTGCGGCTTTGATCCAGCGTCTCCAGCTTCTCGCTCATGGAATTGAACGCCAGGGCCAGCTGGCGCATTTCGCCGCTGCCCCGCACCTTCACCCGGGAGGAAAAATCCCCCTTCGACATCTGCCGGATGCCCCGGGTCAGCCCGGCGATGGGCCGGGTGATCACCCGGGAAAAGATCCAGGAGCAGATGAGCGCCGCCGCCGCCACCGCCACCAGGATCACCGCCATCTGATCCTGCAGCTGATACACGTTCTGCATCATTTCCTGCACGGGAGATACCAGCAGCAGCACCCCGATGATGTCCGAGGCGTGCACCACCCCGGCGGTGCAGTACCCCACCCAGGAAGCGTTGGTGCGCCGGGTGAAAAGCAGGTGGGACGTATCCAGCGCCCGGCCGGAATCCATCTCGTGCACGCCGTAATCCACGTTCTGGCCCTTCACCAGGATGTTGGCGATTTCCGGATACTGCAGCCGCTCCCCCTGCATTTCGCCGTAGCTGTCCAGCTGCACCTTGCCGTTCCTGTCCAGCAGCAGCACCCGGCCCTCCAATTCGCCCCCGGCGGCGATCATCTGGCTGCGCAGCGCCGCCGTCTCGTTCCGGGCCATCAGGGGAGAAATGCGGGAGGCCAGGGTCTCCAGGCTGGCCCGATCCGCACGGATGCGCTGCTCAAATAAAGAATCGCCCACCATGCTGCTGAGCGATCCTGCCATGACATAAAAAGACAGCCCGACGATTAAAAGAAAGGCGAGCAATATCTGCCAGCGGATGCTGGCGAAGGGGTTTTTAATCCTTATCGGTGAAATAGTAGCCCACTCCCCACTTGGTGAAGATGAACTCCGGCTG
>JAILBG010000114.1:0-2488 GCA_024681215.1 Clostridiales bacterium
CGCTTGCCGGATGTACCGGCCTGAACAATAATTATAGACAGTTTTTAGCTTTCGTGCTATAATGACGGCAGGAAAGCTTTTCCTTTTTCAGCCGCGACGGGAAAAGCGGAAGAAAGCACAATAAAAACCAGTCTGCAGCAATGCGGCATACAATTGAAAAGGAGGGAAGAGCATGCGTATGAAACGATGGATGGCACTGCTGCTGTCGGCAGTGATGCTGCTGGCGGCGATGCCCGGCGCGCTGGCCGTGAATAACAACGATGTGAAAATCACCGGCAACTGTCCCAGCGAGGACGCCAAGGCGCGCAATAACGGGCATCACTACTACTTTGCCGAGGTGGACGAGCCAAGGTGCATCGAAAGCGGCACCGTGTGGTGGTTCTGCATCTACTGCGGCGATGAATACGAGGAAACCCTGCCCGCTCTGGGCCATGATTTCAGGAACGACTGGAGCGTCATGTACGAGGCTTCCTGCGAATCGGGCGGGATGCAGATCCGCTTCTGCCATCGCTGCCAGCAGGAGGAGGTTCGCAGCATTCCGGCCCTGGGCCATTCATGGCGGGAGCGGACCATCCGCCAGGTGGAGCCCACCTGCACCGAGAACGGCTACCGGGATTACACCCGCCAGTGCACCCGGTGCGGCATGTACGACGGCGCGTCGGCCGTCGGCACCACCACCTCCCAGCGCCAGACGCTGCCCGCCCTGGGCCACGATTGGGGCCCCTGGAAGGTGGAATACCCCGGCACCTGCGCTGAAAAGGGCATGAACGTGCGCAAGTGCAATCGCTGCGGGAAGGAAGAATACGTTTATACCGATTACAGCGATCATCAATGGGGCCCCTGGAAGGTGGAATACCCCGGCACCTGCCTTGAAAAGGGCATGAACGTGCGCAAGTGCTCCGTCTGCGGCAAGGAGGAATACGTTTATTCCGATTACGGCGACCACGACTGGGGCGAATGGGAGGTCGTAACCCCCGCGGCCCCCGGCGTGCCGGGGCTGGAGCAGCGCGTTTGCAAACACACGCCCAACCACGTGGAGCAGCGGGAGATCGAGCCGCTGCCGGAGCACCCCGGCCTGACGGCTGCGTGGCTGTATGACTGGGATTATGATGAAAATCCATATCCCGACGGGACGGACACCTTTCAGTATAACGATACCGTGGTCGGCGTTCGTTCCATCAAGAACACCGGCGATGTTCCGCTGGCGGTGGTCTCTCGTTTCGTCTCCAAAGCCATGACGTTCGACTACTATAGGGGCGATTTGCAGCCTGGGGAGGAAATGACGGAAGATTTAGGCTTCACCCATATCGGCGATACCATCGATCCCGGCACCGAAACCGGGGAATTGCTTGGAACGGCTACGATTTCCGTCTCCTACGCGGGCTATGACCCGGAGGGCTTCTCCTTCGATTTCGATGCAAATGCAGTGGCTGCCGGCAGGGAGCTTTGCACCTCCAACACCGTCAGCCGCACCTATAAGATCATCAAGGAAAAGAAAGCCGAGCTGACCGTCACCCTGGACGCCCGGGACTACTTCGATATCGACACGCCCAAAACCGATTTCTACGAGGGCGAAGCCGGGTGGTTCTACGGCGAGGTGGAAAACACGGGCGAAGTGCCGCTGGAAATCTATGACTACGATTTCTCCTACGATCCCGGCGATACGACGTTGGGAAGGAATATCAACGGCCTGAAAAAGGTGCTGCAGCCCGGCGAAAAGACGGCCTATGTCGGCGACGCCTACTGGTTCATCAGCGCGGGGATGACCTTCGACGCCTACCATGTGGATCTGATCAAGGCCGCCGGTAAGGAAACGGAAACCCTGATCGGCACCATGACCTACTCCGTCAAAGTGCGCGGCTATGAGCCCGGCACGGACAACGTGCTCTGCGAGGCTGAGAAGGACTGCACCATGAACCTGCTCAAGCCCCCGCCCAAGCCGGAACTGACCCTCACCTGGCAGTTTGACGGCGACCAATACACCAATCAATACGACCGGGATGAATTCCAGCCCCACGAGACCGTGCATGCCTGGCACGTGATCGAAAACACCGGCAACGTGGATTTGACCGTGGGCTGGCACATGGAATTTGGCGACGGCTACGCCTTCACCGCCGGGCCGGAGCATTTCTTCAGCCTGGCGCCCGGTAAGTATTACGGCACCGGCTTTGGCGGCGAAACGGTGGGCGAGCATCTTGACCCCGGCACCGCCACGGCAGCGCTGCTGGGCACCAGCACCATCACCTTCTGGTATACCGGCTATGATCCGGCCACCGGCGAAAAGCTTTGCGAATCCGACCACATCACCCGCGTCTGGAAGGTGCGCAAGGCAGAAGCGTCCAACGGCGTCATCGGCATTTCCAAGGTGGACGCGGACACCGAAGAGCCGCTGTTCGGCGCACACTTCGAGCTGTATGGTTCAGAAGGCTCCATCATCGCGGAATGGGATTCTCAGGAACTCCCGTTCTACCTCGACGGCCTGAAAACC
>JAILBG010000054.1:0-2785 GCA_024681215.1 Clostridiales bacterium
AGCTGATAGTAGGCCTTGCGTTTTTTGTCCTTGTCCTTCAAGCGCTGGAAAGGATCTTCGGCACGTTCGCCGTACTGGTGCACGATGCGCTCCGCCCGCTTTTCCATGGATGCGTGAATGAACACCTTAAGCAAGTCTTCCCGGTCGTCCAGGATATAATCGGCGCAGCGGCCGATGAGCACGCAGGGGCCTTTCTCCGCGATTTCCCGGATCACCTTGGTTTGGGCGCGGGTCAGATCGTCCCGGAGGGAATGGCCGTAGAAATCCCGCCCGGCGGTGAAGGACAGCCAGCCCCCCGCCACGTTTTCGGAGTTTTCCTCCACATAGGCCCGGATCAGGCCGCTTTCCTCGGCGATTTTGTCGATCAGCTCCTGATCGTAGCAGGGAACGCCCAATTTTTCCGCCGCCATGCGGCCGATGGTCCTGCCGCCGCTGCCAAATTCGCGGCTGATGGTAACGATTTTGCTCATAACGACGTTCCTCCTCATCGTCCATATCTTTACGAATCCGGTTCAAGGCGCAAAGATCCCGTATGAAACGTACCGATCTGTTTTTCAGATTATCTTCAATTGTATTATAATGCCGCTTCTCCGCGTTTGTCAATAATAACCCCCAGGCTGTACAAAGCGCAAGTATTATGATATAATGACCGTTGTGTTGCGAAAGATTTACGAACGCGGGAGGGACACATGAAGCGGGGATGGGCAATCCGGCTGATGGTGCTGGTTGCGGCGGCAGTGCTGATGCTGTGCGCCTTGTTTCCTGCTGCCCTGGCGGACGAATACGATGAGAATTACCCCGAGCTTTTGTCCGAAGGGCACCTGACCGCGTCCTCGGTGATCCTGATCGAAGCGGACACGGGCCGGGTGATCTTTGAAAAGAACCCGGATCAGCGCATGTACCCCGCCTCCACCACCAAAATCCTAACCGTGTGGCTGGCCCTGACCATGGGCGAATCTCTGGAATACGGCCTGGAAACCAAGCTGCCCCTGAGCGAAAACGCGGTGAACCTGGCCCCGGACGAATCCTCCGCCAAGTTTGCGGCGGGCGAAAACGTAAGGCTCATTGACCTGTGCTACGCCGCTATCCTGGTATCGGGCAACGACGCCGCCACCGCCATCGCCGAGGGCCTGGGCGGCTCGGTGGAATCCTTCGCCGGGATGATGAACCAGGCCGCCATGTCCTTCGGCTGTTATAATACCCATTTTGTGAACGCCAACGGCCTGCACGACGAAAACCATTACACCACCGCCCGGGATCTGGCCACCCTGTCCCGCATCGCCATGCAGAACGAGGACTTCCGCACGATCGTGAGCACGCCCAGCTATACCCTGCCCAAGGACAACATTTATCGCGCCCGCTCCATCATCAACGGCAACAATTTCGTGGCCGAATCCAAGGACGAGAACAAAAAGAACCGCTATTATCCCGATTCTACCGGCATCAAGACCGGCACCACCTCGGCGGCGGGCAACTGTCTGGTGGCCTCCGCCACCCGGGACGGGGTGAGCCTGATCGCCGTGGTGCTGGGCTCCACTTCGGACACCAGCCGCTACGAGGACGCCATCAAGCTGATGAATTACGGCTTTTCCCAGTTTTTGAGCACCAGCATCGCCGAAATTTATCTGCGCAATCCCCGGGTGGTGGATATTCGGGGCTTTGACCTGAACGACCCCCAGGTGGGGCGGCTGTCGCTGGAAATCCGCCTGCAATCCACCGGCGTGTCCGACGTGATCGTGACCTCCCGGGAAGAAATGGAATACTGGGTGCAGAATTTTTCCAGCTATACCGTAACCGAATTTACCCGGGAGCTGCAAGCCCCCATCACCCAGGGCGAAGTCATGGGCACCCTGACCTATTACAACGAAAGCGGTCAGCCGTTGATATACGATTTGGTGGCCTCCCGCTCCATCGCCGCCCGGGAACAGCTCTTCCCCTCGCTGGATCAGCTCATCGCCGACGCGGAAAACGACCCCAACCCCTTCCCCCGCATCACCGTGGAGCTGGTGGCGCTGTACCTGGTTCTCCCCGTCCTTTCCGTGATCGTCGCCGTGCGGCTGCTGAAAGCCCTGTTCCGCCTGATCCGAAAGCGCAAAAAAGTAAAGGCCTTCAAGCCCACCAGCCGGTATTACCGGTAAAAGGCATATATATGGGGGCTTCTTCAGCCCCCAAACCCCCGAACCAGGGAGGTGACCACCCTGGGCCCTCACTCATGTCGTAAATTACCGCTCCTGGGCAGGCGGCAAAGCCGCCTACGGTGCGCGAAGCGCACCTGAAAAACGAGGATATGACCAGGAAAAAGCTCGCTTTTTCCATGGCATATACCTCGTTTTTCTTTGCCCAGGAGCTTGCCATATATCTTTTCCAAGCAGGCGCAAACTGTTTGTTTTTGTGCGTTTGCTGTTCGCCTGATGGGGTGCAGGGGGCGAAGTCCCCTGCCGCAGGGACGAACCGCCGATGACCGCCTGTGGCGGAAATTTCATCGGCGGTGAGATCAGCCGAAAGGGAGCAATCTCCCCATGAAGGGGAGTTGCGACCTTTGAGGCTGCGGAATCAGGGGCCGCGGAGGCCCCTAACCTCATTTACCACAGCGCCTTTTCCGCGTCGCTGGCGTCGGCAAAGGGCCCCGGCAGGGCGGAAAGGCCCCGGTGATTGCCGAAATAGTCCCGGTCGAACAGGATATCGGTGCCGTCGGGGTTCTCGAAGCGCTGTTCCGGCTCGAAGGCGCGGCCCAGGGTGTCGGTGGAAACCAGACCCACGCGGAAATCCCGGATGATATCGTAAA
>JAILBG010000011.1:0-11232 GCA_024681215.1 Clostridiales bacterium
TACATCAACGCTACGAAGATCGCACAGGAGATCGGTCTGGGCAACCGTACCAACACCATCCTCCAGTCTGCATTCTTCCGCATCACCGAGGTGATCCCGGTTGACAAGGCTCAGCCATACCGGGGCGACGCACAGCCCCAGGGTGGCCCCGCCCAGCAGGCCCAGCAGCATCGCCGCCGTCACGGGATCAGCCCCGAATACTTTTCGGCGCTTTTCCGGTAGTCTTCCAGCTTGATATCCAGCGGCGCCACGGTATGCTTTTTCCCGATCAGGGCGTAAAACAGCGCCACGCCCAAAAAGACGCCCGCGGCGTAGGGCACGGTGATCAGCAGCGGGTCCGCGGCGGGGTGGCCCGTGACCATGCGGTAAAGGGTCTGCTGCGCCTCGGCCATATTCACGTCGGCGTGGAACCAGGTGATGGCCATGGCGCTGCCCACCGCCAGCAGCAGGAAGGCCAGCGCCGTGCGCAGGAAATGCGCGGGGCCGCGCTTGCTTTCCCGCTGCACGTGCACAAAGCATTCCTGCTCTCCCAGCACGGTGATCTCCCCGCATACCGGCGAAAGCGCCTTGACCACCGCCATGGCGGGCAGCCGCCAGACGCCCGGGGTTTTCGGGCATTCCACCGGCAGGTCCAGCACGCTTTTCCCTCCCGTGTCCAGGGCGTCCGCCACGTGGCGCAGGAGCAGCTGCTCCCCCGGGCGCAGGCAGGCGCGGCCCTTCAGCTGCAGATACAGCATGCGCTTCCCTCCTTTTTTACGCCGGTAGTATGCGCAGAAAAACAAAAAATATGAAGCGCCGGCGGCGTGTTTTTTACATGCCTTACGCCTTGACACAATTTGGCGCAGGGGATAAAATGGATACGGCCGGGACCCGGTCGGAAGGAAGGAAACCATGCGGCGGATCGTATGCTTGTTGACGGCGGCCGTGCTGCTGCTGTGCGCGGGGGCCGTGCACGGGGAGGAGCTGACGGAGAAGCAGCTTCTTTCCTATTACGAAAACTGTTTGTTCGTCGGGGATTCCATTACCAGGGATCTGCGGTTTTATGTGCTCAATCAGCGCAAGACCGACCCGGATTACATGAAGGGCGTCGATTTCAAGGCGGCGGACAGCTATCACCTGTATATCGCCAGCCGGAAATACCTGCAGAAATCGGCCGTCAATCTGGTATACCGCGGCAACGAGATGCCGCTGTGCGATATCGTTGGCTATACGAAGCCCAGGCGGGTGCTGATCCTGCTGGGGGTCAACGACTATATCGGCAAGGAAATCGGCAAAGGGATCGGATACTGCGAAAGGATCGTGGATCTCATCGCGGACAGTTCGCCCGATACCCAGGTGATTTTTCAATCCCTGACGCCGGTCACGCCGCGGTTCTGCCGCAAGGCGGATTACCGCACCATGTGGGACGATTACAACGCCGCGCTGGAGGAAATGTGCCGGGAAAAGGGCGCGGGGTATATCGACATCGCATCGCGGCTGAAGGACGGGGAAGGATACCTGGCGACGGAGTACTCCCAGGGAGACGGATACCACTTGAATACCGCGGGGATCGCCATCTGGGTGGACGCGCTGAAGGATTATGCCCAGGCCCAGTACGACGCGGGGCTGTGGACGCCGGAGAACTGACGCGGGCCGGAAAGCCGGCTCAATGAGGAGCGTTGCATGATGAAGAAATGGCTGTCGCTGCTTTTGTGCCTTTTGCTGCTGCTGCCCGGGGCCGCCGCGGAGGAAAGCGCCGCGAAGGAAAGGCTGCCCGACGAAGTGCTGATGACCTATTACGATCATTCGATTTTCGTGGGGGATTCCCTGATCCGGATGCTGCGGAATTATGTGAAAGGCGTGCAGAAGAAGGATCCCGGCTTTTTCCCCGGCATCAAGTTTTACAGCGAATACAGCTTCCAGCTGTCCACGGCCGCCCGGGAATGGGTGCAGACGGGGACGGATCGGGTGTTCCTGACCTATAAAGGCAGCGAAGCCACGCTCTATGAGGTGATGAAAGGCGAAAAGCCGGTGCGGGTCTTTCTTCTGGCCGGGCTGAACGACCGGATCGAGGAGCATTACGACTGGGCGGATAATTATCTGAACAAGATCATGGCGCTGACGGAAAAGCACGCCCCCGGCACGCAGATCATTTTCTTCTCCATGACGCCGGTGACTCAATCCGTGAACAAAAAGAAGAACCGCCAGGCCAAGATCGACGCCTACAACGCCTGGCTTGAGGAAAAATGCGCCCAGATCGGCGCCGGGTATATGAACATCGCCGAAGGGCTCAAGGATGAAAACGGGGTGCTGCCCAAGGCGCTTTCCAGCGACGGAGAATATCACCTGAACGAAGAGGGCAACGCCATCTGGATCCGGGAAATGCTGGATTACGCCCAGGCCCAGTACGAAGCGGGGCTGTGGACGCCCGACGCCCTGAAATGATCTGCGAAAGGATGACGAAAGATGAAAAAAACGCTGCTGACCGCCGTTCTGCTTGCGCTGGTTCTTTCTCTTGCCGGCTGCGGGCAGCCCAAGGAAGAAGCCCCCGCCGTGAAGCTGCCGCTGGATGAGCTGGCCGCCGGCGTGGCGCCGGACGCCGGGACGCTGCTTAAGCTTTCCGCGGAGGACCTGGAGGACGCTTTGGGCATCACGCCGGAAATGTATACGGAATTCATCTATCTGCAGGACGACGCCATGACGGGGCGGGAAATCCTGGCGCTGCGGACGGCGGGCCCCGACGCGACAGAACAGGTGCGCGCAAAGCTGGAAGCGTATCTGGAGCGCCAGCGGAAGGAGACCCGGGATTATCTGCCGGAGGCCTATAAACTGCTCGCCGCGGCGAAGGTGGAAGTGAAAAACAATACGGTGGCGCTGATCGCGGGCGAGAACGCGGCGGAGGAAACCAGAAAGCTGCTGGCGGGGGAATAAGATGATCTTCAGCTCCTTTACCTTTCTCCTGCTTTTCATGCCGGCGGTGCTGCTGGGGTACAGGCTGCTGCCGGAAAAGGCCAAACGGCCTTTTCTTTTGCTGTCCTCCCTGGTGTTTTACGGCTGGGGTTCGCCGGGCTGGCTGCTCCTGCTGCTCTATATCATGGGCCTGGATTACGCGGCCGGGCTGCTGATCGCGCGGTTTGAGAAGCGGAAAAAAGCGGTCCTGGCGGCGCTGCTGGTGATGAACCTGCTGCCCCTTGCGTATTTCAAATACGCGGTGTTCCTGCGGGATACACTGGACGCGGTCACGGGCTGGCATATCCGGATGGATTCGCCGCTACTGCCCGCGGGCATTTCGTTTTTCACTTTTCAGGGCATTTCCTATCTGATCGACGTGTATCGGGGCGACGCCCGGAAACAGAAGAATTTCGTGCGCTTCGGCGTTTACCTGAGCCTGTTTCCCCAGCTGGTGGCCGGGCCCATCGTGCGGTATACCGATCTGGAGGCGCAGCTGAACCGGCCGCCCCAAACGGATATCGCGTCGGCCCGGCTGGGCATGCGCAGGTTTGCCGTGGGCCTGGGCAAAAAGGTGCTGCTGGCGGACGCCATGGGCCGGTTCTGGAAGCTGATGAGCGCGGACCTGCCGGCGGCGGGGGCCCTGGGCGCGTGGCTGGGGCTGATCGCGTTTTCTTTCCAGATCTTCTTTGATTTTTCCGGTTATTCCGATATGGCGCTGGGCCTGGGAAAGGCGCTGGGATTCACCTTCCCCGAGAATTTCGACCGGCCTTACCGCGCCCTGAGCCTGACGGAATTCTGGCGCAGGTGGCATATGTCGCTGACCACCTGGTTCCGGGAATACGTGTATATCCCCCTGGGCGGCAACCGCCGGGGGGAAGCGCGCAGGAACGTGAATTTGATGATCGTCTGGGCCATGACGGGGCTGTGGCACGGCGCGGGATGGAATTTTATCCTGTGGGGCGCGTATTTCGGGGTGCTGCTGATCCTGGAGAAGAGATTTGTGCTGGGCCGTCCGGGCTGTGAAAGGACGCCCGGGTGGCTGCGCCAGGCGGGCACCTATCTGCTGGTGCTGATCGGCTGGGGTTTCTTTGCCGGGAAATGGGCGGTGTTTCCCGCCATGGCGGGGATGTACGGCCTGACCAGCCCCCGGGCTGCGCTGAACTGCCTGTCCTATCTGCCCATGCTGCTGCTGTGCGCCGGGATCAGCTTCCTGCCGAAGCTTTCCCTGCCCGGCCGGCGGTTTGCCGCGCCGATCCTGATGGCGCTGTGCCTGGCGGCCCTGGCGGCCCAGGGGTACGAGCCGTTCGTGTACTTCCAGTTTTAAGGAGGGAAAAGCATGAAAGAAAAGCGATTCCTTCCGGACGGATGGGCGGTATACGGGGGCCTTGCGCTTTTGCTGCTGCTGGGGCTCGGGGCGTTCGTATTCCGGCAGGATTTTTCCTTCTGGGAAAAGCGGTATCTGGCGGAGCCGCCGAAGAATTATTCCCCGGTGGAATGGACGCTGAACAGCGATCTGGAAACGTACCTTTCGGATCAGCTGCCCTTCCGGCGGGTGTTCGTGGCCCTGGACGCCCAGGCCCAGGCGCTGACGGGCCGCGCGGTGCAGCTGGGGGCCTGGCCTACCGGGGACGCCATCGTGGAAAAGCCCGTGGAAACGGATGCGGACACGCTGCTGCGCCGGGTGGCCGCGCTGCGGGGATTCGCGGGAGATACGCCCTGCCGCTTCCTCACGCCGCCCACGGCGGGCATGCTGAAAATGGGGGAGATGACCGCGGCGCGGCGGGCGGTTTACGAGCTGGAAGCGGAAACCTATGATACGCTGGCGCGGCAGGAGGACTTCATCCCCTTGCGGGAAGCGTTTGAAAACAGCGAGGAGGTCGTGTATTACCGCACGGATCACCACTGGACGCTGGAAGGGGCGTATCTGGCCTACCGGGCGTACTGCTCTTCGGCGGGGCTTGAGCCGCTGGAGAAGGACAATTTTGAAATCAGCGACTGCGGCGCTTTTCTGGGCACCACCTACACCCGCTCCGGCCTGCCCTTCGCCAGGGCGGACACCCTGATCTGCGCCGAACCGAAGACCCCGGTGACGGTGCGGTTTGACGGGGAAGCCTACGATCATCTGATCTTCCCGGAGGAAGCGCAGACCTACGACGGCTACGCCGTATACCTCAAGGGCAACCACGGGCTTTTGACGGTGGAAAACCTGGCGGGGGAGCGCGGCACGCTGTTCATCTGCAAAGATTCCTACGCCAACAGCCTGATCCCCTTCCTTTCGGCGCACTACCGCCGCATCGTGGCGGTGGACGCCCGGTATTATACCGGCACCTTCGCGGACGCCCTGGCGGAAGCGGGGGACGCGGAAGAGATCCTTTTCCTCTATTCCATGGACAGCCTGGCCAACGATACCGCCGTCACCCGCAAGCTGCGGGCCCGGTAAATTGTCGAAAATCCAGCCTTGACACCGGCGGAGGCCTGTGCTATAATAGCAAAGCTTTCCACGGAAAGCAGGTATGCGCCCGTAGCTCAGTTGGATAGAGTGTCAGACTCCGACTCTGAAGGCCATGCGTTCGAATCGCACCGGGCGTACCACGAAAAAAGCCTTGAAACGTAAGCGTTTCAGGGCTCTTTTATTTTATCAAATGTATTCCGCTTTTATGCACTTGGGGACTATTTTGGGGACTACTGCCCTTTATTTTACCTCTTTCCGGGCATTTTCAAGGGCGTTTGCTATCGCATCCGTGGCCCGGGTGTTTGCGTCCATAAAGGCATGCGCATAGATGTTCAGGGTGGTGGAGGTCTGAGCATGTCCCAGACGGGCGGCAACGTCCCGGGCGTTCAGGCCCTGGGCGATCATGATGGTGGCTGCGGTATGGCGAAGGCCGTACAGCGTGATGGGCCGCAAGCCATACTCTTTCACGATCTTTTGAAACTTCTGGGTCGGACTGGAGATGTTCAGCCGATGCCCGAGCGCCCCCGTAAATACTGCATCCGGTTCAGGCCATGCGCTACCGAAACCGAGCCGGTATTCTGCCTGTTCCCTGCGGTGCTGCTGAAGGATTGACATAACTGCCGGGGGTAGGTCGATCATACGGATGGACTTTTGCGTTTTCGGGCGATCCGTGCGGACCGTGCCCTTCCCGTTTATATACACCGATCCAGCCCGGACGGTCAGCACGTTTCCGGCAATATCCTGCCAATTCAGGCCGATCAGTTCACCGGGCCGCATTCCGGTATAGATGGACATATAGAAGAACAGGCGCCATTGGATATCCGGCAGCGCGTCCAGCGCGTCCAGTAGCTTCCTGCAATCCTCCAATTCATAGAACGACGTTTCTTTTGTGTCCTTCCTGGGCGGCTCCACTGCATCCACAGGATTTACACTGATATAACCCATGCGTACGGCGAAGGAAAGCATGGAGTGCAAAGCCACATGATATTTCAGACGGTATGTTCCGGACAACTTCCCGGTTTTTGAACGGGCCGTCATGGCAGGCTCTTTTGCCAGGCGCTGATAGAATTTGTTGATATCGCGCCCGGTCAGATCCTGAACGAATCCCTTTTCAAACGCAGGCACGATCCTTCCGTAGATTAGATCGTGATATTCCTTTGCCGTTGATATGGCCAGTTTTTTCCGTTCAACATGATACGCCATGAACTCATCCGCAAGGGCCTTCATGGTGATCTTTTTTCCTTCGGTGATCAGGTGCCTGTTATAATCCGTTTCGATGGCTGCGGCAATCTTCTCAACTTCTTTTCGCTGTGCGTTTACCGTTTTTGCCGGATCAACCTTCACCGTGCGCTGCAGGCGGCGCTTTGAACCGTCCGCATTATATCCGGCTGAAACGATCACCCGCCAAGAACCGTTGCCCCTGTTTTCAAGGCTTGCCATGGGATTATCCCTCCCCGAATGGATAATCAATTGATAGAATCTCGTCTGTAATCATTTCAACGCATCTTCCAGCAATGATTTTATTATATTCAGCACCGTCACTCAATTCTTCATCAACCCTATCAGGGATTGTGCCCACAATAGCATCCTTTAATGATTCTTCTTGATAGGCTTCCCAAATTTTAAGAAGCATTTTTTTGAATAATCTTGCTGTAACTTCGTTTGACAGAATACAATTAAGAACAACAAGGTGAGATTCTCTTATAGTATTTAAAGATTCAGGAGAGAGCCCAGTATAATCTGATATTGCTTGTAATTCTGCGTTTGGCTTTTTTACTGCTGAAAGACCAAGAAGCCAATCTGAAGAAACGTTACACCTCTCACATATCTGCTTGACCATATCGGCATCCGGTTTTCTTTCACCTTTGAGATAATACCCAAGGGACTGCCTTGATGTTCCAATGAAATTGGCAAAATCGCCTATAGTTCTTTTGTTTCCTAATTGTTTAAAGTTTTGTAATAATTCCCCAAGTCGTTTTTCAATGCCTTGCATGTTTAATTCCTCCCTCTCAGAATACCTTAGAATACCTCAGAATACCTATAAGTATCTATAACGCACCAATCGTTTACAAGGAGTGCTTTGCGCCCGCATTATATTGACTTTGCGCCCGGTTTGGTGATATAATAAGTGCAACGACAAGCACAAGGGCATTATAAGCCCAAATCCATGTGCTGTCAAGAGGAGGAATCGGATGAATCGGGAAATCAGGGAAGCAATCAAGGCAGCAGGGTTGAAGCAATGGCAAGTGGCAAAACTGTGTGGGGTGAATGAATACACCTTCATTCGCTGGCTCCGTGATGAGCTCACCGAAGAACGCAGAAACGCCATTTTCAGCGCCATTGAAGCCCTTTCCCGGAAGGAGGTGTAATCGTGCTGGTAACTACGAAACAGGCCGCAAAAGCCACGGGATTGAGCGAATACGAGCTTCGCCGGGGATGGAAGGAAGGGAAGTATCCTGCTTTGGTAATTGGTCGTGGCGATGAACGGCGGCGGCTGCGGTGGAACCTGGAAGCCCTGCAAGCGGCGATCCTCAAAGAAATGGGGGCGGCGTGATGGCATCAAAGCGGATGTTTTCTAATTCGGTCATTGACTCAGACAGTTTCTGTATGCTATCTGTTGAAGCCCAGCTTCTTTACTTTCATTTGGGCATGAAAGCAGATAATGATGGCTTTGTCCCAGTAATGAAAATACTTAAAATTTTGGGTTTTGATGAAAGCCCATTACTTGAACTTGAAAAAGCTGGTTTTCTTTTCCGCTTTGATGGTGGCGTGGTGGTAATCGTTCATTGGTGGGTTAATAACACATATAAAGCCGATAGATACCACGTAAGCAGATATACAAGCCTGAAAAATATGCTTACAAAGACAGAAAACAATGAATATTCAATTATGGAACCAGAATGGAACCAAAGTGGAACCGATTCGGAAGCCAGTATAGCCCAGGTAAGCCTAGCCCAGGGTAGTCTAGAAAAGGTTATTCCAGCCCAGGGTAGTACAGGAGAGGGTAGCCCCGAAGGGGGAGGGGACATCCAAAAAGTCATTGAAGCGGCTGAACGGCACGGAATCAGGATAAATCAAAGTGTGATTGATGTGCTGAAAGAGGAGCTTTTAAAATCTTCCTGTGAGGAAGTAAACAGTAAAATCATTCGAGAACCAAACTTCTGGAAACGGCTGGAACTGTTGGGGGGTACGGCATGAACGGCAAGGATTCACAGCGGTTTGGTGACGGTCTGCCAGCCGTCTTTCATCGGCGGAATCATGAGCATTGGTTCCGGCATCATCTGTCAAACGTATTATCCCGGATCTACAGAACCGATTACAGTCCTGCATTTTCGCAGGGCTGTTTTTTGTGGTTCATGATTGAATTCGGTAGGTCATTGTGCTATACTGTGAATGATATTTTTTCCACCAAGCGCGGGAGGATATATACATGGCCAGGCCGAAGAAAAACGGCACATATCTGAATGTCTGCATTGAAAAGCCGATCTATGAGCGGCTGGCGGCGCTGTGCGATGATGCCGGCCAGACGAAGACCGTTGCCGTAGAGCGGGCATTGAAAGCCTATCTGGATCAATACGAGGACAGGCAGAGAAGGCTGCACGAGCTGGAACTGGCTGACGCCGGGCGCAGCGGGGCTGCGCGATAATACGGGAAAGTGAAGGCGATCCGCATGGCGAACGAGAGATTCACTTCTGTGGGCATCAACATCCAGGAAAAGGCCACCATGATCTGGAACGTGGCAGATCTTTTGCGCGGGCCTTTCAAGCCGCATGAGTACGGGCTTGTCATTTTGCCGATGACTGTGGTAAAGCGGTTCCACGACTGCCTGCTGCCCACGCACCAGGCGGTGCTGGATATGTGGGAAAAGGTGAAGAAGCTGGCGGTTACCGACGGCTTCCTGCGCACGGCCGCTGGCTATCAGTTTTACAACACCAGCCGCTTCACCTTCGAGCGGCTGCTGGCCGATCCGGAGAACATCGAGAGCAACTTCCGCGATTATCTGAATGGCTTCTCCCAGAACGTGCAGGACGTGCTTTCCAAGTTCGACTTCGACAACATCATCAAACGCATGGTGGAGAGCAACACCCTGTACCTGGTCATCAAGGAGTTCGCCTCCCAGAAGGGCTATCTCGGTCCGGACAAGATCAGCGCTGTGGACTGCGGATACATCTTTGAGGACCTGGTGCGGCGCTTCTCCGAATCCTTCGGCGAGGAAGCCGGGGCGCACTTCACCAGCCGGGATATTATTTACCTGATGACGGACCTGCTGCTTTCCGGCGCGGACATGAGCCGGCAGGAGAACATCACGGTGTACGACATGACCATGGGCACCAGCCAGATGCTTTCCTGCATGGAGGAGCGGATCCACGATATCAACCCGGAGATGGAGGTGACTTGCTTCGGCCAGGAATTCAACCCGTCCACCTTCGCCATCGCCAAGGCGGACATGATGATCCGGGGCGGCAACCCGGATAACATGCGGTTTGGCGATACGCTGAGCGACGACCAGTTCACTGACTACACTTTCCGGTATATCATCTCCAATCCACCCTTCGGCATCGACTGGAAGCGGGAGCAGAAGGCCGTGGAAGCCGAAGCCGCCCGGGGTGAGGACGGCCGCTTTGCGCCGGGCCTGCCCAAGATCAGCGACGGCCAGCAGCTCTTTGTGCTCAACGGCCTGCGCAAGCTGAACGCCCACGGCCGCATGGCGATCATTCAGAACGGCTCCCCGCTGTTCTCCGGCGATGCCGGCAGCGGCCCCAGCGAGATCCGCCGCTACATTCTGGAGAACGACTGGCTCAGCGCCATCATCCAGCTGTCCACCGACATGTTCATGAACACCGGCATCAGCACCTATATCTGGGTGCTGGACAAGGACAAGCCCGCGGAGCGCGCCGGCAAGGTGCAGCTCATCGACGCCAGCCGCTGCTTCACCCCGCGCCGCAAGTCCATCGGCACCAAGCGCAACGACATCTCCGACGAGAACCGCCGCCTGATCGTGCAGGCCTTCAGTGCCTTCACCGAGGGCGTTTTCGGCGACAAGGCCGGCGTGTACTGCGAGAGCCGCGTCTTCACTACGGATGAATTCGGCTACAATAAGATCGTGGTGGAGCGCCCGCTGCGGGACGAGCACGGTGAGATCGTGAAAAAGAAGGGCAAACCCGTGCCGGACGCCGACCTGCGGGACACGGAGAATGTGCCGCTGACCGAGGACATCGACGCCTACTTTGCCCGGGAGGTACTGCCCTACGCTCCCGACGCCTGGATCGACCGCAGCAAGACCAAGATCGGCTACGAGATCCCCATGACCCGCTATTTCTACGAGTACCAGAAACCGGAGCCCAGCGCGGACATCCTCACCCGGATCATCGGGCTGGAGGACGAGATCGCGGCCTCCCTGCGGAATCTGTTTGGGGAGGGCTGAGCGATGGCACGGGCGATGAAGGATAGCGGGGTTGCGTGGATTGGGGAAATACCGGAAGAGTGGAAAATAGGCAAAACTTCTCTGTTCTTCGATATACAGTTAGGAAAAATGCTTCAACCAGAATCATCAAGCGCCGAAGATTCTTTTGAGTATTATTTGTGTGCTGCAAACCTTGGCGGTAATACTTTGAAGATGAATCCGCTTAGGCAGATGTGGTTTTCAGCAAACGATAAAAAACAGTTTGCTGTCAAAAAGGGTGACCTGCTCGTTGTTGAAGGCGGAGATGTGGCAAGCTGTGATATCATCAGAGAAGAAGTAAATGATATATATATTCAAAACGCTTTGCATCGTGTGCGCAGTAAGAGCGGCTATAGCGTTGAGTATCTTCGATATCTCCTAATGATAGCGAAGGCAAGTGGTCATA
>JAILBG010000027.1:0-20404 GCA_024681215.1 Clostridiales bacterium
ATCGTCGATAATGTCCTGGGGGACGCCCTGGGCCACGCCCACCACGTGCTCCGCCGCCCAGGTCATTTCAGCGTCCTGCTTGGTGAACTTGCTGGCCGGGGCCTTGCACACCGGGCACTTTTCCGGGGGCTGATCGCCTTCGTGCACGTAACCGCAAACCTGACATACCCATTTCATCGTTGATTCCTCCGTTTCATTTTTGATTTTTGTTCTATGCGCACGCCGCGCGCCGCGGCGTCAGGGACGGGAGGGAGCGCCGGCGGGGGACAGGCCTTTTGCCAGCCGCTGGCGGCATATTTCATAAAAGCAGACCGTGGCGGCGCTGCCTGCGTTCAGGCTGGAGGCCGCGCCGAAAATGGGGATGCGGGCCAGCACGTCGCACTTGTCCTTCCAGGCCTGGGAAAGGCCGAAGGTTTCGTTGCCCACGGCCAGGGCCACGGGGCCGGTGAGATCCAGCTCGGACAGGTCCGCCTCCCCGTGGGCGCTGGTACCCACGATCAGGGGGCGGCAGGGCCGGTCCCGCAGGAAGGAAACGCCTTCCTCCGCGCCGGAGAGGGCGCCGAAGGGCAGGGAAAACAGGGTGCCCACGCTGGCCCGGATGCACTGGGGATCGTAAAAATCCGCGGCGTGGCCGGTGACCAGGACGCCGGAAGCGGAAAACGCGTCCGCCGAACGGATGAAGGTGCCCAGGTTGCCGGGGGAGGCGGGGCGGTCGAACACCGCGAAAAACGGGGGATAGGCGGTTTGCTCCGCCCGGGCGGCCATGCGCTCAAGCCCGTCCGTACGGGTTTCGATCAGGCCCAGGATCTCGCAGGGGTTCTCCCGGTCGGACAGCTCCGCGTGGAGCGCGGCGTCCATGCGGTAAAGGGTGTCCGGCGCGGCTTTCCGAATCATATCCTCCGCCCAGCCGGAGAGACGCTTGCCTTCCGCCACGGCCATGGCGGAAAAATGCCAGCCGCCGCGGAGGGCCTGCTCCACCATCTGCACGCCTTCCAGGAAGGCCAGGCCCTGCTTCGCGCGCTTTTCCCGGCTGCGCTTCAATGCCTCAAAACGCTGGAAATCCGCGTCCCGGGCGTATGTTCTGACGGTTTTCATGGTATTTTACGCAAAGCCCCGGAGCACCGCTTCGCCCATCCGGTTCTTTTCGCAGACCCGGGTGTGCAATACGGGCAGGGTTTTGAGCTCCTTCACCGCCCGGGGGGCGGGAACGCCGGTGTAATCTTCCAGCGCCCGGGCGGCGTCGAAGGCGTCGCCGGACACGGGAACGCCCAGGGCGGCGGCCACGTCCGCGGAGAATTTGTACGGGCTGGCGGTGGACACGGCCAGGATGGGGGCGGGATCGCCGGACTCCATCCGGTAAGCCTCCATCACGTCCATGGCCACGGCGGTGTGGGGATCCGGAAGGTATCCGTCCTGCCGCCAGACCCGGGCGATGGCGGCGGCGGTGGCCTTATCGTCCGCAAAGCCGCCGAAGAAGCAGGCGCGCATGCGGGCCCTGGCAATTTCGGAAACGGTGTACTGGCCCTCCGTTTTCAGCTGCTCCATCCAAACGCGGACCTGGGCGCAGTCCCCCTCCGCCAGCTCCCACAGATACCTTTCCAGGTTGGAGGAGATCAGGATATCCATGGAGGGGGAGATGGTCTTATGGAAATCCCGCCGCCGGTCGTAGACGCCGGTGCGGATGAAATCGGTGAGCACGTCGTTGCGATTGCTGGCGCAGATCAGGCGGCGGATGGGCGCGCCCATCCTGCGGGCGTACCAGGCGGCCAGGATATTGCCGAAATTGCCCGTGGGCACGCAGACGTTGACGCCCTCCTCCCAGGTGATCTTTCCCCGGGAGAGCAGCTCCGCGCAGGCGGAAAGATAATAGGCCACCTGGGGGGCCAGCCGGCCCAGATTGATGGAATTGGCGGAGGAAAGGGTCTTGCCCAGGGCGTTCATTTCCTGCCTGAAATCCGCATCGGCGAACAGGGCCTTGACCCCCGTCTGGGCGTCGTCAAAATTGCCCTTTACAGCCACCACGTGCACGTTTTTGCCCTGGGAGGTGACCATCTGCTTTTCCTGGACGGCGCTGACGCCGCCCTGGGGATAAAACACGGTGACGGAGGTGCCTGCGATATCCCGGAAGCCCTCCAGGGCCGCCTTGCCGGTGTCGCCGGAGGTGGCGGTGAGGATGGCGATCTCCCGCCCTTCGCCGGTTTTGCGGGCGGCGGCGGTCATGAGATGGGGCAGCATCTGCAGCGCCATATCCTTGAAAGCCAGGGTGGGGCCGTGGAACAATTCCAGCACGAACCGGCGGCCGGACAGGGCCTTCACCGGGGCCACGGCGGGATCGTCGAACCGGGCGTAGGCCGCGCGGGCCATGGGCAGCAGCTCTTTTTCTGAAAACCCGTCCAGCAGCCAGGCAAGGGTCCGGGCTGCGCGGGCGGGATAATCCAGCGCGGCAAAAGCGTCAAAATCCGCCTTCGTCAGCGCGGGAAGGGACGCGGGAACATACAGGCCGCCGTCCGGCGCGATGCCGCGCACGATGGCCTCCGGAGCGGAAACGCCTTCCGCCCCGCGGGTGCTCAGATAAGGCAAGGGTAAGCCCCCTTCGGATCAGATGAAGTATTTTTTCAGGAATTCGGGCGCCACGGCGTCGTCCACGCTGACGGAGAGGATGAACCCCACGTTATGCTTTTCGGACAGCCTGTCCAGCCGGGCGAAGAACGCCTCGGTGTTGGCCACGTCGGTTTTGACCAGCTTGAGGAACGCGTCGATGAACACGACGCTGATATCGAAATTCTGGGCCAGCATGCCGCAGAGGAAGCCGAAGAACATTTCCGGGCCGTCGGTGCCATATTCGCCGGCGTTGACGAAGCGCACCTCGTGGCGCAGATCGAACATGTAACGGTTGTCGTCGTCCACGAAGATCACGTCGCCCTTGTGGGCCTTGATGGCGTCGTTGGCCATGTCCAGGATGCGCTTGGTTTTGCCGGAGCCCTTTTTGCCGTGAATGACCTGTATCATGGGAATTTCCCCCTTTACAGTATTTCTGATACCATTATACCTGATGTTGGCGACGATTTCAAGGTGTCGGGCCGGATTCTTCCTCCTGCAGGAGACGGTCCAGCATTTCATCGAAGCCCATCCCGGGCAGGATGCGGGCGTCCCCGGGGGCGGTGCGCACGTCCCGGCGGCAGATCATGGCGTAATCGCAGCGATCGCAGGGGCCGTGCAGGTCCCTGCCGCACAGGGGAGAGGCAGCGATTTCCCCGGCGCGCATGCGCTCAGCCCATTCGCCAGCCATTCTTTCCGCCCGCAGGATCAGCCTGCGCATGTCCGCCAGGTCCGCCAGAGGGACGCGCTTATCGAAGTCCCCGTTTTTCGTGACGGCCTTGGGCAGCGTAAGGGGCGGCTCGGCCCCGTCCATGAGCCGGAGGACGGAAACGTCTTTCAGGGCCACGCCCCGCAGCTGGAGGGCCCGGGCCAGGGCGTCCTCGATGTCCTGCTCCGCGGCGGGATCATCCACCAGCGGATCGAACAGGTGCATGTAAAACGCGCCGGCGGGAAGGGCACCTTCCTCGGTGGCCAGGGCGGCCCGGAGGTACAGCAGCAGCTGCAGCTGCGCGCCCCAGAACACCCGGGCGGGGTCCAGCTTTTCGGCGCCGGACTTGTAATCCACCACCCGGAGGTACACCCCCTCGTCCCCGGCGTAGCGGTCGATGCGGTCGATGACGCCCCGCACGTAAACGACGGATCCGTCCCTGAGCCGCAGGGGAATGGGGGGGATGCCGCCCTCGTAGCCGAAGCGCACCTCCGCCCCCGCCGGGGCAAAGGCGCTTTTCTGGGCTCCCCGGGTGAACGTCCAGGCCACCCGGCGCAGCACCCGCACGTATTTTTCCCCCTGGGCGCGCATCCGGGCGCTGTCGCCCATGACGCCGGAGAGCATCCCCTCCAGCATGGGCTTTGCGGCCCGGTCCACCAGCGCGTCGCACGTTTCCCGGGAAATGCCGGGCCAGCCGGGCACGGAGGGAAGCAGCCGGGTGAAGCCCTCCAGGGCGCTGTGATAGAAATTCCCCGCGTCGATGGGGGTCAGCGTCCATTCCTTCCGGGGCCGGGGAGCGAGCCCATGGTCCACAAAGTGCTTATAGGGGCAGACGGCGAAGCTCTCCAGGCGGCTGACGGACATGATCCTTTCCATGAACAGCGCCCTTGTGATCTCCCGGGGCAGGGGAGAAGCGGCGCTGTCCGGGATGAAGGCCGCCCGCAGCCTTTCCGCCCGCGCCCGGGTGTCGGGCGCCTGGGAGAGATATTTCCACGCTTCCAGCCATTCGCCCGTGAGCCGGCCTTCCCGGGCCTTGGCGCCCAGGGTGTCCAGGGCGGGGCCGGGAGCAAGGGGCAGCCGGGCGGCGGTTTTCTGGCTGACGCCGCCCTCCTCCACCAGGGCGGGGAACAGGCGGCGGATGTGCTTGATGCGCATGAAGGGGCGCAGGGCCGCCCCCTCCTGGGTGGCCTGGGAACGGGTGAGATACAGCCTTTCCCGGGGGGCGGACAGGGCCTTCCACACGTCCAGCAGCCGCAGCGCGTCCTGGCCGTCCGGGTCCTGGGACAGATAGGCGTGCAGCCGCTTCTGGGCATCCTCCTGCTCCCGGGGGGTGAGCAGGCCGGGATCGGCGGGGGAAAGCAAGCCGTCGGTCAGCCCCGTCAGGAACAGCGCCCGGGGGGCGGACAGGGGCAGCGTTCCCAGCGCCCCGCACATGACTGCGTCCGCCGTGGGGGGCAGGGAGGAAAGCTCGCATTCCTCCAAGCCGGCCTCCAGCCAGGCGGAAAGCTGCCTTGCCCGGACCGGCGCGTCCGCCAGCAGCACCCAGGCCTGGGACAGAAGCTGCGTCAGCACGTCCCACACCTGGCGCGCCTGCACGGCCTCCGCCGCCATGCCCCGGGCGAGCAGCTCCTCCTGAGCCTGAGCGAGACGCTCGGGCAGGCCGGTGTCGGTAAGGTAAGCGTAGAGGGCTTTCAGCGCGGCGTCGGCGTCCTTCGCCTCCCGTAAGCCGGCGCGCAGGGCCTCCAGGGGAGTGATGAGGAAAAGCCGGGCGTCCTCCAGATTGGCGCATTCCTCCGCGCTGCCCCGGGTGAAGGGCGAAAGCCACATCCTGCCCCGGATGTCGTAGGAAATGAGATAGTTTTCCAGCCGCCAGGCGTCCTTTTCCCCGATGGGGGCGAAGCCGGATTTGATCAGGGCGGTCATATCCCCGCCGTCGTACCCGCCGGACACCGCCCGGAGGGAGGACAGCAGGAACCGCGCCGCGCCGTGGGCGGCGGCGGGGAGCTTGCGGTTCACGTACGCGGGGATGCGATAGCCCCGCAGCACGGTGGCGAGGGTGCCGGCGAAGCCGGGGTCGCCCATCACCACGGCCATGTCCCCGAAGGACATGCCGCCCTCGTTCAGCAGCAGCATTTCCTGGGCGACGAAGTGGGCCTCGAAAAAGGGCGACGGGGCGGCGAACAGGCGGATGGAGGGGGCCGCGCCGGCCCAGGGCGCGCCGGGAGAGCGCAGGAACTGGGCGGAAAGATGGGAAAGATCCGGGCTCTGCCCCGAATGATCCGGGGGCAGCTGGATGAACCGGCAGGGAACGCCGGCGTCCCGGGCGGCTTCCTCCAATCGGCGGGCGCTTTCCCGGACGGGAGCAAACGCTTCTTCTTCCCCCGTCTGGATCAGGGCGCGCACGTCCCCGCTTTCCCGGGCCAGGGTGAGCAGCAGCCGGTCCATCTGCCCCGTGAACACGTCGAAGCCGTACACCGCCGCCGGGCGGTCATGGCAGACGCCGCTGTCCGGCAGGCGGCGCAGCATGCTTTCCAGCACGTCCTCGCCGTCTACGAACCGGCCGGAAAGGGCGCTTTCGTACGCGCCGTAGACCAGGGCCAGGTCCGCGAGCTTATCCCGGGCGGGTCCCTCCTCCGTGTCCGCGGCGCAGCCGGCCAGCGCCTCCGGGCTGACCCCGGCGCGCTTGAGATCCGCGATCAGGGCGCCCAGGCGCTTGATAAAGCCCGGGCGCTCGGCGGCGCTTTCGTAATATTTCAGCTCTTTTTTGCACTGCAATAGCACCCGGGCCAGGGCGAACTGCTTGCCCCGGGCGTCCACCCGCACCCGGCTGTCCGCCCCGGCGGCGGCGAAGACCCGTTCGGTGAGCCGGGAGGGGGAGAGCACTTCCAGATCGAAAAAGCCGGGGGCGTTCAGGCCGTCCATCAGCTCCCGTTCCGTCTGCAGGGTGTACTGCTCCGGCACGATCACCAGCAGGGACGGGTTTTCCCGGGCGAAGGCGGCCAGATACCGCCCAAGGGCGCGCTGATTGCCGCCGACGATCTGAAGCATGAGGCTTTCCTCCTTTCCTGCGGGCGCATCGGAAATGGGAACCGAAAAAGAAGCCGGGTCAGTTCATGGCGATCTCGTCGGTGATCCGGGCGAAGGCGGCCTGGGCGCTTCTGCGGACGAAGGCCCATTCCGCTTCCTGGCCGGGGGCGCGCAGCCATTTGAGGCACCGGCTGGTTTCCTCCAGCATCTGCACGTCGGCGCCCAGCGCCATGCCGGGGATCAGGGTGTCCCCGTGCTGGCGGGTGCCCAGGAAATCCCCGGGACCCCGGAGTTCCAGGTCCTTCTGGGCGATGCGGAAGCCGTCGTTGGTTTCGCACAGGGTTTTCAGCCGTTCGTTGGGCGCGGCCATGAGGAAGCACCAGCTTTCCTCCGCCCCACGGCCTACCCGGCCCCGGAGCTGATGCAGCTGGGACAGGCCGAACCGGTCCGCGTTCTCGATGACCATGACGGTGGCGCTGGGCACGTTGACCCCCACCTCGATCACGGTGGTGGACACCAGCACGTCTATTTCCCCGGCGGAGAATTTCCGGATGGTTTCTTCCTTTTCCCCGGGGTCCTGGTCGCCGTAGGTGAGGCCCAGGCGCAGATCCGCAAGGGGGCCCAGGGACAGTTCCGCATAGGCGTCCTGGGCGCTCCTTGCGTCGATCGCTTCGCTTTCCTCCACCAGGGGGCAGACGATGTACGCCTGCCGCCCGGCGGCGGCCTGCTTCCGGATGAAATCGTACAGCCCGTCCCGCTTGTCCTCGGGCACGATCCGGGTCCTGACCGGGGTGCGGCCCGGTGGCAGCTCGTCCACCACGGACAGATCCAGATCCCCGTAGAGCACCAGCGCCAGGGTGCGGGGGATGGGGGTGGCGGAAAGCACCAGCTCGTTGGGCGCGGCCTCCGCTTTTTCGGCTTTTTTCGACAGCAGCCGCCGCTGGCGCACGCCGAAGCGGTGCTGCTCGTCCGTCACCACCAGCCCCAGGCGGCTGTATTCCACGCCTTCGGAAATCAGGGCGTGGGTGCCGATGACGCACTGCCACCGGCCGGATGCAATCATTTCCAGCGCCTCCCGGCGCTCCTTCGCCTTCATGCCGCCCACCAGCAGCCCGCAGGATACCCCCAGGGGCGAAAGAATCCGCCGGGCGCTTTCCAGGTGCTGCCGGGCCAGGATCTCCGTGGGGGCCATCAGGGCGCTCTGCCATCCGGCCCGGGCGGCAAGGTACATGGTGCCGAAGGCCAGGGCGGTCTTGCCGCAGCCCACATCGCCCTGCACCATGCGGCCCATGGCGTGGGGGGCGGACAGATCCGCGGCGATTTCGCCCAGCACCCGGCGTTGCGCCCCGGTGGGCGGGAAGGGCAGGGAAGCCCAGTAGCGGTCCGCCTCGTCCTTGCCTGCGGCGATCACGGCGCCCTTCGTCCGCTCGCCCCGCAGGGCCGCGGCCGCCGCCTGATACAGCAGCATCCCTTCAAAGGACACCCGGCGCAGCGCGATGGCCAGGCTTTCCTTGGTATCCGGAAAATGCGCCTGGCGCAGGGCGAAATTGCGTTCGCACAGGCCGTATTTCATGCGGAGGGATTCCGGCAGCGTTTCCGGGCAGCAGTCCTCCAGCTGGGTGAGGGCCTGGCGGATCAGATCCCGCATGGTTTTGGGCGGCAGCCCGGCCAGCGTCCGGTACACGGGCAGGATGCCCCGCTCCTTCACGATCACGGGGCTGGCCATGCGGACGCGGCCCTGCTTATCCCGGTCGATGCGGCCGTAGAGGGTGAGGGGGTCTTCCTTGCGGATCTGGGTCTGCAGCCAGGGCTGATTGTACCACACCACGCTGAGGCCCCCGGTTTCGTCCAGCAGCCGCACTGTCACGGCGGAAAGCCCCCGGAAACGGCTCAGCCGCGGCTCGGCCTTGGGCCAGCCGCTGACGCAGACCTCCATTCCGGGGGCGATATCCCTGAGGGGGACGGAAACGGACGTATCCTGATATCGGGCGGGCAGGGTCAGAAGAAGGTCGGCCAGGGTATGCACCCCCGCCTTCTCCAGCGTATCCAGCCGGGCCTTGCCCAGCCCTTTTAAATCCTGCAGTGCCAGCATGCCGCTTTACCGTGTGATCTCGACGGTGATTTCCCCGTCCTCGGCGGAATTCCCGAACACGTCGGTGCCGCCCTCGATCCAGCGCTTGATCACCAGGGTATCCGCGTCCCGGGCGGACACGGTCAGGCCGCCGGTCTGGAGGATGGGGCTCTGACGGCGCTGCAGAAGGAGCGCGCGGATCTGCTCTTCCAGCTCCCGGTCGCCGCCCGCCCAGGGGAAGGTGCCGCGGCAGAAGGGATCGGGCCCGCCCTGGGCCCCGCGCTCGTCGCCGTAATAAACGCAGGGGATGCCCGGCAGGGCGCACAGCAGCCGCATCATTTCCACATAGCGCTTCTTTCCCAGGGCGTATTCCTGGTCCGTCAGGCGCTTGCCACGCCGGCTGGCGGGGGCGTATTCCTCGAAGGTGCGGCCGCAGAGGGTGTTGATGGAGCGTGCCCGGTCGTGGCTGCCGGCCAGGTTCATCAGGGAGTAATAGAAGGGCAGGGGATAATTTTCCTTCTGGCTCCGGATCAGCCGGAGCAGGGCGTAGGCGTCGGATCTGCCGGTGAAAAAGTCGATGGCGGCGCTGCGCAGAGGATAGTTCATCACGCTGTCCAGGGTGTCGCCCTGGCAGTAGCAGCGCATTTCGCCGTAGGCCACCTTATGGCTGGCGTCCTCCCACACCTCGCCCAGCACCACGGCGTCCGGGTCCTCCTTTTTCGCAGCGGCGCGGAGCTTGCGCAGGAAATCCATGGTGAGCTCGTCCGCCACGTCCAGCCGCCAGCCGGAGGAGCCGTTTGCGATCCAGGAGCGCACCACGCCCCCTTCCCGGAACATGAAATCCTGGTAGGAGGGATCGTTCTTTTCCAATTCCGGCAGGGTGTGGAAGCCCCACCAGGCCTTGTAATCGTCCGGGTAACGGATGAATTTGTACCAGGGATAATAGGGGGATTTGGTGGACTGGCAGGCGCCCACGGAGGGGAAGCGGCCGTAGCGGTTGAAATACACGCTGTCCTCCCCGGTGTGGCTGAACACGCCGTCCAGCATGACGCGGATGCCATATTCCTTCGCCGCGCTGCACAGGGCGGAAAAATCTTCGTTGGTGCCCAGGAGCGGGTCGATGCGCAGGTAATCGGCGGTGTCGTAGCGGTGATTGGAACGGGCCTGGAAAATGGGGTTCAGGTACAGCACCGTGACCCCCAGGGAGGCCAGATACGGCAGCTTTTCCCGAATGCCCCTGAGGTCGCCGCCGAAGAAATCCCGGGCGCAGTTGTCGTCCCCGCCCTCGGGCATGAGGATGGGGTCGTCGTCCCATGCTTCGTGATAGAAGCACTCCTCCCGGCGGGGGTGCTTTTCGCCGCTGGCGGAAAAGCGGTCGGGGAAGATCTGGTACATGACGCCGGTGCGCAGCCATTCGGGGGTCTTGTAGGCGGGATCGTATACGGTGATCTGCCAGGCGTGGGGATGGGGGGCGAAGTGGCCCTCCCCGCCCATGCCGTCCTGAGGGCCGCCGTAGGCGTATTCGTTGCCGCGGCCGTCCTTGGCCCGGAAATCGTACCAGCAGAGGATGGGAACGGCGGGCATTTTCACGGAAACGCTGTGCCAGCCGCCCAGCTCCCTGCGCATGGGGAACCATTTTTCGCTGCCGTCGTAAAAGCGCAGGGTCAGGGAGGCGGCGTCGTCGGAGCAGCGGACGCGGAACATCACGCTTTCGCCGCAGGGAACGGCCCCGGCCGGCAGCCGGCACAGGGGAGAATAAGAATCATGATAAAGCTGCATACTTCCTCCTCAGATTTGATGGGGGATCCGGATGATAGGATCATTTTATCATCTGCTTGGGCAAAAATCAATCGGCATTTGTCCGCGGCCCGGCTTTTCTTTTCGGCGGATGTGCGCTATAATGGGATGAAACCGGGGCGGCCGCCCGGAAAACGCCGGAAGGGGATGGCCGCCCGAATACGCTGCGGCGAAGAGGAAAGGAAGCGGGCGCATGGGCGGAGGGATACGGAAAGGGATCGTGATCCTGCTGGCGCTTTTCTGCCTGTCGGCGCCCGCGATGAGCGAGGAAACGGGGATCGCCATAACGGCGGAAATGCGCCTCACGGACGCGCCGGACATGGGCAGGGACGCCCTGGCGGCCGTGAACGGGCTGCTGGAGCGGCTCGCCTTTTCCGTGCAGGCCGGGGAGGACGCCGGGCGGATCGCGGTGCTTTCGGACGGGACGCAGATTTTTTCCGCCGCGGTGCGGAGCAAGGACGGGTATACCCTGACGGCGTTCGGCCCGGAGGGAAACGCTTACCTGACCGGCCCCGGGGAAAAGGACGCCCTCGCGCTGCTGACGGGCGCGGGGAATGCGGATCTGCCGCCGGTGCTGGAATGGGCCGGGAGCTACCCCGCCCTGGCGGAAAAGCTGTTCGGCGTGCTGGGAAGGAATTGCGCGCCCCGGACCGAGAAGCAGCGGACGTCCATCAAAAACACGGCCGGATCGGCGGCCTTCGTCACCTATGCCTTCCGGGCGGACGCCCTGACGGACGAAATTTGGGAAGAGGTGCTTGAGGAGGTCCTGCCCCTGCTGCGGGAGACGCTGGGGGACCGGGAGGACCTGTACGAAAGCGCGGAAAGCGTGCTGGAGGAGCTGATCTTTTCCGGGGGATGCACCTTCAAGCGGTTCCTGGACAAGGACGGCGCCGACATGGGGATGCAATTCACCGGCACCGCGGCCTGGCGGCGGGACAAGCGCAAGGTGACGCTGTTCTTTGGATACACCCCGGGAAAGGGCGGATATTTCAGCCTGCGGCTGCCCGCCGTGCGGGGGGAGAACGATCTGCATATCGTGCTGGATTACGCGGAGGCGGCCCAGGAGGATGCCCGGACGTGGACGCTGAGCGCGGCGTTTGAAAGGACGTACGGGGAAGAAAAAAGCGCGGCGAAGCTGGACGCGGCGCTGAAAAGCGTGGACCGGGACGGCGGGGAGGAATGGACCGGCAGGATCGCGTGGAGCCGGACGGAAAACAAAAAGCGCATCGAATGGACGCTGACGCCCCGCCTGGTTTCCGACGGGGAAACGCTGACGGGCGCCGTGGGCTTTGCGCGGCAGGAAGGAAAAAAGGATCCCGCGAAGGGGGAAATCATCCTGCAGATCCGGCGCGGAGATGCAGCCGGCGTTCCGGATGCGGCGCCGGAAGACGCCCGGGACCTGCGCGGCATGCCGGAGGAGGAAGCCCGCGCCGCAGTGCAGGCGGAATGGACATATCTTGCGCGCGCCGCAGCCCGGCTGATGAAAATGCTGCCGGAGGAGGAAAGGGCGCTGATCACCCACGCCCTGCGCACGGAAACCTGGATGTACGGGCCGGACGCGTCCCCGCTGCCTGAGGGGGACGCATGGACGGTAAAGGAGGAAACGAAGGAATGAAAAGGCGGATCGCGTGCCTGATGGCTGCGGCGGTGCTTTTGCTTTCCGCTGCCCCCGCCCTGGCGGCGGATTATCCCCTGGAGGTGAAGCTGATCAAGCAGATCCAGCAGTCCGCTTACCGGGGCACGGTGACGGTGCAGGCGGAGGGCGAAGGGGCGCTTTTCGGGGAAGAAGCGTGGGCGCTGATCCAAAAAGCCGCGCCCCGGCTGTCTCTGCAGGTGGACCACAGCGTGCAGCGGGGGCACAGCCAGACCGTGGCGGAATTGCTGGTGGACGGCGCTTCCGTGGGCAGGACCGACCTGCGCTGCAACGGCGACCTTTATGCCTTCGCCAGCGATCTGCTGGCGGGAGCCGGCGTTTTCTACGCTTTTCCCGCGGACTGGGATGCGGCGGAATGGCTGTCGGGGCTGACGGAGAAGGAGGGCGCCTGGCCGGCGGTCTGGCCCGTATTGCTTTCCGTGTACTGCGCGGACGGGGAATGGAACGCCCGGGCGGAAAAGCACTGGCAGGCCGTCGAAATGGAAGTGGAGCTCTGGCTGGGGGACCTGGTCCTCTACGATACGGGCAGCGCCGGGGACGGCACGGAGTATACGGAGCTTTCCTGCGTCATTCCCGACTGGGAAGTGAAAGAAGAGATCAAGCGGGTGCTGACGCTGATCTACCAGGATGAGGAACTGCTGGGCCTGCTGCGGGAGATCTGCGGCGGCAAGGCGCGGCTGTATCTGCAGCCCGGCTGCCTGGACAGTCTCCTGGAAGCGGCGGACGCGCTGCCGCTGCACGGGGACGTGATCCTGGCGCGCAGGTTCGACGCCGCGGGGCAGCCCCTGCTGGACGCCGTGACGCTGCCGCTGGCGGGGGACGGGCCGGCGGAGAAGCTGGCCCTGACCGTGCAGCCCCGGGACGGGGGCAGGGAAACGGCCGTTTCCTGCTTTTTCAAAGATGGCAGATGGGCACGTTTCGCCTGGACGCCACTTGCGGACGCGGCATACGAAGGAGAAATCGAATTCACCGGAAAGGACGGGAGCGGGCTGGCCCTGGGCTGGGACCTGCGGTGGCAAATGGGGGAGGAGAGCTACAACCTGTCCACCGACAAATTTGAAAAAACGCTGAAAGGTGAACTGAACCTGCGCCCCCTGGACGGGAAAGCGTTTCCCGCGCAGCGGGTGACGGCGGAAGCGACGCTGAAATCCGGCAGCTCCCAGCAGTCCCCCACCCGGCTGGACGGCGCCCTGACCTGGGAGGACACGGAAAGCGGCGATCGGATCGTATTCACCCTGGAAAGCCGCACCGCGGCGCCCTTCGCCATAGAAGAGATCCCGGAGGAGGGGTGCGTGAGGCTGGACCGGACGGGTGCGGAGGAGGCCCTGTCCCTGGCGGTCCGGTGGGGCGAAAGCGCCGGGGAGTGGCTGGAAAGAACGGCGCGCCTCCTCGCGGGGGAATGACGGGCGTGTGTCCCAAATGTCGGAATAGATATGTAAAAGATGGAATTTTTACGCTGAAACGCATTGAATTTTTTCCGGCGGTATGATATCATTACACCGTGAAAGACGTTCGCTGCGGCGAACGTAACAAAGAAAGGAGAAACTGTTTTATGAAGAAGATGCTTGCCCTGCTGCTGGCCCTGCTGCTGGCGACGAGCTGCGTAACCGCCCTGGCTGAACTGCCGAATCTGGAAAACGGCGTGACCGTGGCGGCCGCGATGAACTTTGACAGCGATGCCGTCATGGCCCTGGCCGCTCAGTCCGGCGAAGACTTTGGCAATTTCCCCGAGGAAGCGATGACCGCCGCCTTCGGCATCATCAACAGCCTGGGCGTGAAAGCCGCCGTCAAGGGCACCGACGCCCAGATCGACCTGCTGCTGAAGGATGCTTCCGTGCTCACGCTGAACCTGGGCGTGAATGAAAGCGGCATCGTGGTCACCTGCGACGCCATCCCGAACTATGCCTTCACCATTTCCGCCGAAACCATCCAGCAGCTGATGACCCAGATCGCCGAATCCATGCCCAAGGGCCTGGACGGCATCGATCCCGAAGCCCTGGGCGAAGCCATCGGCAACCGCCTGGGCGCGCTGATCCAGGAAGTGCTGTCCAAGGCCGGCGAAACCGAAACCGGCAGCTTCAGCGTGGACGGCATGGATTTCAACGCCAGGATCCCCCTGAACATCACCACCAAGGAACTGGCCCTGCTGACCATGAACTTCATTAAGGACCTGCTGAATGATCCCGCTTTCGCTCCCATCCTGGGCATGATCGGCGATCAGCTGGACCTGGGCGACCTGGACGAAGCGATCCAGGAGATGGAAACCCTGGACGAAGCCCAGATGCCCGTCACCGAAGCCTTCGTTTACGGCCAGGTGGATGAAGCCGGCAATGCCAGCAGCATCTACGTCGCCATTGACATCAGCCAGAACGGCGAAACCATCGCCACCCGCGGCGGCATGGTGGGCAACCACATCCTGGGCAGCGTGAAGGTCCTGGACCAGGGCACCTTCAAGCTGGATGCCGAAATCAAGGACAACGGCGCCAACGTGGCGGTCACCGTGGAAGCTCAGGGCATGACTGCGCTGGCGACCCTGGATGCTGCTGCCCGTGCCGACGGCGGCATTGACCTGCGCGGCGATATCTCCCTGAACGGCAGCGCCCCGCTGTTCACCGGCTATCTGTCCGTGGCGCCCGGCGCCGAGATCGCTGCTCCCGCTTCCGCGGAAGGCAAGGTCTGCATCGCGCTGGAAGACCTGATGAACAACGACAGCGAAGCCACCCAGAACGCCATGACCGCCCTGCAGAGCGCGGCCATCGTGATCATGGGCAAGGCCATGCAGGTCATGCCCGACGAATTCAACGTCATCATGACCATGGTCAACGGCGGTCAGGCCCAGATGGGTTATTGATCTCCGCGAGAAACCGATTTACGCGCCGCCCGGTTCAGCCGGGCGGCGTTTTTTCGCGCGAAAACGCCGGGCGGGATTGATGTTTCACCCGTTCTGTGGTATAATGCGTGCAATTCCCATTCGCTGTGCGGAAGCGAAAATGCGAATGATACGCAGAAAGGAGCATCCTTCTCATGAAAAAACTGATTTCGACGCTGCTGATCCTGGCGGTTCTGCTGTGCAGCGCGCCCGCTCTGGCCAATACGCTGAACACGGACAAAGGCCTTACCGCTGAATTTTCCGTGAACGTGAACAGCAGCGCCGTCATGCAGCTGATCGGTTCAGCTGCGGGCATGGAGGATACGCTTGGCAACGTGCTTTCTATCCTGAACAACCTGAAGATCAAGCTGGCCATGAAGGGCCAGGCCGGGCAGCTGGACGTGAGCCTGAAAAACAAGCAGCTGATCGCCCTGGGCTTCGGGGCGGAAAACGGCGGCTACACCCTGGTGTGCGATCTGCTGCCCGAGTACGCTTTCCATCTGTCTGCCGAAACGCTGCAGAAGATCAATCAGGAGCTGAGCAAATCCATCCCCACTGACATCAATGTGAACGAAGCGGCCAAGGCGCTCCTGCGTCCCCTGGACAACCTGCTCAACGCGGTGTCCCAGAAGGTGGGCGCGCCGGAGAGCGGCTCCTACACCGTGGACGGTATGGAGTTCAACGCCCGCATCCCTGTCGACCTCACAAAAAAGGAAGCCGAGCTGCTGCTGCTGCAGTACGCAAAGGAAGTGGTGGCGGACCCCGCCGCCGAACCCCTGCTCATGCCGCTGTCTGCTTTCTTTATTACCAATACCCCCTCCGAGGATGTGGACCTGAAGGAAGCCTTCAACGAAGCCCTTGATTCGATCATCGCCCGCACGGAACAGTATGGCGACGAAACCTCCCTGGATATCGTGATCTACGGCGACGTGAGCGAATACGGCGTCGCGTCGAAAACCTACGCGGAGATCAAGTTCGATTCTTACAACACCGCGTATGTGGGCCAGCTGGACAACTGCTTCGTGCTCAAGGTGGTGGAGAACGATGGGGGCCACCTGCTCAGCATTTCTGTGGACGATACGGAAAAGGGCGCGCTGGCCACGTTCCAGTACAAGGAATACGGCACGGACGTTCTCCTCAAATGCGATATCACCGACCGGGGGGACGGCGGCTTTGAATCCAGGACAGACGTGTATTTCAACGGCAGCGATTCCCTGGGTACGGTGTTCTTCAACCTGTTCTCCGGCGCCAATATTTCCCTGCCCGCCAATTCCAGCGGGAAAACCGTGATCGACTTCGAGGAGCTGGCCTCCGGCTCTTCCCAGGAGCTGCAATCCTTGCTGATGAACGCCCTGCCCACCCTGCTGAGCAAGGCGCAGGACGCCATGCCCGACGAAATGGGCAGCCTGATGCAGATGCTCAATCTCGGCGGTGTCAGCGGGTACTGATCCCGTCCCGCCGGATGATCCCCGCGCCGTTCGTTTTTACGGGCGGCGCGTTCTTGCACAAAGAAAGGAGACGGACATGGCGGATTATCTTTCCCCCCTGGCGGCGCCCTTCGCATTTCCCGGGGACGGTCACGGGGTGCTTTTGATCCACGGGTACACGGGATCGCCGGCCCACATGCGCCCCCTGGGGGAGAGGCTGCGCGACGCGGGTTTTTCGGTGCGGGGCATCCTGCTGCCGGGCCACGGAACGGAAGCGGAGGACATGAAGAAGGCATCCTGGCAGGATTGGGTGCTTGCCGCCCGGGAAGCGGCGGGGGAGATGCGGAAAAAATATGCGTTTTTCTCCGTGGCGGGGCTTTCCATGGGCGGGCTTTTATCGCTTCTGATCGCCTCGGAGGGCACGGCGGACGCCTGCGTGTCCATCGCTTCGCCCATGCGGACCCGTCAGCGCTTCCGCAGCCTGGCGCCGCTGCTGGCGGCGGTGTATCCCACGGTGCGCAAGCGGGGAGGGCAGCGTGGCGTGGATGCAGATTACGACGTGGGATACGATTGCTTCCCCACTTCCAGCGTGCATGATCTGAACGTGATCATGCGCCTGGCCCGGCAGGGGCTGCCCCTGATCCGCTGCCCGCTGCTGGCGGTGCAGAGCCGCGGGGACGAAACCGTGACGGAGGACAGCCCGGAGATCATCCTGCGGGAGGCGGGCAGCGAAAAAAAGGCCGCGCTGTGGCTGCAGGACGCGCCCCACGTGTGCACCATTTCCCCGGAAATGGGAAAGATCGCCGACGGCATGATCCGCTTCCTGCGGGAATGCGAGACGGCCGCGGCGACGCTAAAAGCGGGAAGCGCGAAGAATTCTTGAAAAACCCTTGTATTTCCTGAAATCCCATGTTATAATATCATTTGGACCGGCAATCGGCCGATCCGCGAAAAGCAAGCGTGATCAGGGCGACCTGAGAGAAAGAAGGGTTTAACGAAGAGTGGGAGCTGCATGGGGGAAAGCGCAGGCGGAACGTGTGTTCCGCGACCCGCGTTTTCCGCGCCGTGCGTGCTGATCCCGCTCTTTGTCTGTTTTTCGGGAAAGGAAAGAGCAAATGCCCGCCAGAAAAAAGGACGACATGCAGCGGATCGAAGGCATCTGTGAAAAGACCGCGGAGGCGCTGGGATACGAGCTTTGCGCCGCCGCCATGGAGAAGGAGCCCACGGGCCGGTATCTGCGGATCTACATCGACACGGAGGGCGGCGTGACCCTGGACGACTGCGAGAAATACCATCGGGCGGTGCAGGGGAAGCTGGAGGAATTCGATTACGATTTCCTGGAGGTATGCTCCCCGGGGATCGACCGGGTGCTCAGGACGCAGCGGGACGCCGAAAAATGCCGGGGGCTCCTGGTGGAAGCGAAGCTGTACCGCCCCGTGGACGGGAAAAAGACCGTGCAGGGCCTGCTGGAAGGGATGGACGCGGAGAAAGTCACCCTGACGGCGGACGGGGAAACCGTGACGCTGCCCCGCAAGGCGGTGGCCCAGGTGCGTTTGGTGCCGGACCTGAGCGCCCTGGACGAAGAAGAAAGCGAAGAGACAGACGGCTGAAAAGCCTTGAAAAATTTGGAAGGCAGGAGAAAAAGAAAATGGCACGCAAATCAGAAATGTACGAAGCGATCGAAGCCCTGGCCAAGGCCAAGGACATCAGCGTGGAGCAGATCCTGGAAGCGATGGAGGACGGGCTGAAGGCGGCGTACAAGCGGTACGTGAAAAAGAACGCCAACGCCCCCATGAACCTTTCCGTGGTCATTTCCCGGGAAAAGGACGCCCAGATCTTCGCCCGGAAAAAGGTCGTGGAAGAGGTGGAGGACGACAGCCAGCAGATCTCTCTGGCCGAGGCCCGGGAAATCAGCCCCAATTATGAACTGGACGACATCGTGGAAATCGACGTGACGCCCAAGGATTTCGGCCGCGTGGCCGCCCAGACCGCCAAGCAGGTGATGCTGCAGAAGCTGCGGGAAGCGGAGCGGGGGAAGATCTACGACGAGTTTATCGAAAAGGAAAACGAGATCCTCACCGGCATCGTGGAGCGGGTGGACACCAAGGCCGTGTACGTGGAGCTGGGCCGCACCGAGGGCATCCTGGAAAGCGACCAGTTCATGCCCGGGGAGGAATACCGCCCCGGCGACCACATCAAGGTGTACGTGCTGCAGGTGTACCGCGACCGGCACGATCTGAACCGCGCGCCCCAGGTGGCCGTCAGCCGCACCCACGTGGGGCTGGTGAAGCGCCTGTTTGAAATGGAAGTGCCGGAGATCGCCATGGGCGTGGTGCAGATCAAGTCCATCACCCGGGAAGCCGGCAGCCGCACCAAGATGGCCGTGGCTTCCGTGGACGCCATGATCGACCCGGTGGGCGCCTGCGTGGGGCCCCGGGGCAGCCGGGTGGACAAGGTGGTATCCGAGCTGAAAAACGAAAAAATCGACATCATCAAATGGAGCGCGGACCCGGCGGAATTCGTGGCCAACGCCCTGAACCCTGCCCACGTGGTCAGCGTGTTCGTATCCGACGCGGAGAAGATCTGCCGCGTGATCGTGCCGGACAACCAGCTCAGCCTGGCCATCGGCAAGGAAGGGCAGAACGCCCGCCTGGCCGCCAAGCTGACGGGATGGAAAATCGATATCAAGTCCCAGACCCAGTACAACGAGCTGATGGGCCAGACCGTGGCGGAATTGCAGATGGGGGACGGCCAGGTGATCGCCGACGAGTACGACGACGGCAGCTTCTCCCAGATCCCCGAGGATATCGAATAAGCAGAGGAAATGCCCATGAAGGAAAAGAAGGTGCCCATGCGGATGTGCGTGGGCTGCCGGGAGATGAAGCCCAAGAAGGAGCTGCTTCGGGTGGTGAGGTCCCCCGAAGGGGACGTGAGCATCGATCCCACGGGCCGGAAAGCCGGGCGCGGGGCGTATGTGTGCCGCAGCGCGGAGTGCATGAAAAAGGCGCTGAAGCAAAAGCAGCTGGAGCGCGCCTTTGAATGTGCTCTGGGGGAAGAAGCCCGCGCGTCGCTGCTGCGGGAGCTGGAAGCCCTGGAGGCCGCGGAATGAAGGAAGTATCCGGGCTGCTGGGCCTCGCCTGCCGCAGCGGGCAGATCACCCTGGGGGCGGATCTGGCCATTCGGGAGATCCGGGCCGGCCGGGCGGAGGCAGCGCTCATCGACGGGGAAGCGTCGGACGGAACGAAGAAAAAAATCCTGGACGCCTGCGCTTACCGGGGGCTGCCGGCGCATATGCTGCCAGCGGGAGAATTATCCCGGGCCTGCGGAAAAGAAGGCCGGATGGCCGCGGCGCTGAAAAAGGGCGGACTGACCGCAAGGATCCTGGAGCTGCTGAACCGATCCCAAGCGGATTAACGGATAAGATATTTCAATTGACAAGCCATATGGCGGGGGTGCAAGCATCGAATGACCAAAGTGAAACTGGCGGAAGCCACCAAGGAAATCAACCAGCAGGCGGCCACTATGCTGGAGGAGGCGTCGCGGATCCGCAGGAGCCTGGAAAGCGTCCTGTCGGCCCTGCGCCGGCAGGAAAGCGATTTCCAGCGCCGGGAGGAAGAAGAGCGGGAACGCAAGCGCCGGGAAGAGCAGCAGCTGCTGGCTCAGCAGCACACCAAGGCGTGGACCATGCCCGACGAGGAGGAGCCCGAAGCGGCCCCCGCGCCGGAAGCGCCCGCGCCTGCCGCACCGCAGCCGGAAGCGCCCGCTCCGGCCCCGGAAAAGGCGGAAACGCCCGCCCCGGCCGCGAAAAAGGCAAAGGCCGAGGAGAAGGCGGAAACGCCCGCTCCGAAGCAGCCTGAGCAAAAGGAGGCGGAGCCCGCGGCGGAAACGCCCGCCGAAAAGCCGGCGGAGGAACAGAAGCCTGCGGAAGCGCCCGCTGCGGCGAAGCCTGCGGAAAAACCCGCCCCGCGGCCCGCTGCCGCTGTCTCCCAGGCCCCGCGTCCGGCGCAGCCCGTGCGTCCCGCCGTGCCCGCCCAGGGCGGTCCGCGGCCCCAGGGCCCCTACGGACGGCCCGCCAATCCCCAGGGCCCCTACGGGCGTCCCGCCAATCCCCAGGGTCCTTACGGACGGCCCGCCAACCCCCAGGGCCCCTATGGGCGTCCCGCAAATCCTCAGGGTCCCTACGGGCGTCCCGCCAATCCTCAGGGCCCCTACGGGCGTCCCGCCAACGCGGGGCAGCAGCCTTATGGGCGGC
>JAILBG010000037.1:0-8969 GCA_024681215.1 Clostridiales bacterium
TCCTCCACAAACCAATCGCCCCATTTGTGCTCATGGGCGGGGGGATCGGTGACGGGCGGCGGGGCCAGCCTGGGGATGGATTCGGTTTTGGTGTGGCTGGAATTGCGCTTGCAGGTATAGGTCCTGACGCCCTCGGCGTCCACCGTGGCTTCCTTGGTCACTTTGCCGCCGTCCCAGTCGTGGCCCAGGGCCGGGATGGATTCCTGGGCTTTCAGGGTGGCCCCGCAGCGGGAGCATTTGCTCCCTTCGGTGAGGCCCGCTTCGGTGCAGGTGGCGGCCTTGCCGGGGACGGCCTGGGGCGCGTGGCCCAGGGCCGGGATGGTTTCCTGGGCTTTCAGCACAGTTCCGCAGCGGGAGCATTTGCTCCCTTCGGTGAGGCCGGTTTCGGTGCAGGTGGCCGCCTTGCCGGGGACGGCCTGCTCCGCATGGCCCAGGGCCGGGACGGATTCGGTCTTTGTGGCGCCGCACTTCCCGTCTGCGAGCATCCGCGTGCAGGTGTAGGTTTTCACGCCCGGGGCGGTGCAGGTGGGCTGGGTGGTGACGGCGCCGCCGTCCCACTGGTGGCCCAGGGCGGGGATGGATTCAGTCCTGGTGGCGCCGCAGGGCGCGCCGGACACGCTGATCCGCGTGCAGGTGTAGGTCCTCACGCCGTCGGAGGTGCAGGTGGGGTCCGTGGTGACGGCGCCGCCGTCCCAGCTGTGGCCCAGGGCGGGGATGGGCTTGGTCTCCGATGCGTTCAGGCACACCGTGCAGTAATGGATCTGTTCCCCGGCCTCGGTGCAGGTGGCAGTCTGGAGGATATCCCAGGTGTCGGGGAAGGTGTGCGGCCCCGACTGGGAAATGGTCTCCCGGCACTTTTTCCCGCACTGGGAGCAATAGTCCACTTCGATTTTTCCGTGCAGGCAGGTAGCGTCCTCGTAATGGTCCAGCCGCCAGTTGTGCTGGCCGCTTTGCACGGCCATGCAGAGGGAATCGCGGGCGACATAGTCCTCCGCCTGCGCCGCCAGGGGCAGCGCCAACAGAAGCACCAGCGCCAGCGCCAGGGCGGTCAGGCATATCCGCAGCTTATTCATGGCAGATCCTCCCTTATGCAGATGGTATGGCGTGAAACGATATATTTTTAATTATATTGTATCCAAAAAGCCGCCCCGCGTCAAGCAAGAATTGGGAAGCGGCTGCCCGTTTCCTGTTTTTTTTCCGGCGGCAGACGCGTACAAAAAAACGCCCCGGGAGAAGCCCAATGTCATTAAGATAAGCAGGGTCAATCGCCCTGCTTGTCTTATTGCTCTGAATCGACAGATGTTCCTGTTAAGTTAAGGAACCTTGTAAAAAGAATTCCCGTTCCAATTTTCACGGAAAACCATGAGGTGATGACGATGAGTACAACAAAAAGAGAATGGGATAAAATATTGCCAGAACGAGGACGAGATCCATACAGCCCTTACACATGTCCTGTTTGCGGTTTGTTTATGGCTTGGAATGAAAGAAACAGGCCGGTTCACAAGCGTTTTCATAATCACATTCTTGATATTGAAGATAAGTATTATCTTTGCCTTGGCGCAGAAGCAAGAGAAAAACTAAAGCTGGCTGCTTATGATATGGCAACTAAGGCAACTGACATAAAGGAGAAAAAACTTGCTTTTCTTTTAGAGTGGTACAGTAGGTTTATGCGCAGTATGATTTCGTATCCTGACATCAATAAGCATCCGTCTTTTGAAGATTACATTTCCATGATCCTCTACCAGAATACATTTACAGAAGGAGAACATGAAAACTGCTACCATGGAGCAGATGTTATTTCTTCCCTAATCAAAGACTTCGGAACATTAAAAGGAATTCCAGGTGGATCTTATTTCCTGGATGATTATTGTCGTGTCTGTGGTTGGCCTTTTACAAACTATCACAACGGAAAAGAGTATGCCCGCAACAGTATACCAAACGAATACAAAGAGCCAGCTATAAGGAATTGGGTCGAACGGTGGGGTACAAGGAACAATCTCTTGTAAAACTAATCCAATTTGTTACGAAAAAAACGACCCCACTCTCTTTTAGAGAATGTGGTCAATTTCATTGGTCGCCCTATCAAAAAGCTTAACTTAATGACATTGGGGAGAAGCCCCCCGGGCGTTTTTCACCGCACGCTTTCCAGCGCCGTTTCCGTCAGGATGCAGACTGCATACTGCTGCCGCAGAGCGTCGTACGCCCGGGCGGCGGCTTCTCTGCCGTCGAACGCCCCGAACACCACCGAGCCGCTGCCCGTCATCTGGCTGAAGGCCGCGCCGTGGGCGTACAGGGCGTTTTTCGCCTGGGCGATCTGGGGCCGGAGGGGGATGGACGCGCCCTCCAGCACGTTCCCGGCGCAATCCCGCAGGGCGGATAAATCCCCTTCCGCCAAGGCCCGCGCCGTTTTCTCCGTGTCCGGCGGCGCGATATCCGGGGAGGCATGGTACGCGGCGAACACTTCCTTGGTGGAGAGCGCCGCGCAGGGCTGGACGAGCACCAGGGGGAACGCCCGGCTTTCGATGGGGGTCAGCCTTTCCCCGATGCCCTGGGCCCGCCGGGGCGCGTCGTGCAGGCAGAAGGGCACGTCCGCCCCCAGGCCTTCCCCGATGCGGCACAGCGCGGCAAGGTCCGCCCCCAGGCCCCACAGCGCGTTCAGGCCCTTCAGGGCTGCCGCCGCGTCCGCGCTGCCGCCGCCCAGGCCCGCGCCCATGGGGATGCGCTTTGTGAGGGCGATCCGCGCGCCCGACGACACGCCGAATTCCTTCTGCAGCGCCCGGGCGGCCCGGAGGATCAGGTTATCCCCGCCCACGGACAGCCCCGGCGCGCCCTCGACGGTGAGGGAAAGACCGTCCGCGGGCAGGATCGAAAGCGTGTCGTGCAGGGCGATGGGCTGCATCAGCATATCCAGCAGATGATAGCCGTCCGCCCGGCGGCCCACCACGTCCAGCGTCCAGTTGATTTTTCCCCGCGCCTGTATCTTCATCCGTTCGCCTTTCCGCCGTCCGCCGGCTCGGGCGCGGCGTGCCGGATGCGCCGCCCGTCGCCCGGGCGCTTTTCTTCGTCGGCTTTTTCCAGGGTGATCTCAAATTCCGCGCCGCCTTTGGAACCGACCAGGCGGATGCTCTGGCCGTGGCGCTCCATGATGCGGTAGCAGATGGCCAGGCCCAATCCGGTGCCGTTGCCCACGGTGTGGGCCTTGTCCGCCTTGTAAAAGCGGTCGAACACGTGGGGGGCGTCCTCGTCGCTGATGCCGATGCCGGTGTCCTTCACCCGGAAGGCCACGCAGCCGCCCCGGTCCTCGGCGGACAGGGTGATCGTGCCGCCCTCCGGGGTGAATTTCACGGCGTTGTCCAGCAGATTGATCAGGACCTGCTGGATCTGGTCCGCGTCCGCCCGGACGGTCAGGGCCTCTTCCGGGAAGTCCGCTTCGATCTGCAGCTGCTTTTCGTCGATCTGGTTCATCCGGGAGATCAGCACCCGGCGGGCCAGCTCGCAGATATCGAAATCGGTGTAGGCCAGGCTGATTTCCTCGTTTTCCATGCGGGAAAGGTTCAGCAGGCTGTTGATGAGCTTTGCCAGGCGGTGGGTCTCCTCCGACACCACCCGCAGGTAGGTTTCGTGCTCTTCGGGGGGAATGGTGCCGTCCAGCATACCCTGGGCGAAGCCCTGGATGGAGGTGATGGGGGAGCGCAGCTCGTGGGACACGTTGGCCACGAAATCCCGCCGGGACTGCTCCAGGGTGGACAGCTGCTTTCCCATGCGGTTAAAGGACAGGGACAGATCCCGGATCTCCCGGCTGCCGCCCTCCGGAGCCTGGGCGGAAAAATCCCCCCGGGCCATGCGCCCCGCCGCCTGGGCCATGGCGGTGAGGGGCCGGGTCATCTGCCGGGCGGTCACAAACACGATGGCGGCGGCCAGGAGGAAGATCACCAGCGCCGCCAGCACGATCTGCCACAGCAGCCCCTGATAGGCGGCGTGCACCGTCTGGGCGGCGGTCTGAATGAGTACGAAGCCCCCCACCGTCATCTGCCCGGCGGCGTCCGTATCCCCCCAGGGCACCAGCACGGTGAACAAGGGGCCGGAGGCGCTCACGCGCTGCTTGACCACCTCTTCTCCCTGCAGGGCCTGGTCCATGTATACGCTGATCTCCTCCTTGGAGGGGACGGAGCCGATGCTTTTGTCGTTCAGGGTGGTTTCGCTGTAGTACAGATAGATTTTCCCGTAACGGTCCACCAGTATGATGTAGGCGTTGTATTCCTCGTAGATCTTCTGGCTTTTCCAGCGCATGTAGCTCTCCGTCACGGTATTGCGCTCCAGGGTCTGCACGATGGGGCCGTATTCCCGGCGGCTGGCCAGGTACGCCATTTCCCGGGCCTGGGTCTTAAGGGCGTCCATGCGGTTTTCGACGGTGCTGTTGCGCAGGTTCACGAAGGAGATCACGGAAACGACGATCACGCAGATCAGCATGACCCCCAGGAACACGATCAGCAGCCGGGAAAAAAGACTGAGACGGCGCATGCCCTATTTCACCTCGAATTTATAGCCCACGCCCCATACCGTGCGGATCTGCCAGCCCAGGCTTTCGCTGCCCTGCAGCTTCTCCCGCAGGCGCTTGATGTGCACGTCCACGGTGCGGCTGTCGCCGTAAAAATCAAAGCCCCACACCTGCTCCAGCAGCTGTTCCCGGGTGAACACCCGGTTCTGATGGGACGCCAGGAAATAGAGCACCTCCAGCTCCTTGGGCGGCATTTCCAGCACCTTGCCCTGGAAGCGCACCTCGTATTTTTCCAGGCTGACGGTGAGCCCGGGGAAGGACAGGGCGGCCTTTTCCGGCTCGGAGGGCGCGCTGCGGCGCAGCACGGCCTTCACCCGGGCCGTCAGTTCCTTGCCCTCGAAGGGCTTGGTGATATAGTCGTCCGCCCCCATTTCCAGGCCCAGCACCTTATCGAAGGTTTCGTCCTTGGCGGAAAGCATGATGATGGGAATGGCGCTGATCTGCCGCACGGCGCGGCACACCTGCAGCCCGTCCATGCCGGGCAGCATGATGTCCAGCAGCATCAGGCTTGGCGGGTTTTTCTGGAACGCCTCCAGGGCCGTATCGCCCCGGGTCTCCACGGTGACGGCGTAGCCCTCCTTTTCCAGATACAGCTTCGCCAGCTGGGCGATATTGGGATCGTCGTCCACGATCATGATGGTCTGCCTGTCGTTCATAAAAACACCTCTAAGTCCTGTGCGGGATGGGGCGGCGCCGTTATTTCAGCTCCACCACGGTGACGCCTTCCTCGCCCTCGCCGTACTTGCCCCGGCGGAAGGATTTCACCTGGGGATAGGCCTTCAGATGCTTCTGGATGCCCTCCCGCAGGATGCCCGTGCCCTTGCCGTGGACGATGGTGACCTCGTGATAGCCGGCCATCATCGCTTCGTCCAGGTATTGGTCCACCGCGTCCAGGGCCTCGTCCAGGGCCATGCCCCGCACGTCGCAGCGCAGGGACACGGTCCTGTCCATGCCGCCGGTCTGCACGGTGACGGAGGAAACCTTCTTCTGCGGCCTGGGCTGCTCCGTGAGCCTGAGCTGGCTTAAGTGCGCTTTCATTTTCATGATCCCCGCCTGCAGGAGCACCTCGCCCTTGGCGTCGGGCAGGGACAGCACGGTGCCCTTTGTGTTCAGGTGGGTGATCTCCACCGTGTCGCCGATCTTCACGGTCTTGGGCGGCTCTGCCAGGGTGGCGGCGGGGGCCTTCAGGCCCTCGGCCAGGCTGTCGATGCCCTCCTCCAGGCGTTTTTTCAGGGCGTTGACCTCGTGATCCGGCGCGCCGCCGGATTTTTTCATTTTCTTCAGATCGTAGAGGATCTGCTCCGAATCCCGCCGGGCCTTTTCCAGGATGCGGCGGGCCTCCTCCTTGGCCTTGCGCGTGGACTGATCCTTCTTTTCCTCCATGTCCCGGTACAGCTTTTCCGCTTCATTGCGCAGCCGCACCGTTTCCGCCCGGGCTTCCTCGGCCAGCTCCCGTTCCTTTTCCGCCACCTGGCGGTGGTATTCGGCGTTGGCAATCACGTCCTCGAAGCGGATGGCGTCGTGGGAAAGCAGGTCCTTCGCCTGCCCGATCAGGTATTCCGGCAGCCCCAGGCGGCGGCTGATCTCAAAGGCGTTGGATTTGCCCGGCACGCCGATGGAGAGGCGGTAGGTGGGCCGCAGGGTGCTCACGTCGAATTCCACGCTGGCGTTCTCCACCCCCTTGGTGGACAGGGCGTAGGCCTTGAGCTCGCTATAATGGGTGGTGGCGGCGGTGCGGGCGCCGATTTTAAGCAGCGCGTCCAGGATCACCTGGGCCAGGGCCGCGCCCTCGGTGGGGTCCGTGCCCGCGCCCAATTCGTCGAAGAGCACCAGATCCCGGGGGGTGACGCTGTTCATGATGGAGACGATGTTGGTCATGTGGGAGGAGAAGGTGGAGAGGGACTGCTCGATGCTCTGCTCGTCGCCGATATCGGCGTACACCTCCTCGAAGGTGCTGATCTCCGTGCCGGTGACGCCGGGAATGTGCAGCCCGCTCTGGGCCATCAGCGTCATGAGCCCCAGGGTCTTGAGGGTGACGGTCTTGCCGCCGGTGTTGGGCCCGGTGATGATGAGGGAGGTGAAATCCCGCCCCAGCCACAGTGAACAGGGCACCACCTGGTCCCGGGGGATCAGGGGATGGCGCACCCGGACCAGATTGATGACGCCGTCCTGGTTCATTTTAGGGCGCACGCATTCCATTTCCCGGCTCATTTTGCCCTTGGCGAACACGAAATCCAGGTGAGCGAGGATCGCGGTGTTCTGGGAGATCAATCCGGCGGAATCCCCCACCTGGGAGGACAGGGCGGCCAGGATGCGGTCGATCTCGTCCCGCTCCTTCATGCTCCATTCCTTGAGCTCGTTGCCCATTTCCACCACGGCCAGGGGCTCGATGAACAGGGTGGCCCCGGTGGAGGACTGATCGTGCACCAATCCGGGCACGTTGGAGCGGTATTCCTGCTTCACGGGCAGCACGTAGCGCCCGCCCCGCACCGTGACGATGGGCTCCATCAGGTATTTGGCGTAGGCCGCGCCGTGGGCCATGGCGTTCAGCTTTTCCCGAATGCGGTCGTTCACCTGGCGGATGTGGCGGCGGATATCCGCCAGGGCGGGGGAGGCCTGATCGGCGATCTCCTCCTCGCTGAGGATGGCGGAGCTGATATCCTCCTCCAGGGTGCGCAGGGGCTGCAGCCGGGAGGCCGCGGCGGTGATCAGCGGGGTGTTTTCCCGGTCCGTCACCAGGGCGGAGCGGGCGGCCCGGGCGGCGCGCAGCCCTTCCGCCACGGTGAGGAGCGCCTTGGGGGGAAGGGTGCTGCCCTTTTCCGCCAGGGACAGGTATTCCCCCACGTCCGAAAAGCCGATCAGGGGACAGCCGCCCAGGTACGTCAGCGTGACGACGGCTTCTTCGGTTTCATCCAGGGCGCGATCCACTTCGGACAGGGCCGTGAGGGGCGTCAGGGTCCTGCACAATTCCTTTCCGGGATCGGACAGGGCGTAGGACGCCAGCATCTCCCGGATCTTCACAAATTCCAGCACCCGCAGCGCGCGTTCGTTCATGGTCATTCCTCCAGGCGTCAGTATAAATGGGCCGGCGTGCGGCGGCAACCGTTCCGCCGCAGGATTTACGGATTGTTTACAGACGTTTCATAAACTGCCGCTCACAGCACCCCGTCCCGGAAACGCCCCGGGGTAAAGCGGCCCGGAAGCGGCCCGGGGCGCTCTCCCCGCAGCAGGGCGGAAAAATGGGCGGCGACGGCGGCGCGCTCCTTCTCCGTTTCGTCGGAAAACGTGATCAAAAAGGAAAGCGGGGGCAGCCCGTCCAGCAGGCCGGAAAGATTCAGGGGCCTGTCCGCCAGAAGCTCGATGACGCAGCCGGACGGCAGATGCAGGGGAGACAGGGGGTATTCCGCGCCCATCCGGTCGGTGAGGCAGGTGCCGCGCGCGCCCCGGCCGCGGGCGCACAGATCGCATTTCTCCCGGCCTCGGGTCAGGCCCAGCGCCGTGCGCATGGGGCAGTGGTTCAGCAGCATCAGCCGGGTCCTGCCGTAGACGGGGAGGATCAGCTCGCACACGTCCCGGGGCAGGGAAAATATCTCGCTTTTCGCCAGCTCCCGGCTCAGGGTGACGCTTTCGCACCCCAGATGCCGCAGCATCTTGATCGCTTCGCCGTTCATCACGGGGATGCCCTCCCCGGCCATGCCCCGGAACAGGCCCAGCTGGCCGGGGCTGGAAAGGCACGCGGGGATGCCGAAGCGGTCCGCGATCTTTTTCAGTTTTTCCAGGACTGCCTGGCCGCACTGGGGCGGCAGGCACAGCCGCGTCTTAGGCGGCAGGGGCCGGGGGCTTTCCAGGAATTCCGCGTAATCCCGGGGCTGCCACAGGATCTCATCGGCGCCTGCGGCGATCAGCCGGGGCGCATCGGAAAGATCGTCCGTTTTCACGATCAGCCGGGGTGCGGGAGGAGGCAGCGGCTCCGCGGGATACCGCCCCGGCGCCGAAGCCGGCCGGGGATGGGCGGCGATGCGCTTTTCCCTAAGCTGCTCCAGGGCGTCCCGCCGCAGCGCGTTCAGGGCCGCGGCGGGCAGGAAAGCCCCGGCGGTTTTCACGGTCAGGCGGGCCGGCGTAAAGGGCGTGCCGCCGGTTTTTTCCAGGCTGCGGCGGGCGGACGCCTCGTCCAGGGGCCTGCTCTGCGCTTCCTGGCAGATTTCGCCCTCCGCTTCTGCTTCGCTTTCTCCGTCGCTGACGGCGAGGACCGCGGGCTTGCCCGGGAAGGCGGTCAGCACCGCGGAAAAGGGAATGGGCAGCGCGGCGTCCAGTTTTCCGCCCTCCCAGGCGGCCCGGGCGGAGGCCAGCTGGCGCTCGTCCTCGGTGCGGCGCAGCGCTTCCCCGGGGCGCACCGCCTCCCGCAGCCGCA
>JAILBG010000044.1:0-2621 GCA_024681215.1 Clostridiales bacterium
CATCAGCGGGGGCCGCTGACCGAAATCATCCGGGGGAAGGACGTGTTCATCGGCGTTTCCGCGCCCAGGATCGTCACCTCCGCCATGATTTCCACCATGGCGAAAGACGCCATCGTATTCGCCATGGCCAACCCCACGCCGGAGATCATGCCCGAGGACGCCAGGGCCGGCGGCGCGCGCATCGTCGCCACGGGCCGCAGCGACTATCCCAACCAGATCAACAACGTGCTGGTGTTCCCCGGCCTGTTCCGCGGGGCGCTGATGGTGGAGGCCCGGCAGATCGTGGAGGAAATGAAGCTGGCCGCCGCCCGGGCCATCGCCTCCCTGTGCGCGGAGGATGAATTGACCGAGGACTACATCATCCCCGGCGCGTTTGACAGGCGCGTGGCCGCCACGGTGGCCGAGCAGGTGGCCGTCGTCGCCGAACAGTTGGGCATCGCGGGCAACCCCGGAAACCGCGCATTCTGACCGCGTCCGGGCCGGGCCGCGTGACGCCTGCGCCGAAAAGAATGATTGGGCTCAATCGGAGCGGCTCAATAGAACCGCGCCATGGCCTCGCTGCCCAGGGTCACTTCGCCGCAGCGGAGGGTTTCCGGGCCGCCGTCGCCCACGATCATCAGCCCGCCGTCCTCCCCAACGCCCGTGACCCGGGCGTTTTTTATCTGCCCGTTTTGCGTGTATTGGACGGTCTGGCCAATGAGGGGCATCCGGGCGCGGTAATCCGCGATCACGGCGGGATCGTTCGGATTTTCCAGGCCGGTGAGCAAATGACAGGCGATGCGGCCCGCCAGAACCGCCCTGTCCACATCCCGGTCCAGGGCCCCGGCCAGGCCCGCCTCCGGGGGAAAACCGCCGGGGGGAGTGCGCAGGTTCACGCCGATGCCGATGACCACGCGCTCCCCCACGCCCTCCGCCAGAATGCCGCAGACCTTGCGGCCGTTCACGAACAGATCGTTGACCCATTTGATCCTGGGCCGCAGATCGGTCAGTTCCTCCAAGGCGCGGCACACCGCCACGGCGGCCAGGACGGTGATTTTTCCGGCGTCGGTACGGGGCGGTACAGCGGCCAGCAGGCTCATGTACAGCCCCGTTCCGGGCGGGGAAACGAAGGTCCGCCCCAGCCTCCCCCGGCCCGCAGTCTGGCTGTCGGCCAGCAGCAGATACGGCGGCGTGATTTCCCCGGCGCGGTATCCTTCCTTCAGACGCAGGTTGGTGGAATCGGTTTCGGGCAGCATTCTGACCGCGACGCCGCCCGCCCGCGCGCCCAGGGCTTTTTTCAGCCGGTTCAAAGCATCGTTATCCATAAAAACAGCGTGCCTCCCATGGGATTCTTTTCCTCACAGGTCAGCCCATCGGGCAGGAGCGGGTTATCTCCATGAAAACCTGGTCGTCCGTGCGGCCGTATTCCCGAAAGCCGCATTTCTCATAGCCGTGAATCGCCCGCTCATTCCGGGGATTGGCTCTTTCTGTCCGATTCAAAAACCCGGTTCATGCCCGCGCCCTCTCCCCCGCGCCTGATTACAGCTGATTCCGCTGGATCTTGCCGCTGATGGTCTTGGGCAGTTCGTCCCGGAAGACCACGATGCGGGGATACTTATAGGGCGCGGTGCGCTGCTTGACGTAGTTCTGAATCTCCTTCTTGAGCTCCTCGGTGCCTTCCGTACCCTTCACCAGCACGATGCTGGCCTTGACCACCTGGCCGCGGATGGGATCGGGCGCCGCGGAAACGCCGCATTCCAGCACGTAGGGCAGTTCCATGATGACGGACTCGATCTCGAAGGGCCCGATGCGGTAGCCGGAGGACTTGATCACATCGTCCGTGCGGCCCACGTACCAGTAATAGCCGTCCTCATCCCGCCAGGCGGTATCGCCGGTGTGGTAGAGGCCGTCCTCATGATGATCCTCCACGCCCACATAGCCCAGATACAGGCCGCAGGCGGGCTTGCCTTCGCCCAGCCGGATCACGATTTCACCCACTTCGCCCACAGGCACCGGCTCCCCTTGGGGATTGACGATGTCCACGTCAAACAGCGGCGAGGGCTTGCCCATGGAGCCCACCTTGGGCGTCATGCCCACCAAATTGCCCACGGAGAGGGTTGTTTCCGTCTGGCCGAAGCCCTCCATGAGGGACAGGCCCGTGGCCTTCTGGAACTGATAGAACACCTCGGGGTTCAGCGCTTCGCCGGCCACGGTGGCGTGATGGATGGAGCTGAGATCGTACTTGCTCAAATCCTCCTTGATCAGCATCCGCAACATGGTTGGCGGCGCGCAGAAGGTGGCGATGTTGTACTGCTTGAACAGGGGCAGGATTTCTTCGGCGTGGAAGCGGTCGAAATCATAGGCGAACACCGCCGCCTCGCACAGCCATTGGCCGTACAGTTTGCCCCATGACAGTCAGGGAGTGGTGGGGTATGTGTACGTCGATGTTCTTCAGGTTGTGTACCCGGGCGCCATAGACATTGATGCTGGTTTCTTCTTTCATGTCAAATATCTTACACTGTACACTTTTTCCACCGAAAACAAGAATCGTCCCAAGGACGAAGTTGATTCGCTGTTCCATCTTGTCGTAACTACAATCAACAAGAATATGCCTGACCTTATGGAGAAAAGGGTGAGAGTCA
>JAILBG010000071.1:0-36318 GCA_024681215.1 Clostridiales bacterium
GGGGATGGGATACTGGAAGCCGCGGCCGTTGGCGTCGCCTTCGATCATGATTTCGATGAAGGCCTTGTTCACCATGTCCATTTCCTTCTGGCAGTCGCCGTAGGTGAAATCCATTTCCTTGCCGCCCACGATGGCCGGCAGGTTTTTCAGGTCGTTGGGCACCACCCAGTCCAGCGTCACGTTGGAGAAGGGCGCCTGGGTGCCCCAGCGGCTGGGGGTGTTGACGCCGTAGATGAAGGACTGCACGCACTGCTTGACTTCCTTCTGGGAAAGATCGTCCACCTTCACAAAGGGCGCAAGATACGTATCGAAGGAGGAGAACGCCTGGGCGCCGGCCCATTCGTTCTGCATGATGCCCAGGAAATTCACCATCTGGTTGCACAGGGTGGACAGATGGGAGGCGGGGGAAGAGGTGATCTTCCCCGGCACGCCGCCCAGGCCCTCCTGGATCAGCTGCTTGAGGCTCCAGCCCGCGCAGTAGCCGGTGAGCATGCTCAGGTCGTGCAGGTGCAGCGCGGCGCTGCGGTGGGCCTCGGCGATTTCCTCATCGTATACTTCGCTCAGCCAGTAATTGGCGGTGATGGCCCCGGAGTTGGACAGGATCAGCCCGCCCACGGAGTAGGTGACGGTGGAGTTTTCCTTCACCCGCCAGTCGTTGATCTGCAGATAATTGTCCACCAGGTCCTTATAGTTCAGCAGGGCGGAATTGATATTGCGCACCTTTTCCCGCTGTTTGCGGTACAGGATATAGGCCTTCGCCACGTCCGCGTAGCCGGATTCGGACAGCACCTTTTCCACGCTGTCCTGAATGTCCTCCACGGCGATCTTCCCATCGCGGATCTTCTTATCAAAATCGCTGGTGACGTGCAAAGCCAGCAGGTCGATCACCGTGGGATGATACTGCTTGCCGATGGCGTCAAAGGCCTTCGTGATGGCCGCGCTGATCTTGCTGATGGAAAAATCCACCACTTTCCCGTCCCGCTTGAGCACCTGGTACATAGAAAAGAATCCCCCTTCGTGGCATGTTAAGCGTTTCTTCTGCCTGCGTGATTCTGATAAAATCCGGAGCGGATATAACGTTATCACATCCGAAAGGGGATGTCAATATGTTGTGGATAATTTAATAATTTAGGATTTTCAAATCTATATGTTGTGGTTTTTATTCACCGGAAAGCACATAAACCCCACCGGAAAGCACAACCGGCAATCCGTCAGTCCACCCCCCGCAGCGCGGCGGCGGGCACAAAGCGCTGAGCAACGGCCAGGTATTCGCGCATCTGATCGGCGGAGGGGGCGTGAAGGCCCCCGAAGGGCACCGAATCCCGGTCGGCGAAGGCCTGGAGGAAGTAGCGCTTCGCCCCCGCGATCCACCGGCCGATGTGCTCAAAGTCCTCCGCGGCGTGCAATTCCGCCACCACGGTGGTGCGGAATTCATAATCCGTTTCGCCCGCCATGAGCAGGGAAACGCTTTCCCGGACGGGCGTAAGGTCCATTTCCGGCAGCCCCGCGGTGCGGGCGTATTTTTCCGGGCTGTTTTTGATGTCCATGGCCACATACTGGGCCAGGCCCGCCTCCAGCACCCGCCGAAGCACGTCGGGATGCGCGCCGTTGGTATCCAGCTTGACGGGAAAGCCCGCGTCCCGGATGCGGGAAAGGAAGTCCGCAAGGTCCCGGCGCAGGCAGGGCTCGCCGCCGGTGACCGCCACCCCGTCTAGCAGCCCCCGGCGCTTTTCCAGGAAGGAGAAAAACTCCTCCTCCGTCATGATCCCGCTTCCGGGGTTTTCCACCAGCTCGAAATTATGGCAGAAGGGGCATCTGAAATCGCACCCCCCCAGGAACACCGTGCAGGCCACCCGGCCGGGAAAATCCAGCAGGGTCATTTTCTGCAGTCCGTGAATCTTCATGCGTCCCGTCCTTTCCTGCGGCCGTTTACTTCAGCCGCATTTCCATGGTCCCGCTGGTAAAGGGAAAGAAATCGTATTTTTTCGTGCTCACGGAGGCAAAGCCGAATCCCTCGTACCATTTTTTCAGCGCTTTGTTTTCCTCCACGATCCCGATGGTGATTTTGCCAAAGCCAGCTTCCCGCGCCTGCTTTATCGCGTGGCGTACCAGCATTTCCCCGACGCCCCGGCGCCGCAGCGCCGGCAGCACGCACAACCGTTCCATTTCGCACGTCCCGTTTCCCAGGTCCGAAAGCCCGTAGCAGCCCGCCATCCGCCCCTGCCCGTCGAAGCAGGCAAACATAGGGCGGCGCGGGTCCGCGATCCGCTGGCGGAGCGCTTCTTCCGTGGTGGCGAAGGCGGCGTACCGGGGGGCGTTTTCCGGCGTCAGGCCGAATTCCTCCGCAACCGTCAGGAAGCTCCTGCGGATCACCTCGGCGCAGGCGGGCAGATCATCCCCGGTCAGCCGCCGGACGGACAGGGCTTCTTCCGCCCGGGTCAGCCGCTTTTCCATCTGTGTTTTCCTCCTACACCGCCGCCAGGATATGCAGGTTGCGGATCTCCCCGTCTGCGATCCCGTCCTGCACGGAATAGGCGTGCTTTTCCAGATCGCCGCAGACGGCCTCCGTCAGGCCCTGGGACTGCAATTCGTCGATCACGTCGGCGGCGATGCCCTCCATCACGTCCTGCTTTTCCCGGGCGGTATCCCCGTCGTTCCCGGTGGTGAGCAGGTATTCCATCAGCTCCGCCAGCAGCGCCATTTTCGGCAGCGCCCGCATGGCCCGGAAGCTCCATTTGTAGTAGGGCTGATAAACGCCGTTGAGCAGGAACACCGTCTGCATCCCCGCCTTTACGAATTCGCACGCCGCCATTTGGGCCGCGCCGGTTTCCCCGTGGCGGAGGCAGCGGCCGTAATTGTACTGGCCGCTCTGGGCCATGAGCAGCAGCTGCCCGGCCAGCTTTTTCCGCCGGATATCCTCCGGATACCGGGCCAGACGTTCCCGGATGCGGGTCACAGTTCCCGGGCCGTCGTGGAAAATTTCGCCGTTCACCGCTTCTGCCAGGGCATATTCCGGCACAGCCAGCCATTGCCTGAGCGTCAGAGTCCCGTCCGGCGCGCCGACCTTTTCCGTAAAATACTCCGCCGTGCGCAGAACCCCCCGGCGGTTGCCGCCCACCGGCGCCATGAGGCCCCGCCTGAGGCCCATGAATTCCCGGGGCAGCTTGGCGTACGCCCGCTCCAGCAGGAACGCGTCCCGCCGGCTGACGGTCTCCTCGTCCGGCAGGAACAGGCAGAATCCCGGCTCGAAATCGTGATCCCGGGAGATCTCATCGTCAAACCCGAAACACTCCGATCCGCTGCCCGTCAGCCCTGCCGCGATCAGCGGCAGCAGCGCCGGGAACTGCTCCCGGAGCATGGGCAGCCCGTAGGCTTCAAAATACGCCCGGGCGATCTCAAGCCCTTTCATAAATCCTTTTCGCCCTCTCTTTCAGGTCTTGCGCCGCCAGGAAATAGCCGTAGTATTCAAACGCGGGCGCGCATTTTTCGCACACGAAGGCGTAATACCCGTCCCGGGGCACGCCCGGCGTATCCAGCAGGGCCTGGGCCTGATCCAGCAGGGCGAAGATCCTTTCTTCTCCCTGCTCCATTCCCGCCTGGGCCGCCACGGCGTCCGCCCGGTTCAGGCAGGTGACGGCCTGCTCCAGCTCCCCGTTTTCCACCCGCCCCATCTGCTCCATGGCCCGGTCGTAATACGCCTGCGCGTCGCCGTACCGGCCCAGGGCCGAGCAGCACAGCCCCATATTGTTGTACAGCCCGCCCAGCAGCTCCGGCGATGCGCCGCCCCGGGCGTAGGAATTTTCCGCCCGCTCAAACAGGCCCATGGCCCGTTCGTTTTCCCCGAAGGCGTTCAGGGCCGTGGCGGCGTTCACGCAGGTCGTTCCGGCGCTGACGGTGCCGGTATAATCCATTTCCTCCAGCAGCGACAGCGCCCGGTCGATCTGGGGCAGGGCCTTGTCCCTTTCCCCGGTCTTGCGGTAATAGCCGATCAGCTCGTTGCGCAGCATCAGTTCGCCCCGCAGGTCCTTCCCCGCCTGCGCCTCCGCCAGCCAGTACAGAAGATGCCGTTCCGCCCCGGCGTAATCCCGGCGGCTCATGTATTCATCCAGCTTTTCCGCGATGCGCCGCTGCGGCACCGGCAGATACCGCTCCAATCCTTCTCTTTCGTCCATGAGCCTCCCTCCTCCTTGGGTACAGCATACCACACGCGCCGGCATTCGTCAAAGCAAAAGCCGCGCCGGCCCGCAACATCCCGAAAAGGCGGGTCCGTCCGTTTCCCGGCAAATAAAAACGCCGGGCAGGGCTGCCCGGCGCTGAAGAGATGCTTTTGCAGGAGAGGATCAGAACTGGCCCATGGTCTGGTGGATATACCAGTCCGTGCCGTCGCACTCCAGAATGACGGTGCCCGAACCGGAAAACTGGATGGGCAGCTTGCGGTAATGGGCCTGATCCTTGGTCTTGTCCGTTTTTTCGTTGTTGTAATTGGTGACCACGATATAGGCGGGGTCCACGGCATCCAGGAAGGCCTTGATCATGGGGGTCAGCCCGTGGTGGGCGGTTTTGATCACGTCGGCCTTGAGCAGGGCGGGGTCCAGGGTTTTCAGGAAATGCTGCTGGGTATCGCCGATGATGTCGGCGCACAGCAGGGCGGAGCACGCGCCGTATTCGATCCGGGTCATGGCGGAGCGGGCGTTGATGCTGTAGCCCTCCGGCCAGTTGATCACCGTGACCGCGGCGCCGCCCAGGGGCAGCACGTCCCCGGAGGCGACCTGCCGATAGGGGATGCCGGCCTTTTCCATGACGGCCACGGTCTTTTTCTGGTTTTCCTCAACGTCGTGCTGGTCCTTGGGGAAGACGGACACGAATTCATCCGCCGTGAACCCGAAGGCCATCAGCGCCTTGAGGCCGTTGATGTGGTCGTCGTGGGGGTGGGTGCTGAACAGGTATCTGAAATGGCTGATCCCCCGGGCTTCCAGGGCCGTGCGCAGCTTCTCCCGGTATTTATAGGGGCCGCCGTCGATCATCATGCATTCGCCGCCGGTTTCCAGCAGCATGCAGTCGCCCTCGCCGGTGCGGAATACCGTCAGGCGCATCAGGTCCCTTTCCGCCCAGTCCTCCGGTGGGGTCTCCTCCACGTGCACGTCCGCCAGGGCGGCGGCGGGCAGCAGGCACAGGATCAGCAGGATCACAAGCAGTTTCTTTTGCATGGGATTTTCTCCGTTTCGTTTCCTTCATCCATAGAACGGGGCGGAGGCGCGTTTGCTTCCCTCAGGCTTTGGTGATGTTCTGGCCCTGGGGGGTGTCCTTCACGGCGTAGCCCGCGGCCAGGAGCGCGTCGCGCAGCTCGTCGCTGCGTTTCCAGTTCTTTTCCTTCCGGGCCTGGGCGCGCTCGTCCGCCAGGGCCTGGATCTCCGCGGGCAGCCCGGCGTCCGCTTTCTTCATCAGCAGGCCCAGCACGTCCGTAAGGCCGGTCAGGCCTTTGAGGACGCCTTCCACCGCGGCCTGGCTGCTCTGTTCGCTCAGGGACACGTTGGCGTCCTTCACGATCTCGAAAACCGCGCCCAGGGCGTCGGCGGTGTTCAGATCGTCGTCCATGGCGGCGTCGAACCGGGCGGCGCTGTCCTTCACCCGGGAAAGCAGCGCTTCCTCCTCGGCGGTCAGGGGCCGGTCCGCGGCGTTCTTGAGCAGGAAAATCAGGTGATCCCGGGCGGTGTAAAGCCGCTGCAGGGAGGCGTGGGCCTGGGCCATCATGTCCCGGCTGAAGTTCACGGGGCTGCGGTACTGGGCGGAGAGCATGAACATGCGCACGTCCTCCGGATCGTACTCCTTGAGGATATCCCGGACGGTGAAGAAATTGCCCAGGGATTTGCTCATTTTTTCATTGTCGATGTTGATGAAGCCGTTGTGCATCCAGTACCGGGCGAAGGGCTTGCCGGTGGCGCACTCGCTCTGGGCCACCTCGTTTTCGTGGTGGGGGAAGAGAAGGTCCTTGCCGCCGCAGTGGATATCGAAGGTTTCGCCCAGGTATTTCATGCTCATGGCGCTGCATTCGATGTGCCAGCCGGGACGGCCCTTGCCCCAGGGGGAATCCCAGGCGGGCTCCCCGGGCTTCTGGGCCTTCCAGAGGGCGAAATCCGCGGGATTGCGCTTCACGTCGTCCACGTCGATGCGGGCGCCGGCCTCCAGGTCCTCCAGGTTCTGGCCGGAGAGCTTGCCGTAGCCCTTGTCCTTTTCCACGTCGAAGTACACGTCGCCGTTGACTTCGTAGGCGTAGCCCTTGTCCTGCAGCGTCTTTACCAGACGGATGATCTCCCCGATGTGTTCCGTGGCCCGGGGATGCACCGTGGCCCGGCGGATGCCCAGGGCTTGGGCGTCCTGATAATATTTTTTGATGAAGCGGTCGCCCAGCTCCTTGACGGTGATGCCTTCCTGGTTGGCGCGGCGGATCATTTTGTCGTCGATGTCGGTGAAGTTCTGCACGAAGGTGACTTCATAGCCCCGGTGCTCCAGATACCGCCGCAGCACGTCGAAGGTGATGAAGGGGCGGGCGTTGCCGATATGAAAATAATCGTACACCGTGGGGCCGCAGGCGTAAATGCCCACCTTGCCGGGATGCAGGGGCACGAATTCTTCTTTTTTCCGGGATTGGCTGTTGTAGATCTGCATGGCTTATTTTTCCTCCTTCTTCTGCGTTTCGGGCGCGGTTCTGCGGGGACAGTCCTCCACGGGACAGGCGGCGCAGCTGTGGGGCGCGGCCTCCATTTCCTGCTGCTCGAACTGCTCCAATTGCTCCAGCTTGCCCTCGATGGCCTCCACCTTTTCCAGCATGGGATCGGGCAGATCACCGTGGTCCAGGTCGATATCCGGGCGGACGGCGGGGCCCCGGACGATGCGGCCGGGGTTGCCCACCACGGTACACAGGTCCGGCACGTCCTTGAGCACGATGGCCCCGGCGCCGATCTTCACGTGGTCCCCGATATTGATGGGCCCCAGCACCTTGCTGCCGGCCCCCACGGTGACGCCCCGGCCCAGGGTGGGATGGCGCTTGCCGGTGTCCTTGCCGGTGCCGCCCAGGGTGGCGCCCTGGTAGATGGTGCAGTAATCGCCCACCACGGCGGTTTCGCCGATGACCACGCCGGTGCCGTGGTCGATGAACACGCCTTCCCCCAGGGTGGCTCCGGGATGGATGTCGATGCCGGTCCTCTGATACGTGCGGAAATTGATCCACCGGGCCAGCAGAAAATGCCCCTTCAGGTACGCCCGGTGGGCCCGGCGGTGCCGCCGGACGGCGATAAAGCCGGGATAACAGAAGAAGACCTCCGCCCGGGAATGGGCGGCCGGATCGCGGGCCATGACGGCGTCGATGTCCCGCTTCAGGGTGTCGAACATGGGCAGCCTCCTCCTTCAAAAAAACGCATGCCCCTCTCCGAAGAGACGGGCATGCCGCTTGAAATCCACTCTTTCTTTCTGGATGATCGCCTTAACGCGGCGCGGACGGCGGGGCATACTCCTGTTTCTGCCTCGCTGCTCCCGGGGGCACTGCCTGGGGCCGGACGAAGCGCGCTTGCAGCCGATGACGCGCTCTCTCTTCCGCCGGCGGGTCCGGGCGTTTTTCCCGTTCTTCGCACAGTGGTATTATATGCGGAAAAAAGCGGATTGTCAATCCCTTCCGCCGGCGGGGGCGCTCTGCCGCAGGGCGATCCCCTCCATCCAGGCGATGACCGCCAGGAACAGGACCATCAGGGCGTAGGCGATCACGGTGTTACAGGGAAGATAAGGGCTTTCCATCCGGGCGGGCAGGCCGGTGAGCTGCCGGGTGAGCCAAAGCAACCCCTTGTCCACCGCAAATTCCATGCCGGTGAGCCCCGCCACGCACAGCAGGGCCACCCCCGCCGGATACCAGCGGCGGAAGGGCCGCACCCCCCGGCTGCGGATGCAGCGGGAGACGAGGAGCCCCATGACGGCGGCGGCGCAGAGCAGCTGCTCCACCCGCACGAAGCCCCACTTCATGCACACGTTGCGCAGCGATTCCAGCAGGATCTGGTTCAGGCACAGGGCGAAAACCGTTTCCTCCCACACAGCGCCGGGGCCCCGGCGGTTCTTCCGAAGGAAAAAGAACGCCGCCACGCCCAATGTCAGCGCCGTTTCCAGCGTGCAGACGGCGGCGAACCAATCGCCCCACTGGTTCTGGATGCCCAGGGGGAAGCGGGCCAGGAAATGACCCTCCTCCAGATAGGTTTTTCCCGCCCCCAGCAGGGTGCCGCAGCAATACTCCGCGGCCCGGCAGAAGGCCAGCATCAGCGCCCCGCAGGGGGCGAAGAGATCCATCAGCTTCGCCGGGGAGCGCCCGGGACGCGCCAGCAGCGCCGAAAGCGCGATCCCCGCCAAGGCGCCCGCCGCGCCGCATACGATGCTCAGCTTGTCATACGCCAGGGATACGGCCCTGTCCGGCCCGTCGCGGCCCAGCATCAGCAGGAAATAGCCTGCCTTCGCCCGGTCCATGCCGATCACCGCGGCCAGGGCGATCCCCAATAGCGCCAGGGAAATTTTTTCCCCCGCGGCGCGCATCCGGAGGAGATAAACCCCGCACGTCACCAGCGCGCCGGAAACCAGGATCCATGGAAACGCGGTGCTCACTGGGCGTCACTCTCCCAGGCGGAAGCGAAATAGATGATGTCCACCAGGCTGCGGAATTCCGTATTGGAAATGGCGTTGACCTTCTGATTATGGAAGAAGAACCCGGAGGAATTGCCGCCGTCCAGATTGTAGGCGAATTCGATCTCCTGGGTGGAAACGAATTCGGCGAATTCCTGCAGCGTCATGCCCCGGAAATACTGATCGGTGTTCCCGCAGGCGATGATCTTGTAATGCAGCGGCCCCGCCTGGCACAGCGCGATGCGCTGGGACCGGTTCAGGGGCCCCATGTCCGGATAGTTGAAATCCTCGCAGACCTTGCCGTGATCGTAGAGGATGGGGCCGAAATAAAAGGCGTTGATCAGCTTTTTCCCGTCGATCTCCAGGGGCACTTCCTCAAAGCCGGGCTTGTAGAAGCCGTGAAAATCCCCGTTCTCGTCGATGGCCAATACGTCCCGGCCGCGGCGCAGCCGGTTCAGGTACACTTTTCCCTGCCGCAGGATCAGGCCGTAGCCGGAATAGCAGAAATAATCGCCGTTCATGGCCACCACCGCTTTCACCCGGTCCACGATCCGGCTCATGGGCATATCGCCGGAGGGGCCGTCGAAGGAATTGGCGGGCTGGGTGCGCAGCTGGGAAGCGTCGGCGATGACCACGTCGGCCACCCAGTAATCGCAGCCCACGTTTTCCTCCAGCTGAACCCGGCCGGAGGTGATCTCCACCCGGATGGAAGGATCCGAATACAGCGTTTCGCTCAGGTAGCGGTCTTCCGCGGGCGCTTTGCCGCCGCTTAAGTCAATGGGAAGGCGGAAAGCGCCGGTTTCCACGGGCACTTCCTCAGCCATCGACGGCATCAGGCAGGAACCCAGCAGAAGGACTAATGCCATAAAGCAAAGGAAACGCTTCAATTCTGATCACTCCGTTTCTTTTGTGTGCTTCCGCCCCGATCCATCCGACGGCGCAGGGGCGGGGGCTTCGGCCGGCGCAGACGCTTTTTCCGATTCCCGCTTCTCTCCATAAACCCCCTGAAATTATAAACGGGATCGGGCAGGATGTCAACCGGAAGCCCGTATGTCCTCCGATCCGGCGGGATAAAATAATGGAAGAAAAAAAGAAAAAAGGGGTTGACAGATCATAAATATGTGATAATATTATATTTGAAACAAGGAAACAGACGGACACGGAGCGCTTTTTCACGGAGGCGGGGGAATGGAACGCTACGACATTGCGATCATCGGCACGGGGCCGGCGGGGCTGTCCGCCGCCGTCACGGCGACGATCCGGAACAAACGGGTGCTGCTGCTGGGCAGCCGGGACCTGAGCGAAAAGCTGGAAAAAGCCCGGGAGATCCGGAATTATCTGGGCTTTCCCGCCGTGAAGGGGCCCGATCTGGCGGCGGCCTTTGGGCGGCATCTGGATGAAATGGGCATCCGGATCACGGAAAAGCGGATCAGCGCCGTGTACGCCATGGGGGATTACTTTGCCCTGCAGTCCGGGGAGGAAACGCTGGAGGCCACGGCGGTGATCCTGGCCACGGGGGTGGTGCAGGCAAAGCCGCTGCCCGGGGAGGAAGCGCTGCTGGGCCGGGGGGTCAGCTACTGCGCCACCTGCGACGCGCCGCTTTACCGGGGGAAAACCGCGGCGGTGATCGGCTACAGCCCCCGGGAGGAAAGCGAGGCGGCGTTCCTTTCCGAGGTGTGCGGCCGCGTCCTGTATTTCCCCGTTTATCCCCAGGAGCCCCGTCTGCCGGCCGGCGTCGCCGTGATCCGGGAAAAAGTGCTGGAAATCGGGGAAACGGAGGGCGGGCGCGTCGTCCGGACCGCGGAGGGGGAATACCCCGCGGACGGGGTGTTCGTGCTGCGGGAGGCCATCGCGCCGAACCGGCTGGTGCCGGGCCTGGAAACGGAGGACGGCCATGTGAAGGTGGACCGGAAAATGCGCGCCTCCCTTCCCGGGGCGTTCGCCTGCGGGGATGTGACGGGCGCGCCCTACCAGTACATCAAGGCCGCCGGGGAAGGCAACGTGGCCGCCCTGAGCGCCGTTGCGTACCTGGATGAAAGAAAACGGAACAACGCATAAAAAGGAGAGAGGATCATGGTAAAGAAAATCAATGCTGAGCAGTTTGAACAGGAAGCGAAGAAGAGCGCCGTGGCGCTGGTGGATTTTTCCGCCGTCTGGTGCGGCCCCTGCCGGATGCTGGCCCCCATTGTGGAGAGCCTCAGCGAAAAGCTGGCGGGCCGGGTGGATTTCTATAACGTGGACGTGGACGAAGCGCCCGCTCTGGCCGGCGCGTATCGGGTCAGCTCCATTCCCTGCCTGGTGCTGCTGAAAAACGGCCAGTTCGTGGATCAGTCCGTGGGCTTCCGCCCCGAAGCGCAGCTCATCGCCTGGATCGAAAGCAAGCTGTAAGCACACGGGGTGCGGGCGGCCGGAGCGGTTCGGCCGCCTGCTTTCACATTAAGGAGGACGCGGGAATGAGCGAACAGGATCATCCTTTGACAGATATGCCGCAGCTGCTGCTGGACGGCCAGCTGTGCTTCCCCTTGTACGCCGCGGCCCGGATGGTGGTGAACCATTACAACCCGCTGCTCAGGCCCCTGGGCATCACCTACACCCAGTACATCGTGCTGCTGGCCCTGTGGGAGAGCGGCAGCGCCACGGTGGGGGACCTGTGCCGCCGGCTGTATCTGGATAACGGCACCGTCACCCCCCTGCTCAAGAAAATGGAGGAGGAGGGCATCCTGCTGCGCAGCCGCAGCAAGCAGGACGAGCGGGTGGTCACCGTGACGGTGACGGAAAAGGGCTGGGATCTGCGCCGCCGGGTGAAGGACGTGCCCGGCCAGGTGAGCTGCTGCATCCCTCTGACCCACGACGAGGCGTTCCAGCTCTATACCCTGCTGCGGAAAATGCTGGGGAACATGGAGCCGTAAGGGAAAAAGCCTGCCTTCTGAAGGGAAAAATCTGCCGCCGCGCTTTCCCGGGGATTGACAAACCCCGTACGATCAAGTATAATGCACTGAAAACGTACGGGAAGGGGTGAAGCGCGTGCGGGTCTTGCTCAAAGGCGGGCAGGTGTACCGGGACGGCGCTTTTATTTTGGCCGACGTAGCGGTCCGCAGGGGTCTGGTGGAGGCCGTGTCCCCCCGGATGACGCCCCGCCCCGGGGACCGTATTTTGGATTTTACGAATTGTTATTTATTGCCCGGTTTCGCGGATGTGCACGTACATCTTCGGGAGCCGGGCTTTTCTTATAAGGAAACCATCGAAAGCGGCACCCTGGCCGCCGCCCGGGGCGGATACGGCGCGGTGTGCGCCATGCCCAATGTGAAGCCCGCGCCGGATTGCATGAAAAATTTGCAGGTGCAATTGGACCTGATAAAAAAGGAAGCCAAGATCCCCGTGTACCCCTACGGCGCCATCACCATGGGGCAGAAGGGCGGCGGGGAGCTGGCGGATTTCACCGCCCTGGCCCCGTATGTGTGCGCCTTTTCCGACGACGGGCGGGGGGTGCAGAGCGGGGAGCTGATGGAGCTGGCCATGCGGGCGGTGAAGCGGACGGGAAAGCTGATCGCCGCTCACTGCGAGGACGAATCGCTGCTCCGGGGCGGCTACATCCACGACGGGCCCTACGCCCGCCGCTACGGCCACACGGGGATCTGCTCCGAAAGCGAAACGGCCCAGGTGCGGCGGGATATCGCGCTGGCGGCGAAGACCGGCTGCCCCTACCACGTGTGCCACGTGTCCGCCAAGGAGACGGTGGCGGCCATCCGGGAGGCGAAAAAGGCCGGGCTGGACGTAAGCTGCGAGACCGCGCCCCACTACCTGCTGCTCACGGACGCGGATCTGCAGGAGGAAGGGCGCTTCAAAATGAACCCGCCCATCCGGGAGCAGGCGGACCGGGACGCCCTGATCGAGGGCATCCTGGACGGCACCGTCGATATGATCGCCACGGATCACGCCCCGCACTCCTTCGATGAAAAAAACAAGGGGCTGGAGGGCAGCCTCATGGGCGTGATGGGGCTGGAATGCGCTTTCCGGGTGCTGTACAGCCGCCTGGTGCGGAAAGAAAAGATCCTGACGCTGGAAAAACTGGCCCAGCTCATGAGCGTGAACCCCCGGAAGCGCTTCGGCCTGCCCGGGGGCATCACGGAAGGGCGGCGGGCGGACATTACCGCCGTGGACCCGGAAAAGGCGGGGATCATTGAGCCGGAGGAATTCTTCTCCCTGGGCCGGGCCACGCCGTTTGCGGGCTGGGAAACCGCGGGAGACATCGCAATGACCATGACAGGGGGACGGATCGTATGGATGAGCCAAGAAAGATCGTGATGGAAAACGGCCTGGAAATGACGGGCACGGGCTTCGGCGCCAACGTGGACGCGGTGAACGAAATCGTGTTCAACACCGCCATGGCCGGGTATCAGGAGATCGTCACCGATCCCAGCTACACCGCCCAGGCCGTGGTGATGACCTATCCCCTCATCGGTAATTACGGCATCACCGACGAGGACTATGAAACGAAAACCCCCACCATGGGCTGCATGATCGTCAGGGAATACAACGATATCCCCAGCAATTTCCGCTATACGAAGACCCTTTCCGAGATCCTGGAGGAAAACGGCATCCCCGGCATCCAGGGCGTGGACACCCGGAAGCTGACGCGGGTGATCCGGGACGAGGGCAGCCAGAAGGTACTGATCACCTCCGCCGCAACCCCCCATGAGGAGGCCATGGCCGTCCTGCGGGATTACCGGATGCCCACGGACCAGGTTTCCCGGGTGTCCTGCAAAAAGAAATGGTACGCCCGCACCGCGAATCACCGCTTCAACGTGGTGGCGGTGGACTGCGGCATCAAGCTGAACATCATCCGCAAGCTGAACGAATTCGGCTGCAACGTCACCGTAGTGCCCTACGACACCCCGGCGGAAACCATCCTCTCCTTCGCGCCGGACGGGCTGTTCCTTTCCAACGGCCCGGGGAACCCGGAGGACGTAAAGCCCGTGATCGCCCTGGTGCGGCAGCTGAAGGGCAGGCTGCCCATCTTCGGCATCTGCCTGGGGCACCAGATCATTTCCCTGGCGCTGGGGGCGCAGACCTTCAAAATGAAGTTCGGCCACCGGGGCGGAAATCATCCGGTGAAAAACCTGCTGACGGGCAAAATCGAGATCACCAGCCAGAACCATTCCTACGCCGTGAAGCCGGAAACGCTCAAGGGCACGGAATTGCACATGACCCACGTAAACCTGCTGGACGATACCGTGGAGGGCGTGGCGGACGAAGCGGATCAGATCTTTTCCGTGCAATACCATCCCGAATCCGCCCCCGGGCCCCAGGACAGCGCGTATCTGTTCGGCCAATTCGTGGCCGCTATGGCGGGGAAATAAAGAGAGGGAAAAAAGTGACGGAGGTCCGTTTTTACGATCAGGCGGACGACAGCCTGCTGCAATTCGCCGTCATCGCCGCGAAAACCGACGGCCGGTGGGTGTTCTGCAAACATCGGGAAAGGGATACGTACGAAATCCCGGGCGGCCACCGGGAAGCGGGCGAAGAGATCCTTGCCGCGGCCAGGCGGGAACTGTACGAAGAAACCGGCGCGCTTCAGTACGACCTCCGGCCCGTGTGCGTTTACTCGGTCACCGCGCCGGACAACTTTCACGGCCGGGAAACCTTCGGCATGCTCTATGCCGCGCAGATCCATGCCTTTGAAAAGGAGCTGCACAGCGAAATCGAAAGGATCCTCATTACGGACCGGCCCGTGGAAAAATGGACGTATCCGGAGATCCAGCCGAAGCTGATCGCGGAAGCCGTGCGAAGAGGGTGCATATGATCCCTTCTTCCGCCGCGCCGGAGCATCCTGCGCTATCTTAACACTGCACAGTCGGGAGGATAAATCAAATGCCCAAGCGGACAGACATCCATCGCATCCTGGTGATCGGCTCGGGGCCCATCGTGATCGGCCAGGCCGCGGAATTCGATTACGCCGGCACCCAGGCCTGCCTGGCCCTCCGGGAAGAGGGGTACGAGGTGATCCTCATCAACTCCAACCCCGCCACCATCATGACCGACACCGTGATCGCCGACAAGGTGTATATGGAGCCACTGACGCTGGAATACGTGGCAAAGCTGCTGCGCTACGAACGGCCGGACGCCATTCTGCCGGGTCTGGGCGGCCAGACGGGGCTCAACCTGGCCATGCAGCTGGCGAAAAAGGGCGTGTTGGAGGAGTGCCAGGTGGAGATCCTGGGCACGCCCTTTGAATCCATCGAAATGGCGGAGGACCGGGAAAAATTCAAGGAGCTGTGCCTGCGCCTGGGCGAGCCGGTATTGCCCAGCGTCATCGCCAATTCCCTGGAGGAAGCCCTGTCCGCCGCGGCGGAGATCGGCTATCCCGTGGTGCTGCGCCCGGCCTTCACCCTGGGGGGCACCGGCGGCGGCTTTGCGGACGACGAGGAGGAAATGCGGGAGCTGGCCGCCCACGCCCTGAAGCTCAGCCCCGTGCATCAGGTGCTGGTGGAAAAGAGCATCAAGGGCTACAAGGAAATCGAATACGAGGTGATGCGGGACCGGAACGATACCGCCATCGCCATCTGCAACATGGAGAATATCGACCCCGTGGGCGTCCACACCGGGGACAGCATCGTGGTGGCCCCCAGCCAGACCCTGACCAATAAGGAATACCAGCTTCTGCGGGACAGCGCCCTCAAGATCATCCGCGCCCTGGGCATCGAAGGGGGCTGCAACGTGCAGTTCGCCCTGGACCCCAATTCCTTCCGGTATTACCTGATCGAGGTGAACCCCCGGGTGTCCCGCTCCTCCGCCCTGGCCAGCAAAGCGACGGGCTATCCCATCGCCCGGGTCAGCGCCAAGGTGGCGGTGGGCCTGAGGCTGGATGAGATCCGTCTGGCGAACACCCCCGCCTGCTTCGAGCCCTCCCTGGACTATGTGGTGACCAAGATCGCCCGCTTCCCCTTCGATAAGCTGGACGGCGCCAGCAACAAGCTTTCCACCCAGATGAAGGCCACCGGCGAAGTGATGAGCGTGGGCCGCACCATCGAGGAAAGCCTGCTCAAGGCCCTGCGCTCCCTGGAGACCGGGGCCTGGCACATCGATTCGCCCAAATTCCGCGATACCCCCAGCGAGGAACTGCTCTCCTATATCCGGGACGGCAGCGACCAGCGTATTTTCGCCATCGCCCAGCTGATCCGCAATGGGGTCGATCTGGGGCTGATCTACAACGCCACTCAGATCGACATGCTGTTCCTGGACAAGATCCGCAACATCGTGGAGTTTGAAAGCGTTCTGAAAGCGCATCCCCGGGACCGGGACACCCTGTACCGGGCCAAGCGCATGGGCCTGTCCGACCGGTATATCAGCGGCGTGTGGGGCATGGGCGAGGAGGAAATCGACGCCCTGCGCCGGCAGTGGGGCATCGTGCCGGTGTACAAGATGATCGACACCTGCGCCAGCGAGTTTGAATCCTACGTGCCCTACTTTTACTCCACCTACGAGGACGAAAACGAATCCGTGGTGTCCGATAAAAAGAAGATCATCGTGCTGGGCAGCGGGCCCATCCGCATCGGCCAGGGCGTGGAATTCGATTATTCCACCGTCCACGCCATCTGGACCATCCGGGCCGCCGGGTACGAGGCCATCGTCATCAACAACAACCCCGAAACCGTGTCCACCGACTATACCACCAGCGACAAGCTCTACTTCGAGCCCCTGACGGTGGAAGACGTGATGAACATCGTGCATCTGGAAAAGCCCGACGGCGTAGTGGTGTCCCTGGGCGGGCAGACCGCCATCAACCTGGCCGCGCCCCTGGCGGAGCGGGGCGTGAAGATCATCGGCACCGGCGTGGAGGCCATCGACCGGGCGGAAAACCGGGATTCCTTTGAAAAGATCATGGAAACGCTGGGCATCCCTCAGCCCCAGGGCCAGGCCGTCACCGACGTGGAAAGCGGCGTGAAGGTGGCGGAAAAGATCGGCTATCCCGTGCTGGTGCGGCCCTCCTTCGTGCTGGGCGGCCGGGCTATGATGATCGTGGCGGACGAAAAGGGCCTAAGGCATTACCTCCGGTCCGCCGTGAACATCAGCAACGATCAGCCCGTGCTGGTGGATAAGTACATCACCGGCAAGGAGCTGGAGGTGGACGCGGTGTGCGACGGGGAAAGCGTGTTCGTTCCCGGCGTCATGGAGCACGTGGAGCGCACCGGCGTGCACTCCGGCGATTCCATTTCCGTGTATCCCACCTTCTCCGTTTCCCAGCAGGCGAAGGACACCATGCTGGATTACACCCGGCGGCTGGGCCTGGGCATCGGCATCGTGGGCTTGTTCAATATCCAGTTCATCGTGGACAAAAATGAAAACGTGTACGTGATCGAGGTGAACCCCCGGTCCTCCCGCACGGTGCCCTTCCTTTCCAAGGCCACCGGCTGGCCCCTGGCGGACATCGCCACCAAGGTGATGCTGGGCGTTTCCCTGAAAGACCAGGGCATCACCGTGCTCTACCCCGAGGAAAAGAAGCGCTGGTACGTGAAGGCCCCGGCCTTCTCCTTCTCCAAGCTCCGGGGCATGGACGCTTACCTGACCCCGGAAATGAAATCCACCGGCGAGGCCATCGGCTACGATAAATCCCTCACCCGCGCGCTGTACAAGGCCATGCAGTCCTCGGGCATGAACGTGAACAATTACGGCACCATCTTCGTCACCATCGCCGACCGGGACAAGGACGAGGCCCTGCCCCTGATCCGCAGGTTCTACAACCTGGGCTTCAACATCGAGGCCACCAGCGGCACCGCGGCGTTCTTAAAGAGCCACGGCATCCGCACCCGCGTCAAAAAGAAGATCAGCCAGGGCAGCGAAGAAATATTGGAATCCCTCCGCCGGGGCCACGTGAATTACGTGATCTCCACCCGGGACCCGGGCTCCTTCACCCACGAAAGCGACGGCGCCCTGATCCGCCAGTGCGCGGCGGAAAACAACGTCACCATGTTCACCGCCCTGGATACCGTCCGGGTGCTGCTGGACGTATTGGAGGAAATCACCCTGGGCATCTCCACCATCGACGCGGAGTAGGAGGGGGACGTGTTCTTTCTCTGGGTCAGAGAAAGAACCAAAGAGACCGGCTTGAACGAGGCTTGAACGGCAAATCGGGATTTGTCTTATACGGAGGAGCTTTTCGTTTTCTGAACCGAGAGGATTTGATATGGGAATTCTGATATGCGGGCTCAACGGAAGTGGGAAAAGTACCCTGGGGAAAACGCTGGCTGACCGGATGGGATATGAATTCATAGACAATGAAGACCTCTTTTTCCCGAAGACAGATCCTTTGTATCCGTTTTCCGGTTCGAGAAGCGAAGAAGAAGTGATCCGGCTTCTGGAAGAAAAAATCAGCGCAAATCACAGGTTTATCTTTGCGGCTGTGAGGGGGAATTACGGCGACAAGCTGATCGCATCACTGGACCATATCGTCCTGATTGAGGTTCCGAAGCAGATCCGAAGCCGGCGCGTCCGGGACCGTTCTTTCCAGAAATTCGGAAACAGGATTCTTCCGGGCGGCGACCTGTATGAGAAAGAGAGCAAGTGGTTTTCACTGACAGACAGCAGACCTGAAACTTATGTCACGGACTGGCTTAAAACGCTTGATCGCCCTGTGACCCGGATTGACGGGACACTGCCGGTTGAGGAAAACGCGGATTATCTTGTGTCGGTCCTGTCGAAGGAGGATGCCTGATGAAAACAATCGTGATCCGGCCGCTGACCGCTGAATTGAACGCTGATTATCTGGACTTTTTCGATCACAGAGCGTTTACGGACGATAATCCAAACGGCCCGTGTTATTGCACTTCTCCCAATCAGGAGGAAGAACAGATTAAAAAGATGGTCAGTGAATTTGCATCATTTGGCGTGAAGGAAACGCTGCGCAGGTATGCGGTGGAAATGCTTGACAGGAACCGGATTCACGGATACCTGGCGTATGACGGAGATCGGTCTGTGGGATGGTGCAATGCGGCGGATCGAGAGAGCTATGCCGGGTTTGTTCCTGCGTTTGCGAGGGAGATCAGCTGCGGGAAAACGATATCCATCGTATGTTTTGAAATCGCGCCTGAATACCGGGGAATGGGCATCGCGTCAGCATTCATTGACAGAGTTTGCGCGGACGCCAAAGCAAAGGGATATGCTGCCGTTGAAGGATACCCGAAGCTTTCCGACCAACGGAATGATTTTGACTATCAAGGCCCTTTATCCCTTTATCAAAAAGCGGGCTTTATGGAAGTCGCCAGGGAAAACGGACAGGCTGTCATGCGAAAAATATTGTAACGGCAAAGAGTCAAATTCCGTTTTGTTGATCGGCAGGATCGGTTCACGATTTTCACAAAGGAGTCTGCTATGCAGTATCAGATCGTAGAAAACGCGCAGATCGCGCCCGGCGTGTTCCTGCTGGACCTGGCGGGGGACACGTCCATGGTGAAGGCCCCGGGGCAGTTCTGCCAGATCCGGGTACCCAGCTTTTACCTGCGCCGGCCCATTTCCGTCTGCGACTGGGATGAAAGCGGCATGACGCTGATCTACAAGGCCGTGGGGGCGGGCACCGACGCTCTGTCCCGCGTGGAAACCGGCGACACCCTGGATATCCTGAACGGCCTGGGCAACGGCTACGACGTGACGAACTGCGGCGCGCGTCCCCTGGTGATCGGCGGCGGCGTGGGCATCCCGCCCCTGTACGCGCTGACCAAGGCGCTCCTGGCCGCCGGGAAGCAGCCGTCGGCGATCCTGGGCTTCAACAGGGAGGAAGAAATCTTCCTGAAGGAAGAATTTGAGGAATTGGGCGTGCCCGTGACGCTGACCACTTTGGACGGGAGCGCGGGCGTCAGGGGCTTCGTGACCGACGCGCTGCCGGATAATTACGATTCCGTGTTCGCCTGCGGGCCGCTGCCCATGCTGCGGGCGGTGTACGGGAAATGCCCCGCGCCCGGCCAGTTCTCCCTGGAGGAGCGCATGGCCTGCGGCTTCGGGGCCTGCATGGGCTGCACCGTTCAAACGAATCACGGCCCCCGCCGGGTGTGCAAGGACGGGCCCGTGTTCCGGAAGGAGGAACTGCCATGGTAGATTTGTCCGTTGATCTGTGCGGGCTGCGGCTTTCCAACCCCGTGATCCCCGCCAGCGGGTGCTTCGGGTACGGGAAGGAATTCGCGGAATATTACGACATCAACATTTTAGGCTCCTTTTCCTTCAAGGGCACCACGCTGCATCCCCGCTTCGGCAACCCCACGCCGCGGATCGCCGAAACGCCCATGGGGATGCTCAACGCCGTGGGGCTGCAGAATCCCGGCGCGGAGCACGTGATCGCCCATGAACTGCCGGAAATGAAAGCGTACTTTCAAAAGCCCGTGATCGCCAACGTCAGCGGGTTTTCCGTTGAGGAATACGAAAGAACCTGCGAAATGCTGGACGGGCAGGCGCAGGTGGGCATCCTGGAGGTCAATATTTCCTGCCCCAACGTCCACGGCGGCGGCCTTGCCTTCGGCACCTGCCCGGAATCCGCCGCGGCGGTGACAAAAGCGGTGAAGCGCGTCACGAAAAAGCCGGTGTTCATCAAGCTCTCGCCCAACGTGACCGACATCGTATCCATCGCGAAGGCCTGCGAGGATGCGGGGGCGGACGGGCTTTCCCTCATCAACACGCTGCTGGGCCTGCGGGTGGACCTGAAAAGCAGAAAGCCCGTCCTGGCCAACGTGACCGGCGGGCTCAGCGGCCCGGCGGTGCTGCCGGTGGCGCTGCGAATGGTGTATCAGGTGTACGAAGCGGTGAAGATCCCGCTGATGGGCATGGGCGGGGTGAGCTGCGCCCGGGACGTGATCGAAATGATGCTCTGCGGCGCGTCCGCCGTGCAGGTGGGGGCGGCGAATCTGGTGAATCCTTTCGTCTGTAAGGAAATCATTGAGCAGCTGCCCTTGGAAATGGAGAAACTGGGGATCGGATCCCTGCGGGAAATCATAGGAGGTGCGCACGCATGAAGCACGGCGTCATTATCGCCCTGGACTTTCCCTCCGCGCAGGAGGTATACGCTTTCCTGGATCGGTTCAAAGAGGAGAAGCCCTTCGTCAAGATCGGCATGGAGCTGTTCTACGCCGAAGGGCCGGAGATCGTGCGGCAGGTAAAGGCCCGGGGGCATCGGATTTTTCTGGACCTGAAGCTGCATGACATCCCCAACACCGTAAAATCCGCCATGCGGGTGCTGTCCCGCCTGGACGTGGACATGGTGAACGTCCACGCCGCGGGCACCGCCGATATGATGCGCGCCGCGGTGGAGGGCCTCACCCGGGAGGACGGCACGCGGCCGCTGCTCCTGGCCGTCACCCAGCTTACCTCCACCAGCGAGGAAAGGATGCAAAAAGAACTGCTCATCCAGGCGTCCATGCCCCAAACCGTGGCGCATTATGCGAAGAACGCCCGGGACGCCGGGCTGGACGGGGTGGTGTGCTCGCCCCTGGAGGCGGCGCTGGTGAAGCAGGCCTGCGGCAATGACTTTCTTACCGTCACCCCCGGCATCCGCTTTGCCGACAGCGCCGCCGACGATCAGCGCCGGGTGATGACCCCCGAAAAGGCGCGGCGGAGCGGCAGCGATTTCATCGTGGTGGGCCGCCCCGTCACCCGGGCCGACGATCCCGTGGCCGCCTACTGCCGGTGCGTGCGGGAGTTTGATGGGAAATGAGTGTGGGGGAACCGCTTTTTGAGGCCAAAAAGCGGTTCCCCCAGGCCCCCTCCGAAAAAGCGGCATAAAAAGGAAATATGAACAATGAAAGAGCAAGAGATTCAAACGCTTTTTGAAAAGTGGATCAGAAAACTGCGGATTTATCCCGCCTGGGACGTGCGCCTGGAGTTGGTTGAGGACGGGAATTTCCGGAAAACCGGGGACATCAAAATCGACTGCGACGACCGCAAGGCCGTGGTGCTGCTCAACGCCGTGAACCCGAAGCAGGAGAACATCGAAGAAGTGATCGTCCACGAGCTGATGCACCTGAAAATGTATCCCCTGGACCAGACCGCGGAAACGCTGATCGACACCGCGTTCCCGGAGGATTCCCCCGCCCGGGATTTCGCTATGACCCAGTTTTTCACCACATTGGAGCAGACCGTGGAGGAGCTGGCCAAGTGCTTCCTGCTGGAATACGGGGAAAACAGGGAGCTTTCTTTCGGCCGATGTAAAACCATGAAATCATTCAACGATCTGTTTGACGGCCTGAAAAAACTGGAATAACCAGCCATCATCGCGTCACAAAACATTTCCCCCAATCGGCTTTCTCGGAAGGGGCGCGGGGGACCGCGCTTTGGTCCCCAAAGAGCGGTTCCCCCGCAAAAAAAAGAAAGGAGTTTTTCCCCATGAATACCGTCGCCCGGACCATCGCCCACGATCTGTTGTCCATCCGCGCCGTGTTCCTGCGGCCGGAGGAGCCCTTCACCTGGGCCAGCGGCATCAAATCGCCCATTTACTGCGATAACCGCCTGACCCTTACCGCGCCGGAAGTGCGCACCCACGTGGAGGAGGGGCTCAAGGCCCTGATCGAAACGTACTATCCCGACGCCGAGGTGCTCATGGGCACCTCCACCGCCGGCATCGCCCACGCCGCCATCACCGGCCATCTGATGAATCTCCCCATGGGCTACGTGCGCTCCGGCGCCAAGGACCACGGCCGGGGCAACCAGATCGAGGGCAGGATCGAAAAAGGCCAGAAGGCGGTGGTGGTGGAGGATCTGATCTCCACCGGCGGCAGCGTCATCGAGGTGGTGGACGCCCTGCGCCAGGCGGGGGCGGAGGTGCTGGGCATCGCCATCATTTTCACCTACGGCATGAAGAAGGGCCTCGACCGACTGGCCGCGGCCAACGTGGAGAACATCAGCCTCTGCTGCCTGGACGCGCTGGTGGAGGTGGCGGCGGAGGAAGGCTATATCCAGAAAGAGGACTGCGCAAGGCTGCTGCAGTTCCGGGACAACCCCGCCGACGAAAGCTGGATGAGGAAGTGAACGGCAATGCGAAAGCTGCTGACGCTGGACGCCCGGGATTATGGGGATGGGCTGCCGGAGATCCGCCGCGTTGCCGCCCGGGGAATCATCCTGATCGGGGGCCGGCTGCTGCTGACGGAGAATCAGTACGGCGAGGTCAAGCTCCCCGGCGGCGGCATCGAGCCGGGGGAAAACGAGGCGCAGGCCCTGATCCGGGAAGTGAAGGAGGAAACGGGCTACACGGTGATCCCATCCACCGTCCGCCCCTTTGGAGAAATCGTGGAAAAACGCCTGTCCATCCGGGAAAACGTCGTGTGGCACCAGATCAGCCGGCTGTATACCTGCGCCGTCGGGGAGGAACGGGACGAATGCCGCTATTCCCCCAACGAACGGCAGGCGGGTTTTCGCTGCGTGCTGTATCCCATCGGGGAGGCCATCAGGAAAAACGAAGCGATGCTGGACAGGGAAGGTGAACGCACGTATAATCAAAGGGAATACCAAACGCTGCTGCTGATCCGGGAAGCCATGGAAAAAGGAGAGATCGCCCGTGTGCCTGATCTGTGACCGCATCGGGATGATCCGGCGCGGGGAAAACCCCTGGTTCGTCCGGGAAATGGAAACGGGCTACGCGGTGATCGGCGACCACCAGCATTTCCGGGGCTACACCCTGTTTCTGTACAAGGAGCACGGGGACGCAAGCGAGCTGTTTCATCTGGCCCCCGCCCGCCGGGCGAAGTTCATGGAGGAAATGTGCCTGGTGGCCCAGGCCGTTTCCCGGGCCTTCCGCGCGGAAAAAATGAATTATGAATTGCTGGGCATGGGGGACAGCCATCTGCACTGGCACCTGTTTCCCCGGGTGACGGGAGATCTGGAAGCTTATGGGAACCGCGGCAAGGGCCCGGTGTGGTGGTATCCCATGGAGAAAATGTACGATGACGCCGCCCGCCCCGGGGCAGCGGAGCTGGAGGAAATGAAGCGGGCCCTGGGCTGGGAAATCGACCGGCTGCTGGCCGAAAGGAACTGAAAAAAATGAACGTGACGATCCGGGAAATGCAGATCGGGGATTACGAGCAGGTATGGAAACTGTGGATGCAGAGCAAGAACATGGGCTTCAACGACCGGGATGATTCCCGGGAGGGCATCGACAGGCTCCTGCGCCGGAACCCCGGCCTTTCCTTCGTGGCGGAGGAAGAAGGGAAGATCGCGGGGGTGATCCTGGCCGGGCAGGACGGGCGCCGGGGGTATGTGTACCACATGTGCGTCCGGGAGGACTGCCGGCGCCGGGGCATCGGGGCGCGGCTCGCCCGGGAATGCCTCTCCGCCTTCCGGGAACAGGGGATCAGCAAGGCCGCCCTGCTGGTGTTCAAGCGGAATGGGGCGGGCAACGCCTTCTGGGAGGCCCAGGGGTTTTCCCTGCGGGAGGACATCAATTACCGGAACATCGCCCTGACCGAGCTGGTCAGGATCGACACGTAAAAACGGAAAGGAGCCCCGGCATGCGCCATTTGCTGAGCATCACGGATCTGACGGTGGAGGAATTGGACGCGCTGCTGGATACAGCGGCGGACATTGAGGCCCACCCGGAAAAATATGAAAGGGCCATGGAGGGGAAAAAGCTGGCTACGCTGTTTTTCGAGCCCTCCACCCGCACGCGGCTGTCCTTCGAGGCCGCCATGTACGAGCTGGGCGGCCACGTGATCGGCTTCGCGGGGGCGAACAATTCCTCCGCCGCCAAGGGCGAATCCGTCCGGGATACCGTCCGCACCGTAGGCTGCTACGCCGACATCATCGCCATGCGCCATCCCCTGGAGGGCGCGCCCTGGGCGGCGGTGCAGTCCTCCACCGTGCCGGTGATCAACGCCGGGGACGGCGGCCACCATCACCCCACCCAGACCCTGGCGGATCTGATGACCCTCAGGCGCGAGAAAGGGCGGCTGGACCATCTGAAGATCGGCCTGTGCGGGGACCTCAAATTCGGCCGCACGGTGCATTCCCTGATCGGGGCGCTGAGCCGGTATCCGGGGAATGAATTCGTCCTCATTTCCCCCCGGGAGCTGCGGGCGCCGGGAAATATCGTGGCGGATCTGGCGGAAGCGGGTATCCCCTATCGGGAAGCGGAATCGCTGGAGGAGGAGATCGGCGGGCTGGACGCGCTGTACATGACCCGCATCCAGCAGGAGCGCTTCTTCAGCGTGGAGGAATACCTGCGGCTCAAGGACAGCTACATCCTGGACGAGGAAAAAATGCGCCTGGCGAAGCAGGATATGATCGTGATGCACCCCCTGCCCCGGGTGAACGAGATCGACGTGAAGGTGGATCAGGATCCCCGGGCCTGCTATTTCAAGCAGGTGATGTACGGCAAGATCATGCGCAAGGCGCTGATCCTGAAGCTCATGGGGGAGATCCATCTCCCGCCCCGGCCCGGCCGGGTGCTCATCACCACGGGCAAAAAATGCCGGAACCCCCGCTGCATTTCCTCCACCGAGCAGGGGCTGGAGCCGCTGTTCTATCCGGTGCATCAGGTGATGCGCCACGGGCAGCTGACCCGCATCCCCACCAAGTACGTGTGCGCCTACTGCGAAATGGAGCAGATGTGACGGGGATGACAAAAAGCGCGCTTTGCGGTATAATGAACATACCCTGTTGATACGGAGGAAGGTATGGAAAAGATCGCATCGTTTCGGGTGGACCACACCCGGCTGCTGCCGGGGCTGTATGTGAGCCGCCGGGACGGCGGGGAGGAGCGCCCCGTCACCACCTTCGATCTGCGCTTCACCCGGCCCAACCTGGAGCCGGTGATGGACACCCCGGCGGTGCACACCCTGGAGCACCTGGGGGCCACGTACCTGCGCAGCGGCCCGGAAAAGGACGGGATCATCTATTTCGGCCCCATGGGCTGCCGCACGGGGTTTTATCTGGTGATGTTCGGCCGCCTGGAGGCGGAGGACGCGCTGCCCTTGGTGCGGGATATGCTCGGATTCATCCTGGCGTTTGAAGGGCCGATCCCCGGGGCCAGCCCGGAGGAATGCGGCAATTACCAGGATCAGAACCTGGATATGGCGAAATATTACGCCCGGCGGTACCTGGCGGCGCTGGAAACGCCGCAGCTCAGGTATCCGGAATAAACAGGAGGGGGATACGAAAGATGTCGTTCTGGATCGTAACGGACGCGGCGTGCGATCTGCCGCGTGATTATGTGGAAAAAGTGGAAAAGCTGGCCGTGATGCCCATGACCTACCGCATGGACGGGGCGGACCATCCCTGCGTTCCCGGGGACGAGGCTACCTGGCATCCCTTCTATGAGGCGGTGCGCGGCGGGAAGATGGCCACCACCTCCCAGGTCAGCGCCGTGGAATATCAGGAAATGTTCCGCAAGCTGGCGGGCCGGGGGGAAGAGATACTGTGCATCGTGTTTTCCTCCGGCCTGTCCGGCACGTATCAGGCGGCGCTGCTAGCCCAGAGCATGACCTCGGAGGAGATCCCCGGGGCCAAGATCGTGGTGGTGGATTCCCTGTGCGCCTCCGTGGGCCAGGGCCTGTTCGTGCATTACGCCATCGAAAAGCGGGCCGCGGGCATGAGCATCGACGAGACTGCCCGCTGGCTGGTGGATAACCGCCAGCGGTTCAACCACTGGTTCACCGTGGCGGATCTGGATACGCTCCGGCGGGGCGGCCGGGTCAGCGCCACGGCGGCGTTCATGGGCAGCATGCTGAATATCAAGCCCGTGCTGCACGTGGATTACGAGGGGAAGCTGATCCCCATGGAAAAGGTGCAGGGACGGAAAAAATCCCTGAAGCGCCTGGCGGAAAAGGTGGCGGAGCGGGCCAATCCCAAAGCGGGGCAGACCCTGTTCATCGGCCACGGCGATTGCCGGGCGGACGCGGAATACACCCTGGAGGCCATCCGCGCCCTGGGCTTCGAGCCGGAGCACGTCATGATCGCCCCCATCGGGGCCATCATCGGCGCCCATTCCGGGCCGGGCACCCTGGCGGTATTCTTCCTGGGGGACGACCGGTGATCCTGCGGCCGTATTCGCCCGGGGACGCGGAAACCATCGTATCCTGGATCCCGGATGAAAAGGCGCTGCGCCAGTGGAGCGCGGACCGTTATCCGTCCTTCCCCGTCACCGCGGCGGACATGAACGAAAAATACCTGCTCCGCAACGGCGACTGCCCGGCGGGGCAGTTTTATCCCCTGACCGCGGTGGAGGAGGAAAGCATCGCGGGCCATCTGATCCTGCGGTTCACGGATGCGGAAAGGACCACGGCGCGCCTGGGCTTCGTGATCGTGGACAGCGCCCGCCGGGGCCAGGGCCTGGGAAAGGAAATGCTGCGCCTGGCGGCGGGGTACGCCTTCGATGCGCTGGGGGCGAAGCGGCTCACTCTGGGCGTGTTTGAAAACAACCCGGCGGCGTACCGCTGCTACCGCGCCGCGGGCTTCCGGGAGATCCCGGATCTGCCGCCCACCGGATATGCCGTCATGGGCGAAACCTGGAAATGCGTTGAAATGGAAATGCTCCGGGCGTGACGGGACGGGGAGCATCCCGGAGCGGCGGGCGACGGCAACAAGCAAAATAATGCCCCGGGGGAGAACGTCGGCGTTTTCCCTCGGGGCTTCTGTATTTGTTTGAATGCGATCCTGCTGCCCTTCCCGGTCCGGAAGAAACGCGCGAAGATTACAGCATTTTCACCAGGATATTTTTCTGCTCGTCCGTTTCCAGGGCCAGCAGCTTTTCTTTTTCCATCTGGCGCAGCACGTCGGAGAAGCGCTTGAAGCCGATGGCGCGTTCGGAATAATCGGGGTAGGCGGCCTGGATGTCGGCCTTGAGGATGGAGGGGTTCACTCGCTCGAAGCCGTCGTCTTTATAATGCTGCAGCTGTTCGGTGAAGGCGGCGCGCCAGGTGTCCGGGGTGAGCTGCCGCTTGCCGGCGGCGTCGTCCGGGGCGTCGGCGTTCAGGGACACCAGCATGTTATAATTGTCGTTTTTCACCCGGATGGTGCCGAACTGGGCGGCCAGCTTGTTCAGCAGCTTGCCGAAGGACGCGCAGCCGAAGGCTTTTTCGTTGAAATCCGGCCGCAGGCGCAGCAGCACGCCCTTGAGCTCGCTGGCGTACATGTCGTCCTCGTCGGTCTGCTCGCTGAGGATGCCCTCCAGCAGCTTGTTGAGGCCCGCGGCGTCCAACGGCTCGTCCTTGGCGGGCTTGCGGCTGACGCGCTTGCCGTTGCGGCTGACGGAGGAGCTGACGGTCTCCAGGAACTGGAATTCGTTGCAGGCGTTGATGAAAATGCTGCTGGCCACCTCGCTGCGGCTGATGCCCAGGACGAATTTGCCCATGCTCTTGAGGCGCCCCACCAGCGGCGTATAATCGCTGTCGCCGCTGACGATGCAGAAGGAATCGATCAGGGGGTTCGTATAAGCCACCTCCAGGGCGTCCAGCACCAGCATGATGTCGGCGTTGTTTTTCTGGGCGTAGCCGTAGCGGATGGAGGGCACGACGGTAAAGGTGTTCGACAGAAGCACTTCTTTCAGGTCGCTGAACCGGTCGGTGTAGCCGTATACCTTGCCCAGCAGGATGTCGCCCCGGATCTTCACCTTGTCCAGGATGCTGTTCAGGGTGGGGGCCTTGGCCCCGCAGTTTTCCAAATCCACGAATAATGCGAAACGGGATGTGCTCAAAATGGCTCCTCCTTATGGTTTCATCGTTAATAGTCAAAATCGTTGTTTTTCACGCGGATGGTTTCCGTCAGCGTTTCGTCCCGGTAGGGCTTCCGGATCTCGATCAGGTTCAGCACGGTGTAGCCCTTGGCGCGCAGGAAGGCGATCATGCCGTCGTTGTTGGGATGAACGAAATTGTATACCGTGTCTTCCCCCATGGAGCGGGCGGTTTCCTCTGCCTTTTCAAACAGCAGCGTGCCTGCGCCCCGCCGCCGGTACTCCGGGCGGACAAAGAGGTGCTCCACCCACAGCACACCTTCCTCGATGCGCAGCACCATGTACCCCGCCAGCGCGCCGTTGTCCTCCACGGCGAAAACGGGCCAGCCCTTGTGCAGGTATTCCTGCATTTCCTCCAGGGCGTCCGGCACGTCCGGTTCGGACGCAATGCCCTTATATCCCCGCAGCGTCACCCGGAAATCCGCCAGCAGCACCGCCGCGTCGGCGGCTTGGGAATCGTCAATCCGTATCAGTCGCATGCTCGTCCTCCCGGTTCCTGTTTCAATTTCGTTTTCCTGATGGCTTTTACGGACTTGAATGATTACAGCGGCGCCGGAAGGTTTTATCCCCGATCAGCAGATCACGGTCTGCCAGGCAAATGGCAGTAAATCCCTGGCCTTGACCTTGATCAGCTTGCCCTGTTCATCATTGACGATCACCCGGATGTCCGGACAATACTCGAACAGCATCTGACGGCAGTTCCCGCAGGGCGGGATCACGCCGTTCACGTGCTTTTCGTGTACGGCCACGATGGTGTCAAATTCCCGTTCCCCGGCGGAAATGGCCATGCCCATGGTAACGTACTCGGCGCAAGCGCCGTGGATGCCGTCGCAGTTGACGCCCTGATAGATATGGCCGCTTTTACACAGCAGGGCACAGCCCACGGTGTGGTTGTATACGCCGTCATCATAATTTGCGGCAAGCACTTCCAGCCCCTTGGAGATGAGCAGATGGTCCGTTTCGGTCAATTCATACCGTTCCACGCCCTTGCCCCTCCTGATTCTCTCTCTCGTCCGGATGCGCCCAGGCGTACACGGCCTCTGCAGCCGGGGCGTTCATGCCGGGCACCTTCCGCAGCGCTTCCAAATCCGCTTCTTTGATGGCTTTTACGGATTTGAAATACTGCAGCAGCGCCCGCCGCCGATTCGGGCCCACCCCGGGAATGTCCTCCAGGGCGCTGTGGACGGACGCCTTCCCCCGCAGCCCCCGGTGATAGGTGATGGCGAAGCGGTGGGCTTCGTCGCGGATGCGCTGGATCAGGTGCAGGGCGGGGGAATGATGGTCGATGAGGATGCTGTCCTCCCGTCCGGGGAGGAAAATCTCCTCCAGCCGCTTGGCCAGGCCGAACATGGGCACGTCCGCGCCTGCTTCCAGCATGGCCTTCCGGGCGAAGGAAAGCTGCTCCGGCCCGCCGTCGATGAGCACCAGATCGGGAAGCGGCCAGCGGTCCTTTTCGTCCTGCGCAAAGCAGCGGCGGAACCGGCGGGAGAGCACCTCGTTCATGGCGGCGAAATCGTTGGCGCCCTCAAAGCTCTTGATTCGGTAATGCCGGTATTCCTTGGGCGCGGGCTCGCCGTCCAGGAAAACCACCATGGAGGCCACGTTCTGCTGCCCCTGGGTGTTCGATATGTCATAGCCCTCGATGCGCCGGGGCACGGTATCCAGCCCGATGCACCGGGCCAGCTCCTCCACGGCCCCCACGGTGCGCTCGTAGTGCACCTGCTTTTTCGCGTTGCGCTTTTCCAGGGCGTCCCGGGCGTTCTTTTCCGCCAGCAGGGTCAGCGCCCGCTTGTCTCCCCGCTGGGGCACGGTGAGGGTCACCGCGCCGCCCCGGAGCCTGCGCAGCCATTCCGTGAGATCGGCGCCGATCTCCTCCGGCAGCCCCGGGCAGAGCACCTCCCGGGCCGGGCGGCGGTCGTCGCCGTAAAACTGCACGATGAAGCCGAACAGCACTTCGCCCGGGTCCTCTTTCCCTTCCCGGGGCAGGGGAAAGGCGTCGCCCCCCACCATCCTGCCGCCCCGGACGTACATTACCTGGGCCATGGCGTCCAGGCCGTCCTGGGCGACGGCGAACACGTCCTGCTCCGCCCCGCTGGTCTGGATGGCCTGCTGGCGCTGCATGAGGCCCTGAATGTCCCGCATCTGGTCCCGCAGCCTTGCGGCCTTTTCAAACTGCAAAGCGGCGGCGGCACGGCGCATGTCCTGTTCGATCCCCGCGGTGACGTCCTGATACTTGCCCTCCAGGAATTTGAGCACCCGCTGCACCACGGCGCGGTATTCCGCCTCCGTGCACTTGCCGCAGCAGGGCCCCAGGCACCGGCCGATCTCATAATTCATGCAGGGGCGCTTGGGCCCGTGATCCGGCAGGTAATGATTGCAGGTGCGTAAGGGGAAGAGCTTTTTCAGCGCCTCCAGCACCTCCCGCACCGCCGTGGCCCCGATGTACGGGCCGAAATACTTTCCGCCGTCCGCCGTTTGCCGCCGGGCCAGGGTGACCCGGGGGAAGGGCTCGTTCAGGTCGATGCGGATGTAGGGATAGTGCTTGTCGTCCTTGAGGAGGATGTTGTAATAGGGCCTGTGCAGCTTAATCAGGTTGCACTCCAGGATCAGCGCCTCCAGGTTGGTGCGGCACAGAAGGATATCGAAATCATCCACATGGGAAACCATGGCCGCCACCTTGGGGGTGTGGTCGCGGCCATGGAAATAGCTGCGCACGCGGTTTTTCAGGTTCACCGCCTTGCCCACGTAGATGATCTTCCCGTTTTCCTTCATCTGGTAGCAGCCGGGAGAATCGGGCAGCAGCTTCAGTTTTTGCGCGATGATTTCGTTCATGGGGGCTGGGGATCAGTCCTCGTCGTCGAAGACGGATTCCGCCACCTGCACCAGCTGGTCCATCAGGTCCTCGTCCACGGGAACGAATTCCTCCATGTCCTCCTGGCCTTCGCCTTCCAGGGGCTGCACCTTCATCACATAGTGGGACACATCCTCGCCCTCGGGCAGGTCGCACCTGTCGCTGAGCAGCACGTATTCGTCCCCGTTGTAGAAGAAATAGCGCTCCACGCACAGGCGGATCAGTTCGCCGTCGTCGCCTTCCAGCTCGATGATGTCCATTTCTTCTTCGTTGGCCACGGTCATTCCCTCCCTTTCCTCCGGCATCGCCGGAACATACCTATTATAGCCCAAATTCCATAAAAGCACAAGCCGGGCCGGATAAAGCAAAATCCCGTCAAACGACGGGATTTGCTTTGGAATGATCTGTGCTTGATCTCTTAGTCGATCAACGCCAGCATCTGCTGGAGCAGCTGCTGATGCGGGTCGGATTTGTAGGCCAGATCCTTGAAGGCGGGGCTGTAGGAATAATTGCAGCGGCTGCAGAAGTAAAGCACCAGCTGGTCGTCGTCGCCGAAGTATTCCTGAATGTTCATGGGCACGCGCTTCTGCATGGCCAGGGCGCGCAGATCCTCGGGCTCATACCGGTTCAGCTCGGTGATCTGATTGAGGATGGTGAAGAATTCATAGGTGATCTTGATGGTGTCGCTGGCCAGGGTGTAATCCAGGATCAGCTCGTCATCCACGATGGAGAGCGTCACCTTGCCAACGATATCGGTGTTGGAGGCGACCAGCTCGTATTCCACCTTGCTGCCCGGGGCGTCCTTGATGGCCTGGACGCTGAAGGGCGTGTACATATACCACAGATCCGTCACGTTGGGATACAGGATGGTGCTGCTGTCGCGAAGCCGTGGGCCGAAAGCGCAGACCGTGTTGTTGGGCTTGGTGACGCTGTCCAGCTTGGCGGTCTTGGTGTGGGAGGGATCGTTCTTGCAGGTGTAGAGGATCTCGCCCTGCTCCGTCCAGGTGGGCTGCTTGGTGATCTTGCCCTCGTCCCAATTATGGCCGGTGGCGGGGATCTCCTGGGTTTCCTTATGGCTGGAATCGCGCTTGCAGACGCGCTCCTTGGCGCCCTTGGCGGTGCAGGTGGGTTCCTTGGTGGTTTTCCAGTCGCCCCAGTCGTGGCCCAGCGCGGCGATTTCCTTGGTTTCCTTATGGCTGGAATCGCGCTTGCAGACCCGCTGCTGGCTGCCCTTGGCGGTGCAGGTGGGCTCCTTCACGGTTTCCCAGTTGCCCCAGTCGTGGCCCAGGGCGTTCAGGGGCTTGGTTTCCACCTTGGTGCCGCACACGGTGCACTTCCGGGCCTGTTCGCCTTCTTCGGTGCAGGTGGGCTCCTTCGTGGTTTCCCAGTTGCCCGGCTTATGGGCGGTCATGGGGATGACCTCGGAGGCGTTTTCCAGGTTGCACCGTTTGCAGACCTGCTTTTTGAAGCCGGTGGCGGTGCAGGTGGCCTCGGTTACGGTGACCCATTCAAATTCATGGCCCAGGGCCTTGGGATAATCCGTCGCCGTGTGGTGGGGATTGTTTTTGCATTCCCGGTGGCGTTCGCCCGCTTCGGTGCAGGTGGGCGCCTTGTCGATGACCCAATCGCCCCAGTCATGCTTGGTCATATCCGATTCGCCGACGTTTTCTTCCTTGGTGGCGCCGCAAATCGTGCAGGTGAATTTATAGCGCGCGGGATGATCGCAGTTGGCATCCAGGATCTTGGTGCCTTCATCCCATACGTGCGCGCCGATGTGCTCATCTGCCAGCGCCGCGCTGCACAGGCACAGCAGCGTTGCCGCCAGGACCAGGAACAGGAGCACCTTGCCATAGCGATTGATGATTTTCATAGTCCATCCTCCTAACTTCATCCAGCGGTTGCCCGTTGGAAATGAACGAACCTCCGCTGCCCCCTCCGGGGAACGGGCAGAAAGAAACGGGCCAATGACGGGCGGGCGTTCAGGCGAAAACGGGGCGTCAAACGGTCGGATCAGCCGACACAGCATCCGCGCCGAAAGGACCATTTACCTGCTTCTTCCCGTAAAATATACCACATCTTGCATTTCAAGTCAATGCTTCCATATATGTATTTACAAAAAACAAGCGCCGAAAAAATGACAATTTTATTAAAAATCAGCGGAAAAACAGTGCGGAAAAGGAGGATATTTACCCCCGGAGCAAATCTGGCGTCGGCGGGCGCATAAAATGGAGGGATCGGAAGGGGGAGGTAAGGGATGGCCGTATCCTGCAAAAAGCGCGTAAGCAGGGGGAAAAAGGCGCTGCGGTGGGGGCTTGTGATCTGCGCGGTGCTGCTGCTCGGGTTCCTGCTGCTGGAAAAGAACCTGGAGGGCGTGATCCTGGACCTGGCCAACGCCCGGGCCGAGGCCATGGCGGTGGAGTACATCCACGAGGCGGTGCGGGACGTGATGGGAGACACGGTCTCCTACGAGGACATGATCCTGGTGCGCACCGACGGGGAGGGGCGGATCACCATGCTGCAGGCCAACGCGGTGCGGATGAACGAACTGGCCACCGCGGCGGCGATGCAGGCCCAGGCCCGGCTGGAAAGCGCCGAGGCCCAGAGCGTCTCTATCCCCTTAGGGTCCGCCCTGGGGCTGCCGTTCTTAAGCGGCCTGGGGCCGCGCATCTCCGTGCGGGTGCTGCCGGTCAGCGCGGTGTCCGCCGCCTTTTCCACCGAATTTGAATCCGCCGGGATCAACCAGACCCGGCACAAGATCTATCTGACGCTGCATACCACCGTCCGCCTGGTGATCCCAGCTTCGGCGAGGGAGGTGTCCCTCATGAGCCAGGTGCTCATCGCCGAATCCATCATCGTGGGCACGGTGCCGGATTCCTTCGTGCAGGTGCCGGATTTGGACAATGCGCTTAACTTTGCCGCGCCCTGAAAACGGAAATGCGGGCAATTTTCGGCCGTGCAGGGTGAAAATGGGGAGAAAAAATGTAAAAATGTATATCTTTTCACAGGAAAACGCGCTGTTTGCTTGACAGCGGCGGCAGATTGCACTACAATGCTATACAGTGGATGCAATGTACCCGCGCGGTTTGATGCGCGTTTTCGGAAGGAGGGAGGGCAATATGAAATTTGCCCGGAATCTTGTGAAAATATCCGTGGCGGCGATGCTGCTGCTGGCGCTGGTATTTGCCTGCGGCGCAGCCGCGGAGGAGGAGACGGTGGAGTTTACCATCGAGGTGTCTCCCGCCAGCCTCACGGCGCCCGGAAAGGTGAACGTCAGTTTGAAGATCGCCAACCCCACCGACCAGGATATGTCCGCGCCCGTGACGCTGTATGATCCTGCGGGCCAGGTGGTGGCGTCCTTCGGCGACGGCGGCTCCTATATCTTAAAATCCGGCGATTCCCGGTCCTGGGAAGGCGAATGGAACGTGACGCAGGCGGAACTGGACGCCGGCGAAATCACCTATACGCTGAAATACACCCCGGACGGGGCGGCGGAAACCAGCCGCAGCGCCACGGCCAAAATCGAATACGCCGGGGAGCGGGTGGAATTGACGGTGAGCCGCACGGTGAGCCCCGAGGTGGTGCGCAGCGGCAAGGCCGTGACGGTGACGTACGAGCTGTACAACAGCGGCAACGTGGAGCTGCAGGACATCCGGGTGAAGGAAAACGTGGACAAGAAGGCCCAGAAGGTGGCCTCCCTGCCCGCGGGCCAGCGCACAACGCTGACCTTCTCCGCCCGGATCGGCAACGCCGACCTCACCAGCAGCGCGGATATTTCCTATAAGGCTGCCGGCTCCACCAAGACGGTGACCCAGAAGGTGGACGAGGTGACCATCCCCCTGGCCAAGCCCAATTTGAAAATCGAACTGACCAGCCCCTCCACCGGCGTGAATATCGGCGAGGCCGCCACGCTGGTGATCACCTTCACCAACAACGGCAACGTCTCCTATTCCAACGTCAGCGTGTCCGAGGCCAAGAAGGGGGAGATCCTGACCAACCTGTCCATCCCCGCCGGCGCCACGGTGACGGAAAGCACGGAATATATCCTCAAGGAGCCCACCACCTTCGTGGTCACGGCCACGCTGCCGGACAATACGGGCGAAACCAAGACCATGAAGTCCAACGAGCTGAGCATGGGCGTGTTTGACCCGGAAAAGATCATGAAGCTGTCGCTGACGCTGACCTGCGACCAGGAGACCATCGCCCAGGCCAACGAGGATGTGCGCATGCACCTGGTGGTCACCAACAACAGCAACGTTGAGGCCAAGAACGTAAACATCACTTATCGGGAAGCCACCATCTATACCATCAATTCCATGGCCCCCGGCGAAAGCGTGAACCTGGATTGGGATATCACCGCCAAGCAGGCCGGCCAGTTCCGCTTCTCCGCTTCCGTAAAGGACAGCCTGAACAACGTGGTGTCCTTTGATTCCAACACCATCCAGATTTCCTACGCCAGGCCCACCGCCGCGCCCACCACGGTGCCGGTGGTGACCGTGGCGCCGCCGCAGCATGTGGCGCCGGAGGAAGTCACCAAATCCCCCCTGGGCGATATCGCGGACAAGGCGCTGCTGCCGGTGGCGATCCTGGCGGGCGCGGCGCTGCTGATGTTCCTGGTGAGCACCGTGATGCGCATCAAGAACCGCAGCCATTCCAACGCCGCCTACGATCATCTGCAGCTCTCCAAGCGCCGGGATTACACCGAGCCCGGGGTGGAGGACGATGACGACGATGACGGCGAGGGCCTGACGGTGGGCACCATGGGCGTGGCCGACGACGAGGAGCCGGAGCTGCCCCATGAGCGGCTGATCCGCGACGCGGAAAAGTCCGTTCAGGAGGCCGTGGCCGAGGCGGACGATATGACCGACGGCATGCTGGAGGGCGGATACCGGGTGAGCCGCAGCCAGGAAACGGAAAATACCCCGCCTGCGGAGGAAAAGCCTAAGGAGGCCCCCGAAGCCGATAAGCCCGCCGACACCGAGCCTGACCAGACCGCGGAAAAGCCCCGCCACCGCCGCCGCGCCCGGCGCACGGAGGACGAAGAGCAGGGCTGATATAATACTAAGCCAAACCTAAAATCCTTCAGATCGACACGTCTGAACTCCATTCCCGGACTGCG
>JAILBG010000009.1:0-8502 GCA_024681215.1 Clostridiales bacterium
TCCCCGGCGGCAGCCAGGATCCGGGGCAGGGCGGCGGGCAGGGCTTCCGGACGCTCCGGACAGGCGCGGAGCACCGCGTCCCGCACCCGGATTTTTTCCGCCTGGGCGGCGGGCGCGTCGCTGCGCGCCACCACCCGGACGTACCAGCGCTCCCCGGGAGACAGCGACAGCAGGACGGAAGCGATCAGGCATAAGACTGCGCGCATGTTTCTTTCCTCCTTCGGGAATCAGCATGCGCGTAAAGCGCCGGATTTATACGTTCAGCGCGCCTTGACACGTATGTTTTACCGGATATATAATCGAGCCGTACGAAATCAACGGGATGGGAGAGGAAGCATGCTGCCGGAACTGCTGGCCCCCGCCGGGGGAAGCGCCCAGCTGCGCGCCGCGCTGCGCTTCGGCGCGGACGCGGTGTACGGGGCGCTGAAGGAATACGGATTGCGGGCTTACGCCGGGAATTTTTCCTGGGAGGAATTGGACCGGGAATTGCGCCTGGTCCACGGACAAGGGAAAAAGTTTTATCTGACGCTGAATATCCTGCCCTATGAGGACGAGCTGCCCGGCTTTTTGGCCGCGGCGCGCCGGGCGTGGGAAATGGGCGTGGACGCCGCCCTGGTCAGCGATCTGGGGGCGTTCCTGGCCCTGCGCCGGGAGGTCCCGGGGCTGAAGGTGCACATCAGCACCCAGGCGAACACCCTGAACGCCGAAACCGCCCGGTTCTATTACGGGCACGGGGCGGAGCGGGTGGTATTGGCCCGGGAGCTTTCCCTGGACAGGATCGCCCGGATGCGGGAAACGCTGCCGGAGGAATTGACCCTGGAGGCCTTCGTTCACGGGGCCATGTGCATGAGCTATTCCGGGCGCTGCATGCTCTCCGATCACCTGACGGGCCGGGGCGGGAACCGGGGGCAATGCGCCCAGCCCTGCCGCTGGGAATACGCCCTGGTGGAAAAGAAGCGGCCGGGGGAATACTGGCCTGTGGAAGAGGATGCCCGGGGCACGTATCTGCTGTCGGCCTACGACCTGAACATGCTCTCCCACCTGCCCGCGATGATCCGGGCGGGAGTGGGAAGCCTGAAGATCGAGGGCCGCATGAAAACGGAATACTATGTGGCCACGGTGACGGGGGCCTACCGCCGGGCGCTGGACGCGCTGGCGGATAGCGAAGAAAAATACCGGGCGCTGCTGCCGGAATTGGAAAAAGAGGTGCGTAAGTGCAGCCACCGGCCCTTCAACACCGGCTTTTATTTCGGCCCGCCGTCGCCCGCCGCCGGGGCGGAGGGGTTCGCCCAGGAGATGGAGTACGTGGGCCAGGTGGAGGGCTGGGAAAACGGCGTTGCCGCCGTCAGGATCAAGAACCGCTTCTACGTGGGGGACACCCTGGAGCTGCTGTGCCCCGCAGGGGCGTTTCCCTTCCGTGTGGAGGAGATTACCCTGCCGGATACCGGCGAAAGGAAAGACACCGTGTCCGTGGCGGGGCAAAGGGTGCTTCTTCCCCTTGCCCATCCCGCCGCGGCGGGGGATTTCCTCCGGGGGCCCAACCGGAACCACCGCCTTGAATAACGGCGGCAGATTGTTTATAATATAAAAGACAGAATCCGCAAACGGAGGGACGGAAATGAAACGGATCGTACTGACCGGCGGAGGCACCGCGGGGCATGTGACGCCCCATCTGGCGCTGCTGCCGCATTTGCTCCGGGAAGGCTACGAAGTGCATTACATCGGCACGGAAAACGGCATCGAACGGGGCATGATCGAAAAGCTGGAGGGCGTTACCTACCACGCGGTGAAAAGCGGCAAGCTGCGCCGCTATTTCGACTGGAAAAATTTTACCGATCCTTTCCGGGTGATCGCGGGAGCGTTCCAGGCCGGGAGGCTCATGGGCCGGCTGAAGCCCGACGTGTGCTTCTCCAAGGGCGGGTTCGTATCCGTGCCGGTGGTGATCGGCGCCTGGCTGCACCGGGTGCCGGTGGTGTGCCACGAGAGCGATCTGACCCCCGGATTGGCCAATAAGATCTGCAGCAAATTTGCCCGGCGGGTGGCCACCACCTTCCCGGAATGCGCCGAAGCGCTGGGAAAAAAGGCGGTGTGCACCGGCACGCCCATGCGCCCGGCGCTGTTTTCCGGCAGCCGGGAAAAGGGCCTCGCCCTGGCCGGGTTTTCGGGGGACAGGCCGGTGCTGATGATGGTGGGGGGCTCCTCCGGGGCGCAGAGCGTAAACAAGGCCCTGCGGGAAGCGCTGCCGAAGCTGCTGGAAAAAATGGACGTGCTGCACCTGACCGGCAAGGGCAATCTGGACGGGAGCCTGGCCGCCCTGCCGGGCTATAAGCAGTTCGAGTTTCTTTCCGACGAGCTGCCGGACGCCATCGCCTGCGCGGATCTGATCCTCTCCCGGGCGGGGAGCAACGCCATCTGCGAATTCCAGGCCCTGAAAAAGCCCATGCTGCTGGTGCCCTATCCCAAGGGGGCCAGCCGGGGCGACCAGATCCTCAACGCCGAATCCTTCCGCAAACGCGGGCTGTGCCACGTGCTGCTCCAGGAAAACATGACGGCGGATTCCCTGTACGACGCGGTGCTGGAATTGCAGCGGGACCGGGAAAGCCTGATCCGGGCCCTGAAAAACGCGCCGCCCGCCGACGGGACGGACGCGGTGCTGGGGCTGATCCACGAGATCGAGAAGAAATAAGGAACGCAGGGGCTTCCGCGGCCTCGCAGGGTGTCGAAAAAATTTTCGCCACCCTGCGAAGGAAAGGCCGGAAAACCGTCCTTTCCTTCGACGCATCAATTTCTTGTAAAAATGGGTTTTCGCCCTTCAAGAAGGCTGAAAACCCTATTTTTACGGCCAGAAATTGATAGAGGAAGCAACATTCTGTTGCTCCTCGGCGATGCACATGTCGCCGCCTGCGGATTACAATCGAAGGGCTGCGGCCCTTCGATGCACCCCGGGGGTTTTGTCGACTGTCTGAAAGGCTTCCGCAGCCCTTGCATCCCAGCGGGAGGAAGGATTTCCTCCTGCTTTTTCATGGGCTCTCTCAAGCGGCAGCGGGAATCGATCTTTGTTTCTGTTTCAGGCCTCATCCGCAGCGGCGGGTCCAGGGGGATCATCCCCCTGGTGGGGTGCGGGGCAACGCCCCGCGAAAGGGTGCGGGGCAACGTTCCGCGAAAGGGTGCGGGGCAACGCCCCGCAGCCCGGATTGCGTTTTTTTCCATTTGGTGGTATCCTGTGGAACGGTACCCGGAAAGGAGGAAGCGGAAATGAAGCTGGTGTTCATGATCGGCAGCGGCGCGGTGGGCAAAATGACGGTGGGCCAGGAGCTGATGAAGCTGACGGGCCTGCGGCTGTTTCACAATCACATGGCCATCGAGCCGGTGATCGAGGTGTTCGGCCGGTACGACGGGAAAGCCGTTGTGGATCTGCGGGAGGCCGTTTTCCGGAATTTCGCCGCCTCCGATCTGGAAGGCATGATCTTTACCTACATGTGGGCCTTTGATCAGCAAGCGGACTGGGATTACGTGGAGCACGTGAAAAGCATTTTTGCGCCCTACGGCACCGAATTTTACTATGTGGAGCTGGTGGCGCCCCTGGAAGTCCGCCTGCAGCGGAACCGGACGGAAAACCGGAGGAAGAACAAAGCCTCCAAGGCGAACGTGGAGGTTTCCGAAGCCCTGCTGCGGGGGGAGGAAAAATACCGCCTGGTGAGCCGGGAAGGGGAGATCCCCTTTGAAAACTACCTGCGCATCGACAACACCGATCTGTCCCCCCGGGCGGCGGCGGAACGGATCAAAGAGACGTTCGGCCTGTAAGGAGGCGGCGGCATGATCGAAAAATGGGGGATCCCCGTAACGCCGGTGACGGGAAAAGCGCCCCGGACGGTGTATGTGTACCTTCCCCGGGCGGCGGAAAAACGCCCGAAAGCCCGCTTTCCGGTGCTCTATATGTTCGACGGGCACAACGTGTTTTTCGATCGGGACGCCACCTACGGCAAAGCCTGGGGCCTGGGGGAGTACCTGGACGAAACGGATACGCCGCTGATCGTGGCGGCGGTGGACTGCAACCACCGGCCGCCCCACGGCAGGCTCAGCGAGTATTCGCCCTTTCCCTTCGCGCTGCCGGGCGAAAAGAGGATCGTGGGCCGGGGAAAGAAATTCATGGACTGGCTGACGGGGACGCTCAAGCCCCTGATCGACCAAAAATACCCCACGCTGCCGGACCGGGGGCATACTTTCATCGCCGGCAGCAGCATGGGGGGACTCATGAGCCTGTATGCCCTGACAAAGTACAACGCGGTGTTCAGCCGGGCGGCGGCGCTGTCGCCCTCCCTGTGGGCGGGGGACGGAAGAATGACGGAGATCATCCGCCGGGCGGCCTTCGATCCGGACACGGCGGCGTATCTGGATTACGGCACCGTGGAAATGGAAAACCATGCGGACATGCAGCGGTATTTCTGGGACGCGGCGGCGGCCCTGGCGGAAAAGGGCCTGGGCGTGACCGCGCGCACCGTGGCGGGGGGCAGGCACTGCGAGGCCGACTGGCAGAAGCGCCTGCCCGCGTTCGTTCCCTTCCTGCTTGGGCAGGATCAGTAATGCGAAAGGATGATGCAAATGCGAAATTTCATTTTCATTTCCCCCAATTTCCCCGAAAACTACTGGAAGTTCTGCCGGGAGCTGAAAAACAACGGGCTCCGGGTGCTGGGTATCGGGGATTCGCCCTGGGAAGGGCTGCTGCCGGAACTGCGGGACAGCCTGCACGAATACTATAAGGTATCCAATCTGGAAAACTACGACGAGGTGTACCGGGCGGTGGCGTTTTTCATCAGCAAATACGGCCGCATCGACTGGCTGGAGAGCAACAACGAATACTGGCTGGAGCGGGACGCCATGCTGCGGGTGGATTTTCACATCGAAAGCGGCTGGCAGGTGAACGACCTGAAAAAGATCAAGTACAAGAGCGCTATGAAGGAATACTACCGCCGGGCGGGGATCAAAACGGCCCGGTACCACATCGTGGACGATTACGAGGGCTGCATGGCCTTTATCCGAGAGGTATCCTTCCCCGTGATCGTAAAGCCGGACAACGGGGTGGGGGCCTCCGATACCCACAGGCTGGACGATGAAAAGGATCTGTGGCGCTTCCTGAACGAAAAGAACCCCGGTATCCCCTACATCATGGAGGAGTTCGTCACTGCCGAGGTGAACAGCTACGACGCCGTGATCGACTCCAACGGCAATCCCATCTTCGAAACCGGCAACGTGACGCCCCGGTCCATCATGGACACGGTGAACAACAGCGACGATTCCATTTATTATATCGTCAGGGACCTGGCCGACGATGTGCGCGCCGCGGGCCGGGCGGCGGTGAAGAGCTTCGGGGTGCGCAGCCGGTTCGTGCATTTTGAGTTCTTCCGCCTGACGGAGGATCAGCCCATGGGAAAAAAGGGCGAGGTGGTGGCGCTGGAGGTGAACATGCGCCCCTGCGGCGGCTTCTCCCCGGATATGATGAACTATGCCAACAGCACCGACGTGTACAAGATCTGGGCGGACATGATCGCCTTTGACCGCACCGCGAAGCCCCAGGGCCGGCATGCCTTCTGCGCCTTCGCCGGGCGGCGGGACGGCCGGCCGCATCAGATGAGCCACGAGGAGCTGGCCGGGAAATACGGCGTGAATATGCGCATGATGGGCCGCATCCCTCCGGCGCTTTCCGGCGCCATGGGCAACCAGATGTATATCGCCCTGTTCGATACCCGGGAGGAAATGGATGCGTTTTACCGCGATGTGACGCGCTGAGAAGAGAAACAAAAAAAGCCGCTTGAATTGCGGCTTTTTTTGATAACGGTTGTTTCCGTTATTTCAGGATCTCCCGGATAGCGCCGTCCATCCAGTCGCCGTCGAAGAGCTCGATGAGCCCTTGGTCGCAGGCGGCGGCCAGCTTCCCGTTGATGGGCAGCCGGGCCAGCACCTTGGTATTGAAGCGGCCGGCGATCTCCTCCGCGTGGCTTTCGCCGAACACCGGGACGTGCTTTCCGCAGTCCGGGCAGAGGGCGTAGCTCATGTTTTCGATGAGGCCCTTCACGGGCACGTTCATCATGCCGGCCATGTTCATGGCCTTTTCCACGATCATGCCCACCAGCGCCTGGGGGGTGGTCACCACCACGGCGGCGTCCACGGGGATGGACTGGAACACGGTCAGGGGCACGTCGCCGGTTCCCGGGGGCATGTCGATGAACATCACGTCCAGATCGCCCCAGAGCACGTCGGTCCAGAACTGCTTGACGGTGCCGGCGATGACGGGGCCGCGCCAGACCACCGGATCGGTTTCCTCCTCCAGGAGCAGGTTGACGCTCATCATTTTGATGCCTGTTTTGCTGACCACGGGCAGGATGCCCTCGCTGTTGCCCATGGCCTTTTCCTGGATGCCGAAGGCCTTGGGGATGGACGGGCCGGTGACGTCGGCGTCCAGGACGGCGGTTTTATAGCCCGCCCGCTGGGCCAGCACGGCCAGCATGGCCGTCACCATGGATTTGCCCACGCCGCCCTTGCCGCTCATCACGGCGACGACCTTTTTGATGTTCGTGCCCGCGTGGGGCTTTTCCAGCAGGCTCTGCTTTTCCTTGCTGGGGCAGTTCAGGCTGCAGCTGGAGCAGTCATGGGTGCATTCTTCGCTCACTTTGTTCTCTCCTTTTGACAAGATTGACGGTGTGTTGATGATACGCGGGCGGCTGACAGCCGCGCCGGCGTAAGACGAGGCGCATCACGCGGAAGCTGTCCCTTTATCCGGAAGGGGTTTCGGAGGGGGCGCGGGGGAACCGCTTTTGACGCGGAAACGGTTCCCCGCCCTTTCTCCTGTTTTTTATCTTACGCCTTTTCCGCCAGCTTTGCAATCAGCTCGTTGCTGCGGGCGATGAAATCCTTCAGGTCAGCGGCTTCCAAGGGCCGGGAGGAAAGCCGGGCCACGTCGAAGAGCTGTTTGCACAGCAGCCTGGCGGTGTCCTCGTCCTCCATGGCGGCCAGGGCGCGGACGGTAGGGCAGAGGCGGTTAAGGATCAGGGTGTACTTGCTGGGAAAATCGAAGACCTGGCCGTACACGGCGCTCATTTCCTTGTAGCGGCGGATCTGCTCGTCCTCGGTGAGCATCACGGGCAGGGCGCGGTCGCTGAGGGCCTCGATCTTCACGGTGAGCTCCTGATTCTCCAGGGCGTCCCGGAACAGCTTTTCCATCTGGGCCTGGTCGATGTCCTTGCCTTCGTCGCTTTCCTCGGTGAGGCCGCTGACGTCCGCGTCCACCCGGACGAACTGCACGCCTTTTTCCCCGCCGCCGAACTCCATGAAGCTCATGAAGTTCATGTCGATCAGGGTGTCCATCACGGCCACGTCGATGCCCTTGTCGGTATAGAGGGCCACGGCGGCCGCCTGGCGGCTGGCCTCGGTGGTGTAATAGACCTTTTTATCGGCCTTGCCCTCGTTGCGGGAGGCGTATTCCTCCAGCGTCAGGTATTCGCCGGCGGTGGTTTTGAGCAGCAGGCTGCCCTTCACCATGTCGTAGAATTTTGCGTCCCGGACGCAGCCGTATTTCACGAAGGGATGAATATCGTCCCAATAGGTTTCATACTGCTTGCGCTCGGTGCTGAACAGGCCGTTGAGCTTGTCCGCCACCTTCTTGGTGATGTGGGCGGAGAGCTTCTTCACGTACCCGTCGTTCTGCAGGAAGGACCGGGAAACGTTCAGGGGCAGGTCCGGGCAGTCGATGACGCCCTTGAGGAGCATCAGGAACTCGGGGATCACTTCCTTGATGTTGTCCGCCACGAACACCTGGCGGTTGAACAGCTTGATTTCCCCTTCCTGGCCGCCGAAATCCTTCTTGATCCGGGGGAAATAGAGGATGCCCTTGAGATTGAAGGGGTAATCCACGTTCAGATGCACCCAGAACAGGGGCTCCTCGAAGGTGTGGAACAGCTTGCGGTAGGTTTCCTTGTATTCTTCCTCGGTGCAGTCCTTGGGGGCCTTGAGCCAGAGGGGATGGGTGTCGTTCAGGGGCTTTGCCGCCTTCGCCTTTTCCTCTTCCTCGGTGCCGGTGGCCTCGCCGTCCTCCTTGGGGGGCTTTTCCTCGCTCAGGTCTTCCAGGTAGATGGGCACGCTCATGTACCCGCAGTACCTGTCCAGCACCTCCCGCACCCGGTAGCCGTCCAGAAATTCCTTTTCTTCGTCCATGATGTGCAGCACCACGGTGGTGCCGCGCTGGGTGCGGCCGCCGTCGTGCATGGAGAAGGCCATCCCGTCCTCGCTTTCCCAGATGACGGGGGCGGCGCCCTCCTGACAGGACAGGGTGTCGATGGTCACCTTGTCGGCGGCCATGAAGGCGGAATAGAAGCCCAGGCCGAAATGGCCGATGATGCCGCCCTTATCGTCGCCGGTATAGTTCTTCAAAAATTCCTCGGCGCTGGAGAAAGCCACCTGATTGATGTACTTTTCCACTTCCTCGGCGGTCATGCCGATGCCGTTGTC
>JAILBG010000010.1:0-18001 GCA_024681215.1 Clostridiales bacterium
CCGCCTGGTGGTGCCCGAGCTCAACGAGGAGCGCCGCAAGGAGCTGACCAAGGGTGTCCGCAAGTGCGCCGAGGAAGCCAAGGTGGCCATGCGGAACACCCGCCGGGACGCCATGGAGCAGATCAAGAAGCTCAAGAAGGACTCCCAGATCACCGAGGACGATCAGCGCAAGGCCGAGGACGAGCTGCAGAAGCTCACCGACGCCCAGATCAAGGACGTGGACAGGATCGCCGCCGAAAAGGAAAAGGAGATCATGGAGGTTTAATGTCCGATTTATTGGGGCTCCCCCTGGAGGAAGCCTTGTCCCTGCTGCCCCCCGGCGCGCCTGCGCCCCGGGTGGCCGTCACCGCGGCGCCGGCGAAAAACGGTCAGACCCGCGGGGACGGCACCCTGCGGCTGGTCTGCCGCCGGGGGGATATCTGGATTGCGGCGCGGTTCCGGGACCTGCCGCCGCAAGGAAAAGAGGAAAAATGAGCCAGCCTCTCCCCCGTCACGTAGCCATCATCATGGATGGCAACGGCCGCTGGGCCAAGGCCCACAAGATCAAGGTGGCCCTGGGGCACCGCAAGGGCGTGGAAGCCCTGCGGGCCATCATCCGGGAAAGCAGCGATCTGGGCATCGAGGCCCTTTCTTTGTACGCTTTCTCCACCGAAAACTGGCGGCGCAGCCCCCAGGAGGTGGAGGCGCTGATGGGGCTGCTGCTGGAATACTTCACCTCCGAGATCGACGAGCTGCACGAAAAAAACGTCCGCATCCGCATCCTGGGGGACAAGGACGGCATGCCGGATAAGCAGCGCGCCGCCCTGATCAACGCGGAAGCACGCACCCGGAACAATACGGGGCTCAACCTGAACATCGCCGTCAATTACGGCGGCCGGGCGGAGCTGGCCCGGGCGGCGCGGCGGCTGGCGGAAAAGGCGGTGCGGGGGGAGATCGCCCCGGAGGACATCGGCGAAGACGCCCTGGCCGACGAGCTGTACACCGCCGGCCTGCCGGACGTGGACCTGCTGATCCGCACCAGCGGCGAAATGCGGCTGAGCAATTTCCTTTTGTATCAGTGCGCGTACGCGGAATTCCTGTTCCCGGAAACGCTGTGGCCGGATTTCGGCCTGGAGGATTATCACGCGGCCCTGGCCGCCTTCGCCGGGCGGGACAGGCGCTTTGGGGGGCGCAAAGCATGATGCAGAGAATCGTGACCGGGCTGTGCCTGGTGGCCTTGCTGGCCTTCGCCCTGTGGATGGGCGGATGGGTTTTTTCCATTCTATTTATGCTGTTCCTGTGCGCGGCCATGTATGAAATGCTCAAGGCCCTCAAGCAATCGGGGCACCGGATCGTGGAATGGCCCTGCTGGCTCTGCATGGCGGTGAGCCTGGTGCTGTTCAACGTGGCGGGCAGCGTGACGCTGCTGACGCCGCTGCTGGCGGGCACGTTTTTCCTGATCTCCGTCATGGTCATTTTCCGCTCCGGCCCCACCCTGGAGGATGCCCTGCTTTCCGCCATGCCCCTGCTGGCGGTGGCCATGCCGGGAATCTGCATGCTGGGGCTGCAGAACGCCCCGGACCGGCCGCTGTGGCTGTTGCTGACGCTGCTGGCCTTCGGCGTGCCCCTGGCCGGGGACACCCTGGCCTACTTTATCGGCAGCCGTATCGGGAAAAGGAAGCTCTGCCCCGAGGTGAGCCCCCACAAATCCGTGGAGGGCGCCGTGGCCGGGCTGATCGGCAGCATCCTGTTCGCCCTGGGCTGCGCCGGCGTCGTTTCGGCCTTCGCCCCCATCCCCCCCTTCTGGCATTTCCCCCTGCTGGGGCTGGCCGGCGGCCTGGCGGGGCAGATGGGCGATCTGTTCGCTTCCCTGGTGAAGCGCCACTGCGGCGTCAAGGATTTCAGCAATATTTTCCCCGGCCACGGCGGCGTGATGGACCGGCTGGACAGCGTGCTGTGGGCCACGGTGGTGCTGTATATTTACCTGAATCTGATCATGATCGCGTAAAACCCCCGGATCCGCAAAGGAGGCGCGCATGCGCGGTATCGCCATTCTGGGCAGCACCGGCTCCATCGGCCGGCAGGCCCTGCAGGTCATCTCCCTGCACCCGGACCGCTTTTTTGTGACGGCCCTCACCGCCCACAAAAACGCGGCGCTTTTATTTGAGCAGGTCCGCGCCTTCCGGCCCCGGCTGGCGGCGCTCACCGGGGAGGAAGCGCCGGTGCCCCCGGATCTTTCCTTCTGCCAATTCCTTTTCGGCCCCGACGCCCTGGAAAAAGCCGCCCGGATCGCCGAAGGCCAGGACGTGCTGGCCGCGGTGGTGGGCGTGGCGGGCCTTAAGGCCGTGATGGCCGCCCGGCAGGCGGGCAAACGGGTGCTGCTGGCCAACAAGGAAACCCTGGTGGCCGGGGGCGAAATGGTGACGGCCGCCTGCCCGCCCGACGAAAACGGCCCCACCCTGCTGCCCGTGGACAGCGAGCACAGCGCCATTTTCCAGTGCCTGCAGGGGGCGGGCCCCAACGCCTATGAAAAGATCCTGCTGACGGCCTCCGGCGGGCCCTTCCGCACCTGGGAAAAAGCACGGATGGAAAACGCCACCGTGGCCCAGGCCCTGGGCCATCCCACCTGGAGCATGGGCGCAAAGATCACCGTGGACAGCGCCAGCATGTTCAACAAAGCCCTGGAGATCATCGAAGCGAAATGGCTCTTCAACGCAAGGCCGGAACAGATCCAGGTGGTGGTGCACCCCCAGTCCATCGTTCATTCCGCGGTGCAGTTCCGGGACGGGGCGGTGATCGCCCAGATGGGGGTGCCGGACATGCGGCTGCCCATCCTCTACGCCATGAGCTATCCGGAGCGGCTGGAGACCGGCGCCCCGGAATTGGATCTTTTCGCCCTGAAACAGCTGACCTTTGAAAAGCCCGACCCGGTAAAATTCCCCGCCCTCCGCATGGCCTACGACGCCCTGCGCGCCGGGGGCGCCGCCTGCTGCGTGCTCAACGCCGCCAACGAGGAGGCGTGCTTTTCCTTCCTGCGGGGCGAGATCCCCTTCGGCCGCATCCCGCAGGCCGTCGACGCCGCGCTGCAGAAGCACGGCCATCTGCCCGCCCGCAGCCTCGATGAGATCGACCGGGCCGACGCCCTGGCCCGGGAAGAGGCCCGGCGGGCCCTCCGGGCCCCGGATGAAGGCGGAGGGAAACGCATAGGATAAAGGCGAAAGACACCGTGAACCCATCGCTCCGAAAGGGGGTATTCCCACTTGCTGCTTTATATTCTGGCGGCGCTTCTGCTGCTGGGCATCCTGATCACCATTCACGAGGGCGGGCATTTTTTCGCCGCCCGGCTGACGGGCATCCCCGTAAAGGAATTCGCCATCGGCTTCGGGCCCAGGCTGCTTTCCTGGAAAAGCAGGAAGCATGAAACCACGTTCTTCCTCCGGGCCATTCCCGCCGGCGGCTACTGCATGTTTTACGGCGAGGACGACATCGAGGGCACGGAAGCGAAAAACGATCCCCGTTCCTTCGGCAATTACCCCGTATGGCGGCGGATCGTGACGGTGCTGATGGGGCCGGGCATGAATTTCGTGCTGGCCCTGGCAGTGGCCTTCGCGCTGTGCTGGGCCGTGGGCGAGGACACCCAGGGATACTACGATTATTCCTGCATTTCCGCGGTTTCGGAAGGCGGCCCCGCGGACCAGGCGGGCCTGCTGCCCGGAGACGTGTTCCTGGCCGTGAACGGCGAAGACGCCCTGGGAACGGATGAAACGGGCGCGGAGCTGAAGCTGTCCGGGCTGATCGACGGCTTTGACCCCGCCCAGGGCCCGCTGCGCGTCACGGTGCGCCGGGGAGACGAAGAAATGACCGTATCCGTCACGCCCGTTTACGATGCGCAGTACGGCCGCTACATGCTGGGCGTCAATCTCAACACCGGCTATCACCCGGTCTACACCCCCGTGACGCCGGACCGGGCGCTGTATCTGGCCGCGGATTACTGCGTGCGGGCCGGGGGCACCATCCTTGCCTCCCTCCGGGACCTGATCACCACCGGCCGCGGCTTCGAGGAAAGCGCCGGCCCGGTGGGCATCGTGCAGCTGATCGCGGAGGAGACAAAGCGCACCGGCCTTGCCGCGTATACGGAACTGCTGGTGCTGATCTCGGTGAACCTGGGGCTGTTCAACCTCCTGCCCATCCCCGGGCTGGACGGCAGCCGCCTGGCGTTCCTGGCCGTGGAAGGCATCCGCGGCAAGCCCATCCCCCGGAAATGGGAGGCCTATGTGCACACGGCGGGGTTCATGCTCCTGATGGGGCTGATGATCGTCATGACCTATAAAGACCTGCTGCGGATCTTCCGCTGAGCGGAAAAAACGCGGGATACGAAAGGAAAGATCTCTGATGGCAGCCACAAAGCAAGTGCGGGCGGGCGGCGTGCTCATCGGCGGCGGCGCCCCGGTGTCCGTCCAGTCCATGACCAATACCGACACCCGGGACGTGAACGCCACCCTGGAGCAGATCAAAGCCCTGGCCGCCGCCGGATGCGATCTGGTGCGGGTCTCGGTGTACGACCGGGCCTGCGCCGGGGCGGTGAAGCGCCTGGTGGAGCTCAGCCCCGTGCCCCTGGTGGCGGACATTCATTTCGACCACACCCTGGCCATCGCCGCCATGGAAAACGGCATCCACAAGCTGCGCATCAACCCGGGCAACATCGGCTCGGCGGAAAACGTGCGCCGGGTGGCGGACTGCGCCAGGGCCCACGGCGTGCCCATCCGGGTGGGGGTGAACGCCGGGTCCCTGGAAAAGGACATCGTGGAAAAGTACGGCGGGGCCACGCCGGAGGGCATGGTGGAAAGCGCCCTGCGCCACATCCGGCTGCTGGAGGAAGCGCATTTCGACGATATCGTGATCTCCCTGAAGGCCAGCGACGTGCCCACCACCGTGCGGGCCTACCGCCTGATGCACGATACCTGCGGCTATCCCCTGCACCTGGGGGTCACCGAGGCCGGGCTGCCGGGGCTGGGCACGGTGAAGAGCGCCATCGGCATCGGCTCGCTCCTGCTGGACGGCATCGGGGACACCATCCGCGTCTCCCTCACCGGCGATCCCATCAACGAGCCCCGGGCCGCCCTGGACATCCTGCGGGCGCTGGGCCTGCGCCGGGGCATCCGCTTCGTTTCCTGCCCCACCTGCGGCCGCACCCAGATCGACGTGGAGCAGATCGCCAGCCGGGTGCAGAAGGAATTCGCCGACGTGGACAAGCCCGTTACCGTGGCCGTCATGGGCTGCGTGGTCAACGGCCCCGGGGAAGCCCGGGACGCGGACATCGCCCTGTGCGGCGGCAAGGACTGCGGCGCGCTCTACATCCGGGGAAAATTCATTCGCAAAATGACGGGAGCGCTGGACGCGGAATTCGTTCAGGCCGTCCGGGAATACCTGGGGCGGGAAGCAGCGGAACGGTAAAGGCCGCACAAAGAAGCTCCCTCCTTACGAAACAAAGAATGACGGAATAACAGCATGACGTACGATGAACTGCTCCGCGCCGTATCGGAGGCCCTGCCCGAAACCGAGGGCAAGCTGGCCATCGAGCGGGTGCGCTATGTAAAAAGCGAAAACAAGGCGTATATTTCCTTTCTCTCCGATATCCTCATCGGGGAGAAGGGCTTTTTCGAAATCAAAAAAACCCTGGCCCGGGCCTTCCCGGGGCTGAATTTTTCCCTGCGCATCGCCTCTCCCGGCCTGGCGAAGGAATTCCTGCAGAACCCGGACAAATACTGCGCGCCCCTCAATAATTTCCTCATCCGCCGTTTTCCCGCCGCGGCCTCCTGGGAATTCGACCTGCGCTGGACCCCGGGGAACGGCCGGGTGACGCTGGAAACTCCGGACGAATTTTCCTGCCGCTTCCTGGAAAAGGCCGGCGCCCGGGAGCAGCTGGCCACCGCCATCAAGGATGTGTTCCGGGTGGAAACGGAGGTGCTGCTCAAGGTCTGCGGCGACGAGGAAAAGCGGCTGCAGGCCCTGCGGCAGGAGCGCCGGGAGCAGGACCGGGTGGCGGCGGAGCGTGCCCAGCGCTACGAGGAAATCGCCGCCCGGATCCAGGAAAAGCCCAAGGAAAAGGACCCGCGCATCAAGGGCCGGGCCATCGCCGATCCGCCGGTGCCCATTTTGGAGCTCACCGACGATACCGGCGCCGCCGTGATCCGGGGCAAGGTGCTTTCCGTGGAGGACAAGGAGATCTCCGGCGGAGAAATGGTGCTGCTCACCTTCCTGGTGACGGATTTTACCAGCACCATCCGCTGCAAGGCCTTCCTGCGCTACCGTCCCCGCCGCCGCAAGGACGAGGAGGACGCCCCGCCCATCACCGACGAGGAAAGGGAAACCGTGCAGAAGGTGGTCAAGGCCGTGAAGCCCGGCATGGGCGTCCTGGTCCGCGGCGACACCCAGTACGACAATTACGCCCATGAAACCACCCTGATGGTGCGGGATATCTCCGCCTGCACCCTGCCCAAGCGGGAGGACAAGGCGGAAGAAAAGCGGATCGAGCTGCACCTGCACACCCAGATGAGCAACATGGACGCCGTCTCCTCCGCCACCGCCCTGATCCAGCGGGCGGCGGAATGGGGCCACGAGGCCATCGCGGTCACGGACCACGGGGTGGTGCAGGCCTTCCCGGAGGCCTTCGGCGCGGCGAAAAAATACGGCGTCAAACTGCTGCCCGGCGTGGAAGGATACCTGACCGACGACGATACCGCCGTCACCGGCGACCGGGAATGGGGCCTGGACGACCCCATCATCGTGCTGGATTTTGAAACCACCGGCCTGAACACCTCGAAGGATCGCATCATCGAGATCGGCGCGGTGAAGCTGCAGGGCGGCCACGTGGTGGATTCCTTCGGGGAGCTGGTGAACCCCGGGATGCTGCTGCCCCCCAAGATCACCGAGATCACCCACATTTCCGATCAAATGCTGCGGGACAAGCCCGCCGCCGCGGAGCTGCTGCCCCGGCTGCTCCAGTTCATGGACGGCTGCCCCATCGCCGCCCACAACGCCAAATTCGACTGCGCGGTGCTGGAAAGCGAGCTCAAGCGCCTGAACCTCGCCTACGACGCGCCCCAGGTGGACACCCTGACGCTGGCCAGGAAGCTGTATCCCGAGCTGAAATCCCACCGGCTGGCCTCGGTGTGCAAGCGGCTGGGCGTTTCCCTCAAGGACGCCCACCGGGCCGTCAACGACGCCGCAGCCACCGCCCAGTGCCTGGCCAGGATGATCGACGAGGCGAAGAAAAAGGGCGCCCGGACCCTCCGGGACCTGAACAGCGTGGGCGCGGGCTGCACCCTGGGCAATTCCTGGCATATCGTGCTGCTGGCCGCCAGCCAGGACGGCATGACCAACCTGAACCACATGATCTCCGAATCCCACCTCAAATACTTCCGCCGCCGGCCCCACATTCCCCGGTCCGTGCTGCAGAAGTACCGCAAGGACGTGATCGTGGGCTCCGCCTGCGAAGCCGGGGAGCTGTACAGCGCCATGGTGGACGGGGCGACGGATGAAAAGCTGGCCCGGATCGCCCGGTTTTACGATTATCTGGAGATCCAGCCCGTGGGCAACAACGAATTCCTCATCCGGGAAGGCCGGGTGGACAGCGTGAAGACCCTGCAGGAATACAACAAGCGCATCGTGCGCCTGGGGGAAAAGCTGGGCATTCCCGTGTGCGCCACCGGCGACGTGCATTTCCTGGACCCGGAGGACAAGATTTTCCGCTCCATCATCCAGGCGGGCCAGGGCTACGCCGACGCGGACCACCAGCCGCCCCTGTATTTTCGGACCACCGACGAAATGCTGGAGGAATTCAAATACCTGGGGAAGGAAAAGGCCTGCGAAGTCGTCATCAGAAATCCCAAGCTCATCGCTTCCCGGATCGGGGAGGTGAACCTTTTCCCCAGGCATCCCGAGGGCAAAACCACCTTCTCTCCCTTCTGGCCGGAAGCGAAGCAGGATATCAAGGACCTGACCTACGGCACCGCCCACCGCCTCTACGGCGACGAGCTGCCCGAAATCGTCAGCAAGCGCATCGACAAGGAGCTGTCCGCCATCGTGGGCTACGGCTACTGCACGCTGTATTCCATCGCCCAGAAGCTGGTGAAAAAATCCCTGGCGGACGGGTACGTGGTGGGCAGCCGCGGGTCCGTGGGCTCCTCCTTCGTGGCGTTTTTGACCGGGATCACGGAAATCAATTCCCTGCCGCCCCATTACCGGTGCGAGCACTGCCGGAAGGCGGATTTCGACGTGCCGCCCCAGTACACCATCGGCGTGGACCTGCCGGATAAAAACTGCCCCGTCTGCGGAAAGCCGCTGGTCAAGGACGGCTTCGATATCCCCTTCGAGGCGTTCCTGGGCTTCAAGGGCGACAAGGTGCCGGATATCGATTTGAATTTCTCCGGCGAATACCAGCCCCGGGCCCATCAGTACGTCAAGGACCTTTTCGGCGAGGAATACGTGTTCCGGGCCGGCACCATCGGCACCCTGGCGGAAAAGACCGCCTACGGCTACGTGCTCAAATACCTGGAGGAAAGGAACCTCACCGTTTCCGAAGCGGAAAAGGACCGCCTGGCCCAGGGCTGCGTGGGCGTCAAGCGCACCACCGGCCAGCACCCCGCCGGCATGGTGGTGCTGCCCAAGGAGTACGATATCTGCCAGTTCACCGCCGTGCAGCACCCCGCCGACGATATGGAATCCCAGACCGTCACCACCCACTACGATTTCGGCTCCATGCACGATATCCTGGTGAAGCTGGACATCCTGGGCCACGACGATCCCACCATGCTGCACATGCTGGAGGAGCTTACCGGCGTCAATTTCAGAAAGATCCCCCTGGACGATAAAAAAGTGATGAGCCTGTTTTCCTCCCCGGAGGCCCTGGGGGTCACCCCGGAGGAGATCGGCTGCAATACGGGCACCTTCGGCGTCCCCGAAATGGGCACCACCTTCGTGCGCCAGATGCTGGAGGACACCCATCCCTCCACCATGCAGGAGCTGATCCGCATTTCCGGCCTTTCCCACGGCACCGACGTATGGCTGGGCAACGCCAAGGACCTGATCGACCAGGGCGTCGTACCCCTCAGCCAGTGCCTGTGCACCCGCGAGGACATCATGAACCAGCTGATGCAGATGGGCGTGCCCGCCAAAATGGCCTTCGACACCATGGAATCCGTCCGCAAGGGCCGGGGGCTCAAGCCCGAAATGGTGGAGGCCATGCACGAGCACAACGTGCCCGCCTGGGTGGAGGACAGCTGCCGCAAGATCAAGTACATGTTCCCCAAGGGCCATGCCGCCGCCTACGTCACCATGGCCCTGCGGGTGGCCTACTACAAGGTGTATTACCCCCTGGCGTACTACGCCGCTTACTTCACCATCCGCGGCGACGGCTTCGACGCCTGCACCATGATCCTGCCCATCGAACAGATCCGGCAGAAGCTCAGCGAAATGTACCGGCTGGACCAGGAAAAGAAAACCACCGCCAAGGACAAGGATTCCATCACCGCCCTGGAGATGGTGCTGGAAATGATGGCCCGGGGCTATTCCTTCCTGCCGGCGGATCTGTACAAGAGCGATGTCCATCGCTTCCTCCCCGAAGGGGATCATTCCCTGCGGGTGCCCTTCACCGCGCTGGGCGGGCTGGGCGAAGCCGCGGCCCAGGGCATCGTGGACGCCCGGCACGATCCCTTCATCTCCGTGGAAGACCTGAAAAACCGGGGCAAGGTCTCCTCCGCCGTGCTGGACCTGCTGCGGGAGCACGGCTGTCTGGAGGGCCTGGCAGAAACCAATCAGGTAACATTATTCTGAGTTTCTCCGCGCGCCTCTCACCGGGGAGGCGCGCCACTGTTCTCAATTTCTTGGCGGCCCTCCGCCGCCCCATTCGGCGCGGCTCCGGTACAGGTCCGCGCGCCCCTGCGCCGAGGGGGCACGCCACTGTTCGTTGCTCCGCGCGCCTCTCACCGGGGAGGCGCGCCACTTTTCTCAATTTCTTGGCGGCCCTCCGGCGCCCCATTCGGGTCGCCTCCGGTGTGGGGCGCGTCATTGATCTATGTCTCCTGTGTGTCCTCCGATTGCTTTTTCCGCACAAATAAAGCCGCGAAGCACGGGCTGATCCCGTCTCCGCGGCTTTTTTGGCACGCTTGTTTATTTCCCGCAGGCGGTGGGCGCTTCCCAGCCCTCCTCGTGCACCGCTACGATTTTCGGCTGCCACCGGGGCTGGCTTTTCATTCTTTTTTCGATCCGGCGCAGGATGAACCAGGAGCAGCCCATCAGCGCGATCCCGCACACGCCCCAGAGCACTTCGCTTTCAAAAATCAGGCTGCCCAGGCCCATGCCCGCCAGCAGCAGCAGCAGGGGCAGGGCGTACGCCAGTACGGAAGCCTTCAATACCTGGGCCTCCGGCATGTCCACATCCACCCACCGGCCCGCGGGCACTTCTCCGGGCATGCGGATGCGGGTCTCCTCCTTCTGTCCGTGGCAGGCGCCGCAATGGGCGCAGGCCTCCGGCCGCTGAAAGGACACCTCGATCTCCCCGTTCTCCGCGCCGATCACCTTTCCGGTCCGCAGCATGCTCCTGCCCTCCCCGCTCATTTCTTCGTACTTCTATCATATCATATGCGTCAAGGGTCAGAACACGGCGATGCGCACGCACTCCGCCGGCAGCCCCGTGCCGGACCGCACCGTATCCAGGATCAGCGCCGCCGCTGCCGCCGTCAATTCCCGCGTCACGTACACCGTCACTTCCCCGTCACCCGCGTCGCAGATCGCCTGCCCGTCCCCGGCCGCGGCCAGGGCCGCCTCCACGGAAAGCTCCGTCTCCGTCCTTTCGCTCAGAGACAGCAGCCGCCTTCGGGCCTCGGCCTTTTCCTCCTCCGGGGCGGCGGCATCCTGCAGCACGGCCTGCAGCGCCGCCTGTTCCCGGGCCCGCTCCCGGGCGCGGCGGCTGCGGAAGGCGGAAAGGGGCGCTTCGGTGGCGGCCGGAAGGGCCTGGACGGCGGGAAAGGCGGACAGGGCGGGGGGCTCCTTTTCCCGCGCCCCCACGGAAAAATACAGCGCCGCCCCCACGGTCAACAGCAGCAGCGCGTTCATGAGCTTTCCCTTCATTCCGTTTCCTCCATCGGGAACACCTCCACCTGCCGGGCTTCGATGCCCAGCAGCGCTTCCGCCGCCCGGGAAAGCGCCAGGCGCACCCCTGGGTCCCCCGCCCCCCGGGATACGATCACCGCGCCCACGATCTCCTTCCGTCCATTGCCGAAGGCGGAGGCGTCCTGGGCCCAGAACAGGAAAATGCGGGTTTCCCCCGCGCCGGAGATCCGGCTCAGGGTGGCGCTCAGACGCTGCTCCTCCTCCGTCATGCAGGCGGGGTCCGCCGGCGCGTTCAGGGGCAGCAGCAGCGCGGCGATCAGGCAGCACGCCGCCGCCAGCATCCCCCCCCGCCCTTCACCGCCCTGATCTTTTCCAGCCAGTCTTTCATGCCGCCTCCCCGGGCCTACAAAAGCTTCCGGATCTCCTCCAGCATGCAGAGCGTCATGCACAGGCCCACCCCCAGGTCCGCATACCGCCCGGCGTCCCCCTCGGGCAGGATCATATCCAGGATCAGCCGGGCCAGGCCCAGCCCGATGATTTTTCTCAGAAACGCCGTCATCGCAGCATCACCGTCAGATTCCCCACCACCAGCATCTGGGCCACCAGCAGCAGGAACATGGCACCCACCGACAGCTGGATGATGAACAGCAGCATCAGCACATCCGAAAAATCCTGGATGCACCTGGGCGCCGCCCCGTCCCCCAGCGGCTCCAGCAGCGCGGCGCAGGCCCGGTAAAGGATGGCGCTGCCCAGGGTCTGGATCATGGGCGCCGCAGCCAGGGACAGGAGCATCATCAGCCCCGTCAGCCCCAGGGCGTTCTTGATCAGCAGCGACGCCCCCACCAGGGCGTCCATGGTATCGGCAAACATGCCGCCCACCACCGGCACGAACTGGTCCACCGCGTATTTGGCCGTGCGGATGGACACCCCGTCCGCCGCCGCGGTCCCCAGGGATTCCAGCGCCGTCACGGACAGGAACACCGTAAAGGCCGCCCCCCAGCGTCCAGCACGCAGCGGTGCGCAGGAAAGCGGCCAGCCGCCCGATCCGCACCCGGGGGGACAGGTGGGACAGGATCACCGTAAGGCCGGAGGACATGGCCAGCGGCAGCGTCACGGACCGGACCAGCGCCGTCATGGTGCCGCAAGCCGCCACCACCGCGGGCTGGAAAAAGGCGGAGGACGCCTTGCCCCCCACCGCCGCCAGCAGCGTCAACAGCAGGGGAAACAGCCCCTGCATCAATTCCGCCATGCGGTTCACCGCATCCCGGGCCAGAAAAATGTGATCCCCCAGATCCTGGGCCAGCACGCCGGCCAGCAGCAGAAAGCACGCCCCGTTCAGCGCGCTCCCCAGGGCAGACCGGGCGAAGGCGGTGCGCAGATGGGCAAACAGGCCGCAGAACACCGCCGGCACCAGCAGCCGCGCCAGCCGCCACGCGCTGCCTGTCAGCGTGCCCAGCAGCGACTGTGCCAGCTGTCGGAGCATCCCTTCTCCGTCCACCACCCTTTCTCCCCGGGCCAGGCGCACGATCAGGCCGTCAAAATCCTCCCCTTCGGGAAAGATCCGGCCATAGGCGTCGCGCCATTCCGTGAGGGGCAGCTCCTCCAGGGCGGCGGACAGGCTATCCGTCAATTCCTCCCCCCGGGCGGGACACGGAAACAGAAACAGCAGCAGCGCCGCGGCCGCCAGCAGCCGCTTCACGGCGTCAGCGACAGGGCCAGTTCCCCGATCCGCGCGGCCAGAGGCAGCGTTTCCGCCATCAGAAGCGCCTTTCCGCACAGGGCAGCCCGGGCGGCCAGCCCCTCTTCCCCCGCGTCCCGGCAGGCCTGCACGGAAAACTCGGTGAGGTACGCCATGGCCGCCAGCTTCATCAGCAGCCCCGCCGTCTCCTCCCCGATCCCGGCCTTGCCGCCCAGTTCCCGCAGCAGGGCCGCCGCCGCGGACAGATGCTCCGCCGCAAAAACGAAAAGCATCAGCCCCGCCGCCATGGCCACCGCGGCCCCCGCCTGACGGTTCGCCGCCCGCAGCAGGAACGCCGCAGCCGCAGCCGCCGCGGCGAACGCCGTCATTTTCAGCGCTTCGTTCATGGCAGCTGAAACACGGACTGCACCTGGGAAAGCAGCTCCCCGGCCAGGGAGAGCACCGACAGAAGCACCACCAGCATCCCCGCCAGGCCTGCCAGGGTGGAAATATCTTCCCGCCCCGCCCGGGTCAGCGCCTGGCAGATCACCGTCACCAGCAGCCCCACCCCGGCGATTTTCAGCAGCACGTCGATCCGCATCCGCACGCTCCTAACACAGCAAAATGAATACCGCCGCCCCGGCCAGCCACCCCAGCTTCCGGTACAGCGCCGCGTTCTTTTCCCGGCTTTCCCGGGTCGCAAGGGAGAACCGCCGCCATTGCTCCCCGGCCCGCTGCAGGGCCCGGAGCTGGCTTTCCTTTTCCGGAGAAAACAGCCCCAGCAGACATTCCGTCAGCGCCGCTTTTTCCTCCGGGGAAAAGGCCGCAGGCCAGGGCAGCGCCCGGATCGCCTCTTCCCCGTCGGCGGCGGGCTCCGTCCAGCCGGTCCGCCAGGGCACCCAGCGCGTCCTTTTCTCCCGCGCTTCCTTCCCGCAGCAGCGCGGGCAGGGCCGCCCCGCCCCGGCGCGCCTCGCCTTCCATCCGGATCAGCTTTTCTTCCCAGGCCGAAAGCGTTTTTTCCCGTTCCGTCAGGCGCCGGGCCGCCCCGCCGCCCGCCAGGATGCAGGCCGCCGCCGCGATGCAGGCCGCCGCAATGCTCATCCGCCGCTTTCCTCCCCGCACGCCTCCACCCGGGGCGGTATTCCCGGCCCCTCCAGCGTCACCGCCCAGGCGAAGGCCCCTTCCCGCAGCAGCGCCCCCACCCCGGGCCGTTTCCGCACCTCTTTCAGGGACGATCCGTGGGCCGTGGTCAGCACAGTCACGCCGCAGCGCGCCGCCTCCCGCACCGCGGAAACGTCCTGCGCGCCGCCGATCTCGTCCGCCGCCAGCACCCGGGGAGCCATGGCCCGCAGCAGAAGGAAAAACGCTTCGCTCCGCTGCATCCCCGTCACCACGTCCGTCATGGGCCCCACGTCCAGTTGGGCGGCCCCGTCCCGGCAGGCGGCGATCTCTCCCCGTTCGTCCGCCACCCCCACCGGCAGCCCGTCCCGGGAATACAGGCGCACCAGATCCCGCAGCAGCGTGGTTTTCCCCGATCCGGGGGCGCCGATGATCAGGGCGCTTTTCCCCCGGATGCGGGCGTAGGTTTCCGTCCCCACGCCCCGTTTCTCCCGGGCCAGGCGCAGGCACAGGCTGGTGATTTCCCGCAGCCCCTCCGGTCCCATCACGCCGCACACCCCCAGCCGATGGCCGCCCGGCAGGGGCAGGAACCCCCGGGCAGTCTCCCGCTGCCGGGCCGCCAGCGCATGGCCGGACAGCGCCTGGGCCGCCCGCATCACCTCGCCGGCGGTCAGCCTGCGCGTCCCCCACGCCGTCTCCTCTCCGGTGCACACCGCCGCCGGCGCGCCGCACCGGAGGCGCACCTCCCGGGCCTCCGCTAAAATCTGCGGCGGGATCCCCTCCATTCCCGGAATCATCAGCTGCCAGTCCATGCCACAGCCTATGCGCCGCGTTTCCCGATTATGAACGCACATTTTTTCTTTCCGGCCCCGCCGCAGCGGCGCAGACTGATCGTTCGCGATCATAACTGCTCGTTTCTTCCAGGCATTTCCTGTTTTTTCTCCGTCAGCGGTTGACATCCGGCTGAAAAAACGGTATACTGGCCCTGCAAATAAGGGAACGCTTGTTCCCATAAGAGGTGAAGAAAGCATGCGGGGAGAATGTATTTATCTGCAGGTGATGGTGCAAATGTATTTGAAAGGCTGGGACAGCCGGACCCTGGCGGAAAAAGCCGGGGTGAGCTATCCGTCCCTGCGGCGGAAGCTGCGGGGCGCGTCGCCCCTGCACATTTCGGAGGCCCGGCGCATCCAGCAGGCGCTGCAGTGCGGCATGACGCTGGACCAGCTTTTCGCCCTGCGGGAGGGCGGGAATGAAGCCTGAAGACCGGCTGTACGCCCTGGTCACGGACGCCGGGATCGCCCGGGCGCGCAAGGCGCTGTCCTCCGCCCTGCCGCTGGAAAGGCTGATCGCCCTGAAGCTGGCCCGGCTGGACCGGGTCCGGGAGGAGGAAAAGCGTCTGCGCTCCGTCGGGGGCGGGGCGGCAGCCGGGGATATCCGGCATCTGGAGGAGGAGCTGCTGGCCGATTACCACGCGCTGACGCGCCGTCGGGAAAACGTGCAGCGCCTCATCGACCGGATCCCGGACGAAAGGCACCGGGCGGTGCTGGAAATGCGATATCTGGAGGGGCTGCCCTTTTTCCGCATCGCCATGAACCTGCACTACGACGAAAGGCAGATCTACCGATACCACAGGGCCGGCCTGCTGCATGCGGCCCTCCAGATGATGCCGGCCCAGGGCGCGGACACCCTTTCCAAGGATCCCGATAAACCGTGATCAAACACAAATTATAGAGGAAGCAAATTTCATTTGCTCTTCGGCGACGTACATACCGCCGCCTGCGGATGAAAACCGAAGGGGCTGCGGCCCCTTCGATGCATCCCCTGGGTTTTTCGACAAAACACAGCAAGCCGTGAATAAACACGGCTTGCTTTTTTCTCTTTATCCGGTTTATAATGAAAACAGCAGTCAGCCGGATCATGGGAAACCCCGACGGGAAAAGCAGCCCCGCAGAACGTGATCCGCCGGCCCTATGGGCTGCGCTTCGGGAACCGGCAGCCTTCTCTTGCTTTTCCAACGACCGGATACAGGGAGAAACCAGCATGAAAAAAATCTGGAAGCTCATTATCGGCGGCATCGAAACCAAGATCTTTATCCTGATCCTGCTGACCGTGATCCTGCTGGCCGGCGCGTTTGCCATCGTGACCGCCAGCCAGAGCAGGATGCTTACTTCTCTGACCGCGGATACCAGCGTCCGCCAGCAGCAGACCACCTCCGGCATCATCTCCGAAACCATGAGCATGGTGGCCATAAAAACCATGGAACGCACCACGGATACGGAAGCCCGGTTCGTGGATGAAATGTTTCAGGGGATCCGGGGCCACGTTCTGCTGGTGGCCGATTATGCAGCGAAGCTGTTTGCCGATCCGGACAGCTTCCAGGCCAGGCCCTACGCGGGCCCGCAGAAAGAACTGGACGGACAGCTGACGGCGCAGCTGATCTGGGCGGACGGCACGGACCCGGACGACCCGGCGCTGCAAGCCCGGGCGGGGCTGGCATCCAATCTTTCGGATCTGATGATTTCCCTGTGCGAAACTTCCGGGCTGGACAATATTTACGTGGGTTTTCCGGAAGGCTTCTTTCTCGTGGTCAACCGCACCTCCGGGGACTGGTTCCGGGAGGATGGATCGCAAATAAGCTATGATCCCCGGACCCGGTTCTGGTACAAGCAGGCGGTGGAGGCAAAATGCCTCGTTTTCTCCGATCTGGAGGTGGACGCCAATACGGGGGACCTGTGCGTGACGTGCGCCGTGCCGGTGTTCGGCCCCCAGGGAGAAGTGACGGCGGTGGTGGCTTCCGATCTTTTCCTCCACACGATGGATATCACGGTGAAAGGGCTGGCCGTCGACGGCGGGTACTGCTGGATCGTCAACCGGGAAGGGCATGTGATCTACTCTCCCAACCCGGAAGTGATGCAGGTGCAGGAAAGCGCCAACGCCATTGACCTGCGCAGCTCCGAAAACAGGGAGCTGGCCGGGCTGATCAACGACGCCATGGCGGACCGCACCGACGTGAGGACCGTCAGCGTCAACGGCGAAGCGTACTATATGCAGGGCGTTTCCATTCCCACCGTGAACTGGACGCTGTTCAACGCGATATCCCGGAATACTGTGGATCAGTTGGAAAATACCCTGCTGGACAGTTACGCGGAAATCACGAACGAAGCCAGGACGACCTATCAGGAGAACGTCCGGCAGCGGGGCGTATTCTCCATGATCCTGCTGGGGCTTCTGGCCCTGGCGGCGGCCGCCGCCGCGTTGATCGTGGGCAAGCGGATCGTAAAGCCGCTGAACAGCATCACCAGGAAGATCACTTCCCTGGACGAACAGAATCCCGAATTCAAAATGGAGGACGCCTTCCGCACCGGAGACGAGATCGAGGTGCTGGCGGAATCCTTCGCCAATTTGTCCCACAAAACGATCGAGTATGTGGACGAGGTCCGGCGCGTGACCGCGGAAAAGGAAAGGATCGGCACGGAGCTGCACATGGCCAAGCGGATCCAGGAGGGCATGCTGCCCGGCATTTTCCCGCCGTTTCCGGACAGAGCCGAATTTGATCTGTTCGCCTCCATGGACCCGGCCAAGGAGGTCGGCGGCGATTTCTACGATTTCTTCCTGATCGACGACGACCATCTGGCCTTGGTGATGGCGGACGTGAGCGGCAAGGGCGTGCCCGGCGCGCTGTTCATGATGGCATCCAAGATCATCCTCAAAAGCAGCGCCTTGCAGGGCGGGACGTCCGCGGAAATCCTGGCCCGGACGAATCAGATCATCTGCGCCAACAACCCCATGCAGATGTTCGTCACCGTGTGGCTGGGCATCCTGGAAATTTCCACCGGCAGGCTCACCGCCGCCAACGCGGGCCACGAATACCCGGCGATCAAGCGCGCCGGCGGCCGCTACGAGCTGTATAAGGACCGCCACGGCTTCGTCATCGGCGGCATGGAGGGCATGAAATACAAGGAATACGAAATAACCCTTTCGCCCGGGGACCGGCTGTTCCTCTATACCGACGGCGTGCCGGAGGCCACCAGCGGGGAGCGGGAGCTTTTCGGCACGGACAGGATGCTGGCCGCCCTGAACGAAACCGGGGACGCCCCTCCCCAGGAGGTGCTC